>CANIHJ010000008.1 GCA_947467385.1 Deltaproteobacteria bacterium | reverse complement strand
CTGGCTCCTCCCCTGGTTCTTACGGCATGCAAGCACCCCGAGGGCGAGCGCCTGCTCGATCGGATGGGCGAATCCAAGCCCCGGGGCAGCTACGCTTTGTCCCTGCTACTCCCGGGGCATCGCGTGCGCCCCCGGAACGCTTGGGTTGATCGAGGGGGGGCCTTGCCTTCCCATCTGGCCGCTCACGGCCCTGCGAATCTGCCTCCTCGCTCGGGCGACTCAATTTAAGAGACTTCGCGAAATCCTTGGGGGCGACCGCCCGCCTGTCGGCCTGGGGATAATACTAATCCAGGAGGGCCATAAGAGCCTTGAGGGCATCCGTATCCCCCACGCCCGTAGGAACGTGCATGCTTACCTCGCGGATCGGCTCCTGGGACGGCAATCTGTACCTTCTGGCGCTTTCGCACCGTTGCGTCCGCCCTAAGTGAAGAATTTAGCACATGATTGTTCCGCCCTGGGCCGAAGCGGGCTAGAGAGCAGCCGTGCCGCCAGCTATACTCATTGCTACCATGGTGGTCATCGCTCTTGATATTGGCACAATACGAGTCGGCTGCGCCGTGGCCGATGACTCGGTGCGGATTCCGTTCCCAGTCGCCGTATGGCCGCGCGCCAAGTACAAGGCAGAGCAGGAGATCTTAAAGCTTATCAACGAGCGCAAGGCTGCGCTGCTGGTGGCTGGGCTGCCTCTGGGGCCTGACGGGGACCGCACGGCTATCTGTGATTCGATCGAGTCGTTCGTTCGTCGTCTTGCGAAGAGGTCCCCGATCAAGATTGTATACGTTGATGAGTCGTTCTCGTCGCAGGAGGCTGTCCAGCGCCTGGCGCAGGCGGGAGGCGACACCTCAAAGGATGTCGACGCGCTGGCTGCGTGCCTTATCCTTGAGCGATACTTTGAACGTAACTGAACCCCGAGGCCCTAACCGTGCTGCGTAGGATAGCTCTCACCTTCCTCTACGTCTTCGTGCTGCTCGCCGTTGTCGGCGTGTCGTATCGTGTGCTGGAATACTACCTTCTGGACCCTGCCAAGCCAGGGGACACCCAAACGGTGCTGATCGAAGTCACTCCAGAGAAGAGCTTCCGTGAGTTCGCAAAGGAGCTTGAGTCCAAGGGTCTCGTGCGGACGGCCCTGTCGCTGCGGGCCATCGCCCGATTCAAGGAGCTCGACAAGGACCTCAAGGCTGGAGAGTACGAACTATCTCCGTCGATGACCCCTGAAGAGATTCTCGCAAAGATCGTTCGGGGCGAGATGCTCCTTCGGCGTGCCACCATCAAGGAGGGCACACGCGCTCTTGATATGGGCCCCCTCTTTGAGGCCGCCGGAATCACGACGGCTGCGGAATTCAACGCGGCGCTCTCCGACCAGGAGCTCATAAAACAGCTCAACGTGCCGGCGGCGTCTTTTGAGGGGTACCTCTTCCCCGAGACGTACCAATTTCCCCGCAACACCCCTGCAAGAAAGGTCATCACCGCAATGAAGGGGCAGTTTGACTCCCACTGGTCGCCCGAATGGGAGGATCGCCTCAGGCTTGTTGGTCGCTCAAGGCACGAGGTCGTGACTCTTGCCTCGATCGTCGAGAAAGAGTCTGGGAACGTCGATGAGCAGCCGAAAATAGCGGGTGTTTTCTTCAACCGCCTGCAGCTAGGGATGAAGCTCCAGGCAGACCCGACAGTTATCTACGGGATCGAAAACTTCAACGGAAACATAACAAAGGAAGATCTGCAGCGCCCGACGCCGTACAACACCTACGTCATCCCTGGTCTCCCTCCTGGGCCGATCTCGAACCCAGGCCGCAGTGCGCTCAGCGCAACGCTTTTTCCAGAGCGGTCCAGCTATCTCTACTTCGTCGGAAACGGAAAGGGCCGTCACGTCTTCTCTGATACACTCTTTGACCACAACAATGCGGTGAACGAGTTCCAGCGCGGCGGCGGCGCTTCGGCACCAACCGAGGCCCCCACCTCCACCCCGGTTCCGTAGCGCAGATATGGAGCATCCAATCTCCAAGCTGCTACTTGATGTCATGGCGCGCGAAGCGCGCAACCGCAGAATCGCGCTCGTACTGATCGGCACCACAGCCGCGTGCGGCGCCGCCGTCATCGCAGTTTCCGTCGCCCTCTACCCACCAGGCATCGCCCTCGGCGCCTGCGCGCTCGTTGTGGCCTGCCTCGCCGCAGTCTTTAGGGACGCCGTCCGACCCCTCTCTGTTTCTGCCGCTGAGGCAGCGCTCCTCCTCGACAGGACCCTCCCGACCGGCGATCGAGTCGGCGCGCTCTTGCACCTTCAGGCTTCCACCGACCAGGGCGGCGGGCCTCATGCCCAGCTTATCGCCCACCAGCTCTCCGCCATCCTTGTGTCGGCCCCGCCCGCGCAAGAGATAGCCCCTCTCACGCTCTCGCCGTCAGAGCGCCGGGCGCGCATCCTGACCCCCCTTCTTGCTGCGGTCTTCCTGCTGCTTGTCACCTTCCGTCCGGTGCCGCCCCAGTTCGCAATAGCCGACAACATCGAATCGATCGTCTCAGAAAACCCGTCACTGCCCGCGCCACTGCGAGAGCAGGCTCTCAATCTCGTCGAGGCCATACGGGAAGCCCCGGAGAACGTTGAGCAGCTGCGAGATGAGCTTAATCGCACGCGCGACGAGGTATCACAGGCGCTGAGCGAAATGGGCGGGCGCGGTGATGACGTTGATACCATTCTCAAAAATGAGCAGGCCTCGCGGCCAGCCCGTAACGTTCCGCAGCAACCGGCTTCCTCAAAGGGCCAGCCTCCCACGCCGACACCGAAACCGAAGGTGCCTTCAGCGCAGCGCCAGGAGCAGCAGAAGCAGCCATCTGCGCAGGAGGAGCGCAGCAACGATACGACGGGCGGGAAGCCGCCGCCGCAAGACAACAACGAAAGCTCCCAATCGAGCGGCGACAAACAACAGAATGAGAAGCAGGGCGAACAGGGTGGCTCCGGATCGGGGGCACCCAAGGAAGATTCGGGCAACAGCAACAAAGATGGCGGCTCAAGGAGCGAGCAGGGGACACAGGAGAAGGAGTCGCAAGGAGGCGGCGGTTCCCAATCTGGCGACGGAGAGCAGTCAGCCTCGGGCGATTCGCAGCAGGAGCAGCAAGGCGGAGGTTCACAGGGCCAAGGCTCACAGGGCGAAGGCTCGGGTGACGGCAAGGGCAAGGGCGGACAGAAACCTGGCACCGATGAAAGCAAGGGCGAGGGGCAAGGGCAGGGAGATGGCGCCTCTCAAGGCAGCGGCTCTGGCGGCAAGGAGGGCGGAGAGAAAAAACCTGGAGGCTCTCGCTCGGAGCGCGGCGAGCAGGGAAGCGAAAGTAGCTCCTCGCAGGGCGGCGAGGGCGGCTCTCAGGGCCAGTCGCAGGGCTCAGGGCGTGCAGCTAAGGGAGATTCATCTCAACAGGACCTTGAGAAGCTCAGCAGCGCACTCAACCAGCTAGAGCAGCAACTCGACCAGGAGCAGCAAAAAGAGCAGGCAGATGGCTCATCTTCTGCCGGCACCCAGAAGGAGCAGACGCAGCAGGGAAAAGAGGGGCAGGGCAAATCACAGCCCCAGGGTGACAAAAGTGGCGAGAAGGGAGCAGGGGCACAAAGCTCAACCCGTTCCCAATCCGATAAGCAGAACCAGAAGGGCTCTGGCGAGCAAAGTGGAGAGAGCCGCTCAAAGAAAGAGGAGCAGGGCAACACCAAGGACGCACAGAGCAGCGCCCAACAAGGCAGCCCTACCGAGCAAAAAAAAGATGATGGGGTAGGGGACGAGGCTACCTCACAGGAAGGACAGGCATCTAACAGCGACAAGCCGCAGGAGAGCCCGGAGTCTTCAAGCAAGAAAGATGGCAAGCGCGACAGTTCCGGCGATCGCTCCGCGATGCCCGATCGCAACGCGCCGCCGAAGGAAGGCGGCTTCTCAGACCGAGACCCCGGACCAGGGCTTGGGGCGAACCAGTCCTTCAACGAGTCAAAGATTGAGGCCCGCGAGGAACAGGTCGACCAGCGATTTACCGGCGGGGACTCGAGCCTTGAGAAGAGCTCTCAGGAGGCCCAGGCTAAGACGTCGATTGAGGACTTAACGATCGCAAAGCCCAAGAGCTCCGTGCAGCGGGGTGAGCAGCCGATACCCCTCGAGTACCGCGATCTACTAAAGTAATTGCGCTCTCTTCGTTGACTGGTCGAGGCAGGTCCGATGCCGCCACGGGATGTCTGATGCTCGAGCTTGAGGAGAACTAGAAGCTCAAAAGGCATGGGTGGGAGTTGTCCCCGCTGGCCCACGTCTCATGGGAATCTCTCACAAGCCTGCCGTGCGATGGGGCGTGAATGTTTCTCCCCCGTAGCCGGGCTACAAGGGAAGGGAAAAAGGGAAAAGGCAAAGGGAATTCAGCTCGCCGTTCACCGCCGAGTGGTCGGCTGGCAACTCAGTGCCGGAGGTACATCAAAAATGGGGGCCACAGAGGACGCAGAGGTCCACAATGGAACATCTGCTTGTGAGTAACGCGCTACCCGTATTCTACGGCACCATTCTACTGCTGCGCATCTCGCGACTTATCACTTTTGCATGGGGTTTATCGATTTAGCTCTCATGCTGAGGCTTGAGGCGTTCCACTTGAGTCTTCTGGACTTCGCTTCTCAAGTCCCCGTCACTACTAGTGAGAAAATACTCGCCGGCCCGTATTTCTATTCTAGCCTGACGCGCTTCATGGCTGTGCGCTCATTAGGATTCGTGTATCTCCGACACAAGTAGATTCCTTAGATGCCCCCCAGATGTTCTACTTTTAGATCTCTCCGACGGAACGGCGCTTAGCGCTCCCGAAGCACCCCCCCTATGCATCACCCCTCCCCAGACGGAAGCTGCCCTTACAATCATTGGGGAAAGCCACTGTCTTGACACCCCTCACCCCCTACACTACAAGCCATTGAAAAGGGGGGGGATACACCTCGCCCTCAAAGGCTCGGGCAAGGCGAATCACCGAGTCCCTACATTTGCAATCGGTCGAGGAGAATAATTACCATGAAAAAAGTCGTCCTTGTTGTATCCACGTTGATGCTGTCTTGGAGTGCGATGTGCCAGGCTGAAGAGAAAGAAATTCTCATGCCTGCCATTGCGGTGTCGGTCTCTGATGCAAAGGAGCTGCGCGAGGTGAATAAGCTGCTGAAACAGGAGCAGGTCCTGCAAGAGAAGATCATGGCGAAGGAGGGATTGACGCATGTTCAGCCTGAGCTGCCAAAGTACAACGTGATTAGCGACAACAGTGTGCGCGCGCTACTCAGCCAACTTGACTACACGAACCTTGCGCTCAAGCTTGGGGCACCTCTTCCTGCTCGGCCAGATCTGCCAAGCGGAACTCCCTTTGAGAACAACCGCTTCTTGCACGCCTACAACAACCTCATTCTGCGCAGCATCGCCCAGCACCTTGGGCTACCGGTTCCAGCTAAGCCCGACCTCTCTGGGAAGGATAACGTTGAGGATCAGTGCTACGCCTTAGTGCGCGAGAACAAGGACGTTCTGCGCAGCATTGGCGTGAAGCGAGGATCGATAACTCGCTAAAGTGCCAACTCTAAACGAAGATGTGTTCGGTAGCATCGCTGCCCTATGCGCGTATGCTGCCGAACACAGCCCTTTTTATGCCCGCACCCTTCGTCCTGTGCGGAGCTGGGACGACTTTTACTCGCTTCCGATCTTAACCGGCGATGACCTCCGACGGCACGTCAACGCAGACGGCACCGGAGATCTCCTCACCGGACCCACCCGCGGCTCGCTAGTCGTCAGCACATCAGCCACGAGCGGGGCGCGGAAGATTGTTCATCGTGAGTTCGCCGACCAGCATCGCGTTTCGGAGGGGCTTGCGATGGCGATGCGGCTCGCTGGATTCACGGCGGATGACCGCATAGCAAACATCTTTCCCCCCGGCGGTCTCTTGGCCGCTTGGATTGGGGCGCATGAGGCTATTGAGAAGCTCGGTGCAACGCTCCTTCCCCTTGGGACGACGCTGCCTCTTGATGTTGATGAGCAGGTGAAGCTCCTCACCTGCTTGCGCCCCACAGCTATTATCAGTGCGCCCTCAACGCTGGTGCGACTGATAGAGGGCGGGCTGCCTCCGATTCCCTCCGTTCTGTGCGGCGGCGAGACGCTCTCTCCTGAGACGCGGGCCTTTATGGAGAAGGCGCTTGGGGCTGAGATCGCACTCGTGTATGGGAACGTAGAGTGCGGCACGCTTGGGGTGCAGTGTGAGGCGCTCCGTCGGACGCAGCGGTATCATGTTCTCGCGCGAGATGTTTTTATTGAGATCGTCGACCCGGTAAGTGGCATGCCCGCCAACGAGGGAGAGATCCTCGTCACACACCTACACCGGCGTATACAGCCGCTCATCCGCTACCACGTGGGAGACCGGGTGCGTCGCGTTGATTCTCCATGCGGCTGCGGCCTTGCGCTCCCCGTAATTGAACTAGAGGGGCGGGTTGAGGAACTTGAGGTAGTCATTGGCGATGTTTCTTTGAGTGCTGACCAAGTGGTGGCTGCTGTCCGTGATGTGCCGGGGATCGGTGAACGGTTCCAGATGCGCGTTCAGTGTCTTAACAAAGGGGACCAAGTTAAGATCCTATTTGAGGGGGAAGGGGCGTCGGCTGAGACGGTGCGCGCTGCGCTGCTGGGGAGGGAGCCAGCGCTTCGTGCGCTTGAAGACGGAGGCGCCCTGGTCATCGAAGTAGTCAAGCGGGGCGCAATCCCCACCACCCTCGCGGGGAAGACGCCACGAATTGTGGATGAGCGCTTGGGCTAAGAGACATTAAACATAGGTACTGCGTTCATCTCTGGTGTAGATGGTGCATGGCGACTCCGTTGCTGCGCTCTTAAGAGAGCTTTCACTCTAGGAGGGGGGAGAAGTGTTGTGGGGTTGTAGCACCGCACCAAAGGGTTTTTAGGGAGATAACCCGCACCAGGGGGGTGACGTGTACCTGTACCGGAATAGCAACCCCGAATTAGCAAAAGTGACCCCCCAACTCCTCAAGTCTTAACGATCGCAAAGCTCCGTGCAGCGCGGTGAGCAGCCGAGACCCCTCGAGTACCGCGATCTTCTAAAGTAATTACGCTCTCTTCGTTGACCGCTCGAGGCAGGTCCGATGCCGCCACGGGATGCTTGATGCTCGAGCCTTGATTTCGTCTACGAGGGGCCTGATTAAAATGGCTGGCTCTCATCCTTAAGCGATATCAACCGCGGCGCACGGCCGATCAACCGACCGTTGCGACACCGCAGCCGGCAAAGTAGATTGATCTGGTACTACAACTCCCAGAGCTCCCTATGACCGACCTTGATATCCGAGACGCTGCCGCCCTCGATAGAGCGATGAGTGACTTCCAATCGTCGTTTGCCAAGATAGAACAAGAGGTCGCTAAGTCAATCGTCGGCATGCACGACATAGTACGCGGAGTAGTTTCATCCGTTTGTGCTCGGGGGCACGTACTCCTTGAGGGTGTTCCTGGCTTGGGGAAAACGCTCCTAGTGAAATCTATCGCCCAGACGCTCGGCCTCTCGTTTAAGCGCGTGCAGTTTACTCCAGACCTCATGCCCTCCGATGTAACGGGCACCCAGGTCCTTACTGATGACGCCAGCGGACAGCGGCGGTTTGTGTTCCGGCAGGGCCCCATCTTCGCCAACATCGTGCTCGCTGACGAGATCAACCGCGCCACGCCAAAAACTCAAAGCTCCCTTCTTGAGGCGATGGAGGAGCGCCAGGTGACAGTACTCGACCAGACCTATCCGCTCCCGCAGCCGTTTTTTGTCCTCGCCACGCAGAACCCCATAGAGAACGAGGGCACGTATCCCTTGCCCGAAGCGCAGCTCGATCGATTTCTCATGAAGCTCGTGGTCCCGGCACCCTCGGCCAAAGAGCTCAAGGAGATCCTCACGCGAACTACCGGCACTTCATCGAGCGAGCTGCGTCCGGTGTTCCCACCCGACGAGGCGGGCGCATACATCGCGTCGATGCAGCGTATCGTCCGGCACGTCGTTGTGTCCGACCCGATGCACGAGGTCATCGTTCGGCTCATCTCGGCGCTCACACCCTCATCAGAGTTCGCAACGCCGAAGGTCAAGAAGTATGCACGCTTTGGCCCAGGCCCGCGCGGGGCGCAGTCACTCGTCCTCGCCGCTAAGGTAAGCGCTCTCCTTGACCGCCGCATCAACCTCTCGTTTGAGGACATCAGGGGCGCCATTAAGCAGACGCTTCGCCACCGGCTAATCTTAAACTTCCAAGCTGAGGCCGACGGCGTAACCACCGATGACCTCATCGAGGAGGTTCGAAACGCAAAGTAGTCCCTGCCTATGCAGCTCTCGCCTGAAACCCTCCGTCTCTTAAGCGCATTCGCGCTCCGGACGAGGCGCTCCTTCTACGGCATCCGACAGGGCTCGCACCGCTCTCAGCGACGCGGGCACGGCATGGAGTTCGCAGAGTTTCGAAACTACGAGCTTGGCGACAATCCGCGCTACATCGACTGGAACCTCTTCGCCCGCAGCGACAAGCTGCTCGTCAAGCGCTACCTTGAGGAGGAGAACGTCGCACTCTACATAGTTATCGACGGCTCTCGGTCGATGACGCATCCTTCGCTTCGAGAGAAATGGGACCTCGCCTCCCACATCTCGGCGTTCGCATCGTTCATCGGGCTCGCCAACAAGGACCCTGTCACCATCTCTGTTCTTGGCGGCCCGCACAGCCCCCGTTTCTGGAGCGGCAAGGCTTTTGGGCCCCTCACCTCATTCCTTTCCGAGGCCACGACGATGCTCGTTACGCCCGAGGCGCAGTCATTAAACCTGCCTGAGGAGGCTCGGCGCGCCGCAACGCGCGTCACCTTCCCGGGCATCTGCCTTATCCTGTCTGACTTCCTCTATCCGCTCGAACAGGTCATCTCCGTTCTCGGGGCATTTCGCGCCCGCAACATGGAAGTCCACGCCGTGCAGGTGCTCGGTAAAACAGACCAGTCTCTCGGCGGCGATCTTCGTTCAAGCGGGATTACGATTGCTGACAGCGAAACCGGCGAGGTGCGCGGCCTCTCGCTCGACACAGAGTCCCGGGCCACATACGCCGAGCTTCTCAACGAGCACACCGAAAAGATCCGGGAACACTGCCGCGCGCACCGCGTCCAGTTCACCTCTGTCGTTGCCGACGGGGCCCCGGCCGATGCCGGCATCAGCGCCCTCACCCAGATGGGGCTGTTCGTATGACGATTTTTGGCTTCGCCTTCAGCGCTCTCGCACCGTGGCTCCTTCTTGGCGCCCCTCTGGGAGCCGCTATCCTCGTGTGGGCCTACCGGTACCGGGGCACCGCGAACGAGGTGGTCATTTCAACCTTTCTCCTCGTGCGGCGGCTGCCTGAGTTGATGACCGCGCGAAAACGGTTCTCTCCTCCGCCCCAATTCTGGCTTGAGCTCGCCATCGTCGCGCTGCTATCGCTAGCCGCCGCAGGGATTTCCGCAATGCAGGCAGGCGAGAAAATCGCGATTGTACTCGACTCCTCGCTCAGCATGCTGGCCAAGGAGCCCTCTGGCGGTACGCGCTTTGAGTCGGCTGCCCGAATAGCCAGCGCTGATGCTGTCCAGCGCTTTGCACGCTCTCGGTTCACTGTATTTACCGCCGCGGCATCACTTCAGCGCGCATCGGAGAGCGGCATCTCCGGCCCAGCGGCGGCGCTTGCGATCCGAGGCCTTAAGCCGACACTCTCGCCAGATCGCCTCGACAGCGCCATCTACTCCCTCCTCAACGATGGATCATATGACTCCGTCTGGGTGTACACCGACAAGGCCGCTCCGGAAGGGCTCATGAGTCTCGCAAAGCTCAAGGTCACGTCTATCCCCACAGACACCGGAGCGACCCGAAACGCTTGGATTCGGTCCGTGTCCTCCCTCCCCGCGGGAGCGCTCTCCGTCGACATCGGAGTGGTGGGGCCAGCTCCTGCCACTGCGCGCCTCACAGCCGACTGCTTCGACTCGAGCGGTGTCCCTGTTCGGGAGCATTCCGGCAAGACTATCCAGCTCTCTCCGGCCTCACCGACTACGGTCCAGCTTGGGCCCATTCGCGAGCCGTGGAGCTATTGCAGCGTGTCGGTGCAGGGCCTGTCTGCAGGCGAAGAGTCCTTGCTCGTCGATAACGAGGCGTGGGTCACCTCGGATTCTGCTGGCTCCACGATTCGAGTTGTGAGCCCGCTCACTCCTGACGAGCTTGGATTACCACGCATCCAGGGATATTCCTTCGAGCGCATCTCTCCTGAGGCGTTGCCCTCCCTAAGCGCCGGCGCAGCGGTGATCTTTCATCGCACAGCTCCTCCGCCTGAGCTCACGGCATCCTCGCTCGTCGTCATGCCCCCAACAGGCCCCCTCGGGTTATCAGGCTCGGTGGGAATCGAGGCTTCCGGCACGGCGAGCGTCACGCGCTGGAGCAGCTCGCACCCTCTTCTTCAGTACCTAAACCCAACCCTGCTCTCGATCAGCCGGGTGAGGCCCCTTCGATGTCCCGAGCTCTCGCAGCAGATCTTGTCATCCTCAGCGGGAGATCTCGTGTGTGCCGGTGAGGACCGGTCCGGGAGGCTTGTCGTCACCGGCTTTGAGATCTTCCCCTTCGACGGGCTCTTGTCGCCGACCGTGAGCATCTTTACGCTCAATGCGCTCAAGTGGATCGCTCAAGTGCCGTCGACTGCCAGCGGCGCCGTTGGACCAGCGACGCTACCAGAGGGGGCCACCAACGTGCGCTACCTCGCCCCCAGTGCTCCACCTCCTGAGCAGCAAGGCGACTCAACCTTCGACATCTCGACCCCGGGCATCATCGCTTTTTCGCCACAAGGAGGGCCTGCGCCGCAAATTCGAGCCTTTAACATCTTCTCGGATGAAGAATCCAACCTTTCAGACACCGAGTCGCTCTCCGTTTCTCTCGCATCGGTTGAGCCACAAGCGCGCGCTCGGGCGCCGTTCGCATGCGCCCCGTGGTTTGCGCTCATCGCCTGGCTGCTTCTGGCGATCGACATCGCACGACGAGCCATCCGCGCTTCGGCATGGGGGGCCCGATGAGCTTTGCGATTCCCCAGCTCCTTGCCCTCATCCCGCTTTCGCTCATCGCCTTAGCGCTCACACTGCGAACCAAGAGGAACCGTTCCGGGAAGCCGATCTTGCTGGCCCTGCTGCGGGCAGGAACTCTCTCGGCGCTTTCCTGCGCCCTTGCGCAGCCCTTCTTGTCGAGACAGCAGCCCTCGCGAAGCCTGCCGGTTCTTGTCGACATCTCCTCAAGCGTCGCGGTGGCCCAGGGAGACGCGCTGTTGCAGGGCGCTGAGTCGATTTCCTCGGCTCTTGGCGTTCCGCTGACCGTCTTCCCGTTTAGCCGCTTCGTCTCCGCCTCTGGCACCTCCGCTGGTGCCCCATTTGCTACTGTGCGGCGCGGCTCAGAGAAGCTCGATACCGGGGCGTCAGACCTGGGTGCTGCCCTCAGGGAGGCATCTTCGCTTTCCTCGCCCGTGGTGCTGCTTCTCTCGGACGGATATGAGACCACCGGCAGCGCAGTTTCTGCCCTGTCATCAGCCGGCCAGCCGAAGATTTTTCCCCTCACGGCTGCCGGCGAGTCCCCCCAGAACGCCCTTTCGATCTCCCAGCTCTACGTGCCGCTTACCGTTAAAGCAAAGAAGGCGGCAGAGGTTCGAGCGACGGTAACAAGCGGCTCCACGGAGCCGCACGACGCCGAGCTCGTCGTCAAGCACGGAGAGGGTGTTGTGCTCTCAAAGCAGCTACGGGTCCCGCCTGGCGAAGACGTGCTCGTGACAGCACAGACAAACCCAGCGCTTGAGGGCCTCAACATGGTCACAGCCACGCTCTCGTGGCGTGATGCCGATGGCCCTCATTCGGTCACCAAAACGAGCTGGCTCAGCAGCGAACGACGCAGCCGGGTGCTACTTCTATCCGGGACGCTCGATGATGAGCGCTACCTAACCCAGATCCTCAAGAGCCAGGCGTACGAGCTAGAGGCTCGCGTGGCTCAGGCCGCGGTTGCCTCGAGCGAACCGCCGTCGCAATTTCGGGCCGTGATTCTCAACAATGTGCCGGCTTCGGCGCTTCCGCGCAGCTTCGTCGATGCTCTCCCCAAGTACGTTCGGGACGGCGGGGGCCTCATCATGGTAGGCGGCAATAGAAGCTTTGGCCTCGGCGGCTACATCGGATCCCCGATCGAGGACATCCTGCCAGTTACCCTCGTTCCGCCCCACACCGAAAAGAAGCGCCTCAATGTCGCCGTCCAGCTCGTCATCGATAAGTCCCGCAGCATGGCCGAGGACTCGCGCCTTGAGTTCGCAAAGGCTGCCGCGCGGGAAGTCGTCGACTCACTGAAGGACGACGACTTCGTCGGTGTCATCGGCTTCGAGGAGGTCGCCTTCATCGCTCTCCCCATGTCGCGCGTCGGGGATGTTCGGGGCACCGCCTCAGATCGCATCAGCCGGCTCTTTCCCACAAACCGAACCAACCTCTATCCCGCGCTTGAGGAGGGCCGCCGGGGACTGTCGCGGGTAAGTGCCGGCAGGAAGCACCTCATCGTGCTCACCGATGGGCAGATCCCTGACCAGGGCCCATTTTACTTTAACCTCATCCACCAGATGCGACTCCTGGGCATCACGGTTTCGACGGTACTTGTCGGCACAGACGCACCAGACGCCTTCCTCGTGGAGATTGCGAACCAAGGCGGGGGATCCTTCTACCAGACCAACGATCCCCGCAACCTGCCGCGCATCTTTCTCTCCGACATCAAGGTGGCCTCGGGCGAGCGCACGCTGAAAGAGGAGCCCCAGATCCCGGTCCTGCTTGGCCCCGACGGTGTGCGATCGACCCGCATCGACAGCTTTCCTCCGCTGCGCGGCTTCGTCGAGACGCTCTCGCGGCGCGGTGCGGCAACAGAGCTCCTCGTTTCCGAGGAGGACAAGCGCTATCCACTCCTTGCCTCATGGAAGGTGGGCGGGGGGCGAGCAATCGCGTTCACTTCAGACGCCAACGGCCGGTGGTCGGCGCCGTGGCTTCGGTGGCACGGCATTGAGGAGTTTTGGTCCGACCTCGTCGAGTCGGCGCAACCAAGCCCGCTGGAGAAGCCGCTCTCAACCCAATTCGACCTGCGCACGTGGGTAGAAGGCAGCGATCTCATCATCGATCTCTCGCTCTTTGAGGAGCCGCGCGTCAGCTCAGTGGCCGCCACCGTCGTTCTTCCCTCCGGAGAGTCGCGAGACCTCCCGTTCTCTCCCAAGCAGAGGGGACACTACCAGGCGCGCCTCGCGGGAGCTGCGGCGGGTACCTACCGAGCAACCGTGTCGCTGGGCAGCCAGAAGCTTCCCGAGGTTGCGTGGACTCTCTCTGGCGAGCTCTTCGGAGAGCAGCAGCACCGCACCCCTAACCTTGAGCTGCTGCAGGCGATCGCCAACCGAACAGGAGGCAAGATAAACCCGACTCCTGATGACATTCGGCCGCTCATGACCCAGGTGCTTGAGAGGCGCGAGGTGGCACACCTCTTCCTCATGGCAGCCCTGCTGCTCTTTCTACTTGAGCTGCTGCTGCGCGAGGCCTCCCGCCGGGCGCTCCGGCCCGCAGGGGCGTAGCGCGCTTCCGGCGCCCGTCAGGGCTATTGGAAGTGTCCCCTAGCTGCGCTACAACCACACCATGGCACACCCTTATTCCATTTACTTTGCGGGAGAGCTCTTCTCGCTCAAGCACCTTGTCGGGAACGCGCTGCTCGTTGAAGCTATCGAGAAGCTCTCAGACAATCGGTACAAATGCGTTGTGCCCCAGGACCTTGAGCTACGCGAAGCCACTTCCCTCTACATCCGCAACCACGACCTCTACTACTGCATGTCGAGTGACCTCGGCATATTCCACTTCGACGGCCCAGAGCTCGACTCTGGAACTGCCGCTGAGTTCCTCTTCGCAAAGATGCTTGATATTCCAGCGGTCATCCTTCGCACCGATTTCCGCCAGGCCGGCGATGCACGCAGCGTCCCGTGGAACCTGATGCTGTCCGGCTTTCCACGCACTGAGATTGTCCTCATCGACAGTGTCTCCCTCTACAAGCAGGGGACCGAGGAGCGTGGCATGACGGGCCCACAGGCTGCCCAGTTTGCAACTGAGGAGCTGGCAAAGCTCGTCATCGCAGCGCTCGACACTGCTCGCCAGAGCACACCCGTGCTACCCCCTGAGCACAGGGAGCGCGTGTACGAGTGGGCGCGCCTCTTTCCGGGATCGGGTTTTGACGTGCGCGTACCGCACGCCAAGGCGCTGGAGCTCCTCCAGTCCAAGCTCGACAAGGGGCTGCTATGAGCGCACGAGTTGCAGTTATCGGAAGCTTCGTCCAGGATCTTGCCTTCAAGGTCGCCACGTTTCCCTCCACCGGCGAGACCCGCATCGGCGAGTTCTTAACGGGACCGGGCGGCAAGGGCTCAAACCAAGCCGTGGCAGCGCACCGCCAGGGAGTGCCAACGCTCTTCATCGGCGCCATCGGCAACGACCTGTTTGGTCACGGCTACCGCGAGTGGACAGAACATGAGGGGCTGCCGACTGCCCTGCTCGTCGTCGAGGACAAGCCCACGGGCGCTGCCTCTATCGTCGTCAACGAGCACGCAGAGAACGCCATCGTCGTGGCGCTAGGCGCAAACGACGCTCTCACATCAGATCACGTAACGTCGATCCTGTCTGCGCAGCCGAACGTGCAGGTCCTCCTGCTTCAGGCCGAGAGCAACTTAAAGGCGGCCGAGGACACCTTGCACTACGGCCGAACCAAGGGCCTGTTCTCGATCTTCAATCCGGCGCCGATCAACCCAGGGGTGTCCCCGGAGCTGCTAGCCTTCGCTGACTGCATAACGCCCAACGAGACAGAGGCCGCGTATCTGCTTGAGAAGTTCACGGGCCACCGCCTGGAGAAGGACATTACGCTCCTTTCAGACGATGAGCTCAAGGCGCTGTGCGAGCACCTACCGTCGCCAACCGTCCTCATCACCGTCGGGAGCCAGGGGTCGATCCTCTTTCAGCGCCGGGTAGCCTCCGGCAAGGTTCGCTCAATCAACCAAGGCGAGATCCTGCGCATCCCCTCCATCCCGGTGACTCCGGTAGATACAACCGGGGCAGGGGACGCATTCAACGGCGGGCTCGCTGCGGGCATCGTAAAGTTTCAGGGAGATCTCCCGCAGGCGATACGGTACGCAACGGTCGTTGCGGGGCTTTCAACCGAGCGGGGAGGAACCGCTCCGTCGATGCCGACCGCCGCGGACGTTCAGCGCTTTTCGCAGTTTTACTCATAGAAGGAGCAATGCCATGCCATACATCGGACGGAAGGACAGAAAGCAGTACCAGGAGCTGTTGAATGCGCTCGCAGAGATCGTCCCCCAAGACCGCATGCAGCGGCCGGGCCACATGAACTACATCGTAAGCCTCCTTATCGAGAAGGTGTACGGCAAGGAGATGCGGTACGCCGACCACAACGAGGTTGTCGGATTCCTAAACTGCATCGCCCTTGAGTTCTACCGGCGGAAAACAGCCCCGTATGAGGACATCAAGATCGTTGAGGAAGGCGACCTGACGGACCTCTAGCTTTCATCCTCGACGGATCCGCAGTTCGCCCTCAGCCGATGGCGCAGCTCCGAGCATCACGAGGCCCGGACAGACGTTACCTTACCAACGCCCGATCCCAGCGCCTCAACCTCGAAGCGATCAAGGACGGCAGCCCGCTCATCAGTTGATAGGGATGTAATGTCGAGCAGCACAGGCATCCCCTTGCTAAGAAGCTTTGCGACAAAGCCGGGATCGTCCAGCACCGTTCCCTCAACCGCCTCTACTGCCCCGCCCTTTAGGAGCCGGATATTTCGGTGGTCCGTCGGGACTATTCCCGAGATATTTCCAAGCGCAATGCGCTGAGGGGCGAGGACCTTCGAGGCGTACTCAACCCGCCGCGAGATGGGAAGAGCAATTGCGCCCGTTGCAGCCTCGACATGCGCAAGGTTTCGGCCGGTAATAATCACGACATCCGTGTCCCGCTCACTACGCAGCCGCTCGGCAACCGACTCCAGCACAGCGAGCTGCTCGCTCTGGGCTGCCTGCCGATACGGGCCGCTCCGGGAAATGGCAGATGCGCCTAGTGCCCCAAGCGCAAGCGCCACAATCGCTATAAGCACAACTCCGGTTGATAGCGCCCGCTCAACAAGCCATGCCAGCGCACAGGCCGCAAGCGGCGAGAGGATCGCGCTACTGAAGAGGAAGTAGGGCATCCACGGATAGAAATACAGCAGGTGAAACTGGAGCGGCACGACAGCCGCAACAATAATCGCGATGCATATCGCGCCCAGGGGCGCTGCTTGCAGAGATCGCGCCCGCAGCGAGACCGCCCCAAGGGCGGCGACGAGCAAAATAAACGGGGCTCCACTGGCCAGAAGGGGCGGAAGGTTATCCACAAGATATCCCACGCTGAGGAGAAGCTGTGGATAATCGTACGGGATCGGGCACCACAGGTGATAGCCGGTTCGCATCGGGTCCCCAAACACCACGGCGTCATACCAGCCGGTCACTAAACCCCAGGCCGCTGTCGGCAGGATGGCTGTCAGAAGGCCAAAGCCGCGCCGAGGGCGCTCATACCACCAGGCTACCACGATAGGAATCAGCAGGACTGCGCACAGGGGCCGACACGCGGCGGCTACCATGGTGGCGAGTCCCGCTGCGAGCCAGCGCGCCGTGCCTCCCTGCGGCCCTGCAACGATGAACGCAAACACTCCGAGCCCAAGCGCTGCGGTTGGAGCAAAACTCAGCACCTCTTGTGCCCCCCCGGTGTAGCCAGGCAACAGCAGCACGACCGCAGACGCAAGAAGTCCCGCAGACATGCTCCAGAGCTTTCGGGCAGCAAGGTAGGCCGCTCCGACCCCAAGCGCGGCTAGGAAGGCAACACCCCATACCCCTATACCAAGAGAACCCGGGCCACCAAGAATAATGCTCGGCAAGACGACAAAGAGCGAGAAGCCGATCGGGTAGCGCGGGGGGAACGCCTGCCCAGCCACGGTGATCTCATACCTGCCGTGCGAAAATATGTTGAGCGCCCCCACCGCATACTCAACCGAGTCCGGGGAGGTACGAAGATCCGCCGCGTGCTGCAGCGACGGCATCAGCGCCAGGGCTGATATCGTACAGATGAGGGCCGCCAAGGCCATGTCTTTCAGCGCATACCCGCGCCACACCGTGACAAACGAGCTTGTGGCCAACATCCCGAGCACAATCGCGGCGATGGCAAGGTATGCGCCGATGTTGAGCGAGAGGGGGTGTATCAGCCCGGCAGAATCCATGGGCGATAGTTTGCCCCGAAACGTCGCCGAGCCGCTACGCTGAACTTTAAACCAGCCGCAATCTGCCCCTAGGCTAGGACGAGCTTTGCGAAGCGGTACACGAGCTTCTTTGGCTCCTCGAAGCCCTCAAATCGGATCGTCACCGTTGCTGCTCCGCCGCTTCCGCTCAGGGACTCAACGGCTCCGCTGCCAAAGGAGGGATGGATTACCCTCACCCCAGCCGCAAGCTGCTCGAGCGCTGCCGCTGGCTTGTCAAAGTACTCCTTGGGCGGCTCCACCTTCTTTTGGATTGCGTCAGCAGGCGCAAGCATGTTCCGAATCTGGTCCAGGGACACGTTGGCGCGCGGCTCAGGCCGCTCTGCGCGCCTCGTGTAACCCTGCCTGCGCTTCCAAGAGCTTAAGCCCTCATCGTCCGCATCCTCGTCCTCAAACGAGAATCTCGGATAGCCCTCCATGAACGTTGCTCCCTGCGAGCGCTCGGTTCCAACTGCGCTCATCCGCTCTCGCGCAACATCTTTTGCGAAGCGGCTAACGATTCGCGCCCCGCCCGCGCTTCCGGCGCTCCCGCCCGACGCGAACATTCCGCGATAGTAGGAGCGGGTGAAGTAGAGCACCTGCATCGCTCGAGTGATGCCGACGTAGCACAGGCGCCGCTCCTCTTCGATCGCTACGTTATCGTCAATCGATCTGTAGTGCGGGAGAAGCCCTTCCTCAAGGCCGCTCAAAAACACCACTGGAAACTCCAATCCCTTCGCAAGATGAAGCGTCATAAGAGACACCGTGTCCGGCTTCTCCTGCGGCCGCTGTGCGCCGCTCTCAGCTGCTGGGATGTCGGCGCTTGAAGTGAGCGAAATACGATCCAGGAAGTCCTTGATGTCGGCCTCTTTGTCGTGCCCCTCCCGCTCCATCGTGCGCCCGAGCGACTCAAGCTCCTGGAGGTTTTCAATACGAGACTGCGCGGTGGGATCCTTCATCGCGGCAAGCCGAGGACCATACTCCGACCGCTCAACGATAAACCCTATCAGCTGCCCAAGGGGCATCTGCGCAGCCGCCGTCTTTAGCTCCACGACTAGTTCGACGAACTTTTTGACGCTCTTGTTCTCCTCCGCAACCGCAACCGAAGCGTGCAGGAATGGCTTCGAGGAACGGCGCGACTCCTCCGCTATCGCCTGGATAGCCTGCGCACCGATGCCACGCGGCGGCGTGTTAACGACGCGCTGGAACGCCTGGTTGTCGGAGGGATTAACCAGCAAGCGCAGATAGGCCAGCATGTCCTTGACCTCCTTGCGGTCGAAGAACTTTAGGCCCCCATAGATCTTGTAGGGAACTTTGGCCCTCACAAGCGCCTCTTCCAGCGCGCGGGTTTGGGCATTTGTACGATAGAGAACGGCTATCTCAAGGTGCTTGCGCCCCTCCGAAACGAGCTTCCGTATCTCAGAGGCGATAAACTCCGCCTCCATGTTTTCGTCGTAACCGATGAAGGTTCGGATTTTCTCCCCCGGATCTCCCGAGGTCCACAGCTTCTTCGCCTTGCGCGCCTTATTCTTCTCAATCACCGCATGGGCAGCATCAAGGATGGTGCCAGTCGAGCGGTAGTTCTGCTCAAGCTTCACGACCTGCGTGTTGGGGAAGTCCTTCTCGAACTCCAGGATGTTGCTGATGGTGGCCCCACGGAAGCCATAAATTGACTGGTCGTCATCGCCCACAACAAAAAGATTTCGCCTTGGCTCCGATATCAGCCTAATGAATAGGTACTGGACCTTGTTAGTGTCCTGAAACTCATCGACCAGGATGTAATGCAGGGTGCGCCGGTAGTACTCAAGCACGTCGGGAAACTCACGCAGCACCCGCACCGTGTTCACGAGCAAGTCGCCAAAGTCCATCGCATTCGCGGCGAGCAGGAGCTCCTGGTAGCGCGCGTACACCTGGGCCTGGAGATCGTTTTCGACGCTAAAGGCCATCTTGCCTGCTTCAGCTGGGAGCACAAAGTTGTTCTTCCAACGGTCAATGGCGCGCGAGAATCCGTCGAGTGGGTAGCGGTCCTCGTTGATGGAAAGCTCCTTGAGCACCTGCTTAAGGACGCCTTTGCTGTCCTGGTCGTCGTACACAACGAACTGGTTGGTGTACCCGAGCAATTGGGCGTTGTGGCGCAGGATTCTGAGGCCCGACGAGTGAAAGGTTGAGATCCAGAGCCCTTCGGCGCGATCGGCAAGGAGCGCCTTGAGCCGTGCGCGCATCTCCTCGGCGGCTTTGTTTGTAAAAGTCACCGCCAGGATGTGGGTGGCGCGAACCCCTCGCTCGCTAATGAGCTGCGCGACTCGGTGCGTAAGGACTCGCGTCTTGCCACTTCCGGCGCCGGCCAGAACCAAGATAGGCCCGTCTCCGTGGAGAACGGCCCGCTGCTGGGGGTCGTTAAGACCTGAAAGAAGATCGTGCTGTTGCATACCCCAGGCTTGTTCGGAGACTTCTTCTGGATTGTTGCCTAGCGGTAGAGAGGTTTGGTCCCCAATCATCGTTAACTAACTTCATTTCATAGTGAGCAGGGGACTCCCGATCGAAGCCCTTCAATAGCCTGTGGAAAGATACCTGCATCAACCACGGGGAGCAAATACAACCGACGCCGCTACCACTTGCGCGGCACCACGTGCTGATCGCGAAGCGACACCTTCACCGCGCTGTAGAGGGCGCCGACGGAGTCATGCGCCGAAATTTGCTGGAAGAGAAGTCGGCTGATATACGCTAGCGCGAGTGATGCACAGATGAAGTCGAGTCCGGGGATGACGTTAAGTCCTGCAGCGAAGATTCCAGTTGCCATATGTGAGCCCTCCAATTTTTCAGTTTCTATTTTTTTTCTATACCCCTAGCAGCCACCCTTCAAGTCTTTTTCTATACCCAAAAGAAAATAAACCACAAATTTTCAGGCCACCCCTTGTGTCGTCAGGGGCTTGCCCAAGAGAACGGCATCTCAAGCCCACCCATCGCCGCGTTTTCGGTGGGGCCTCAAGCATGATTTTGGAGCCCGATCCTGCTACTCTCAGCGCCCATGTCGGAGTACAACCGTAAAGATCACCTCTACCAGAAAGCGAAAGACGAGGGGTACAGGTCTCGTGCTGCCTATAAGCTCATAGAGATACAAGATGCCTATAAGATTATCAAAAATGGGGATCGAGTGCTCGACGTTGGGGCCTGGCCTGGGGGCTGGACGCAGGTAGCCCTGCAGTTCGTTGGGGGGTCTGGAAACGTAACCGCGATTGACCTTCAGCCCCTCGATCCCATCGACGACTCACGCTGCTCCCTTATCGCCGGCGACGCGCGCGACCTCGACGACATCCTCGGTCTCAAGGAGCCCTCCTTCGATGTCGTCATCTCCGACATGTCGGCGAAACTTACGGGCATTAAGGAAGCTGACCAGGCGGCTGCCGTTGGGTGTGCGGAGCTTGCGCTCTACGTCGCTCAGCAGATGCTGAAGAATGGGGGGAATTTCGCCGTCAAAGTGTTCAAGGGGGGAGACGTTGAGGGGTTTGTCAAATCAACCCGGCCAATGTTTAATAAGCTCGTGAGGTCGGAGCTCAAGTCCTCCCGCAACACGTCAAACGAGTTCTACATCATCGGCCTCGGATTCAAACGGTAATCAACACTCCCCATGAACGTTGTTGCGACCACCCAACAGGTAGGATCTTTTGTCATCGACACCACAGAGCAGTGGGGAAGGTCCTGGATCTTCCTGTACCGAACGGTTCTGGCGCTGTTTAAGCCGCCCTTTCGCCCGTTCCTTTACATGACCCAGATCCTCCAGATCGGCGTTAACTCCATGCTCGTCATCGCCCTTATTGGCCTCTTCACCGGTGCCGTCTTGGCGGTTCAGGGCGAATACACCCTCGCTAAATTCGGCGCGACCGCCTACACCGGTCCCGCCGTGGCCTTGAGCCTTATACGGGAACTTGGCCCCGTGCTTACGGCCCTCATGGTCATTGGCCGCGCGGGCTCGGCGGTTACGGCCGAGATCGGAATTATGCGCATCACCGAGCAGATCGATGCGCTGCGCTCCATGGCAGTTGACCCGATTAAGTACCTTATGGCCCCGCGGCTCCTCGCCGGCATTATCGCAATGCCGATGTTGTGCGGGATGTTTAACGTGGTCGGCATCTTCGGCGGCTATGCCGTGGCGGTTGGCCTGCTCGGCCTAAGCCCCGGAACCTTCATGAGCCAAATTATGTCATCTGTGGGCCTCGTGGACGTGTACTCTGGATTCATCAAGGCAACGGTCTTTGGTCTCATCTTCGGCTGGGTAGCCTGCTACAAGGGGTACACGTGCGGCTTCGGTGCGCAGGGCGTCAACAAGGCAACGACACAGTCTGTGGTCACCGCCTCTGTGGCCGTCCTGATCGTTGACTACTTCCTCACCAGCGTGCTCACCCGAGTGTTCATGAAGTAGTCGATGATTTCTGTTCGGAACGTGCATAAAAGCTTCGGCTCTCAGGTGGTCCTCGACGGGCTAACGATGGAGATTGAGCCGGGCAAGACCACGGCCGTCGTTGGCCCAAGCGGCGTCGGGAAGTCCGTGCTCCTCAAGCTCATCATGGGCATCATGACCCCGGACGAGGGGGAGATTTACATCGAGGGAGAGAACATCACCTCTGCCCGGAGCGAATCTCGGAAGAACGAGATTCGGCGATCTCTCGGAGTGCTCTTCCAGGCTGCCGCTCTCTTTGATTCCCTGACTATCTACGACAACATCGCCTTTCCGATTCTGGAGCGGATCCGAATCAGCTCCTCCAAGGCTCATGCAAAGGTTCTCGATATCGCCGAGGCGCTGAGCCTCACGCCATACCTCCTCAACTACCCCGAGCAGGTCTCCATAGGCATTCGCAAGCGCGTTGGGATGGCCCGCGCCCTCATCACAGAGCCTAAGGTGCTGCTCGTTGACGAGCCAAACACCGGCCTTGACCCGCTCGACGGCCAAGAGGTTTACGATTTGATTAATGCGTGCAAAAGTCAGTGGGGTTTTACTGGCTTGGTTATCAGCCACGAGCTGCCCGAGGTCTTTCAGGTCTCTGACCGGGTGGCGATGATACTGGGCGGCCAGATCATCACCGAGGGCTCTCCGGCAGAGCTGATAGCCTCTACGAACCCCGCCGTGCAGCAGTTCCTCAATGGGAGAACGGATGGACCAATCAAAATTCAATAATCCTCAGAGCTCGCCCCGCCTCGCTGTTCCAAGGCGAAGCGTGTCGCTTGAGTTCTTCGTCGGCCTTTTCGCGATGGCCGGCGTCGGCGCAGCTGCATACCTCGCCGTGGGGCTCGCCGGCCTTGAGTTCGGCACGAGCGACAAGTACGAGATCTTTGCCGAGTTCGACAATATCTCGGGCCTCAAGTACGGGGCTTCCGTCGAGATTGCAGGCGTTCCTATCGGCTCAGTTTCCAACATATTGCTGAAGGATCCGGTCGCCCGCATCACGCTTAAGCTTACCAAGGACATCAAGATTAAGGACGACGACATCGCCTCGATCCGCACGAAAGGAATTATCGGCGACAGGTACGTCAAGATTTCGCGCGGCGCATCCGACGTCTACATCGCGCCGGGCGGCACCATGGTTGAGACCGAGTCCGTTGTGGATATCGAGGACGTCATCGGCAAAGTTGTCCATAGCCTAAGCGGCGACAAGGACGAGGACGAGGAGGGCGAAAAGAAGCCCGACGGTGAGAAGAAGTAGTTTTAGCTTAAGGATTAGGAGTCAACGACATGTATCGCCTCGTAGCTTTTCTTGTGATTGCCGGAGGGCTTCTCGTTTCATCAGCTTCTCAGGCCCACGGAGATGCGATGCCCTCTCCCAAGGCTGAGCTGACAAAAACCATTGATGGCATTATCGACGTCGCCGGCAAATATCCCGGAGATGACCAGAAGGCCATCCGACGGGAGAAGCTCCGGGAGCTCATCAACCCGAAGTTTAACTTTACTGAGATGTCCCGCCGCTCGCTGGGCGCGAACTGGAACGAGATCACGCCCGCCGAACAAAAAGACTTTACGGCCGTGTTCTCCGAGCTCCTCGCCCGCACCTACCTGTCAAAGATTGAGACGGTCAAGCCCGGCATGGTGAAGGTTGAGTCGGAGTCGGTTGAAATGATGCGCGCCACGGTAAAGACCGTCGTCATTAGCAAAGGCGACACCTTCCCGATCGAGTACCGCCTGGCCTTCACGGATGGGCGATGGCAGGTGTATGACGTGGTCATCGAGAACATCGGCCTGATCGGCAACTACCGCAACGAGTTCTCCGGCATCATTCGCAAGGA
Organism: Deltaproteobacteria bacterium; assembly: GCA_947467385.1. Lineage (GTDB taxonomy): Bacteria > Bdellovibrionota_C > UBA2361 > UBA2361 > OMII01 > OMII01. The sequence goes on along the minus strand of CANIHJ010000008.1, from coordinate 15,694 downwards.
GAAGTTCTCTGGCCTCATGGAGAGGCTGCGCAAGAAGGTAGGGTAAGTGCCATCCCAGACGCTTCAGGAAGTTTTAAACTCCTATTCCGCCGGTCCCCAAACGGGTGTGTTCACTGATGGCGGCTGCCAGCCCAATCCGGGCCCTGGAGGCTGGGGGTGCGTGCACGTCGTCGATGGGAACGTTATCAGCCACGATCACGGGCATGACCCCGACACCACCAATAACCGCATGGAGCTTACCGCCCTCATCCGGGCCTACTCGTCCCTGCCGACCAACGCAGACATCGAGATCTTTTCGGACAGCGAGCTGTGCGTCAAGACGATCAACGAGTGGGCGCCAAAATGGGAGGCGCGAGGATGGCGGCGCAGCTCTGGGCCGATAGCCAACCTTGCTCTCGTTCAGGAGCTGCTGTCGCTGCACCGCGCCCACCCGAGCGTAAAGCTCAAGTGGATTAAGGCTCACAATGGCTGGCTGTGGAACGAGTATGCCGACTCGCTCTCTACAGCTTGGACCCGGTCCTCCCTTTAGCCGAGGACACCTTTGAGCGAGCTGCTCCGCGCCACTATCGCAAGGCTCCCCTTAGTGCCTCGTCGGTGGCCTTCCTAGCGCCGATCGTCTCGCTGGTATACCGATAGCGCCGCGCCGCTCATGAAGGGAGCAGGATAGGCGGCCTTGAGTGAATACCGGGCCCCAAAGGCCGTCATCGACGAAGGGGGAGGTGTGGGGTTTCGATCCAGGGACTCCTCAATAACAAAGTCTGGTGGCGCTGCCGCCGCGGCCTGGTTGCTGACAAAAACGATAGGGCTACCAAGCGCGCCGCGAAGCCGCATATGGGCGAGCCGTATCTCGTTCCGATTTTCGTGGCCGCCGCCGATGGTGACCGTCTCGCGCCGCGGACCGCTTTCGGAAATAATTGCTGCAACCGCCTCCTCAAAATGCGATCGCTGGAAGCTGAAAAGCTCCCCGCAGTGGCGCAGGTTTCCTGCAGCGATGCCTGCGACAAGCAGCGCCGCGAGGCAGGCTCCGAAGATCCCCTGGCGGGCAAGCCGCGCCATCCAGCGCGCCGCTACGAGGTAAAGGAACACCAGCGAGATAATGAAGTAGCGCCCGAGGATAAAGTCCGGCCTCAGAACCATCACCGCCGCTAGGGGGACAAGGATGATCGAAATAACTAGGCTCGCAACAGCCCTATCCTCACGCAGCCAGAGAAAAGCCTCAAAGGAGGCGATCGCCACGACGAGAGTCCCGATGCCCGCTGCCGCTGCCGCGCCCTGAGGATCGAACGCCGACAGCTCCTCGCCACCAAAGCCTAGGCTGAGGGCTGATAGGAGCACCTGTACATACGGCGCCTGGGGGCCCCCGCCGATGGCCAAGCCCCTGTAAAAAAAAAGGCCAAGCGCCGAAATAGCGCCGATAGGCGCAGTAAGAGCAGCCCACATAACGGGATCTCGCCAGCCATGCCCGCTTCGGCGCCGCTCCAGGACAATCCAGGCACCTACGGGCAAAAAGAACAGGATAAACACCGCGTGCGAAAAGGCGCCAACGGTGCTCACGATAGCGAAGATTCGGGCCGCTCCCCGGCCTGCGTCAGCCTTCCTCAATCGCAAGGCCAGGGCAAATATGGCAATCGCCGCCGCGATGGCAAGCGAATAGCCACGAGCCTCCGTGCCGACAACGATCAAGGGGTATGAGAGCGCGACCAAAAAGGCCCATATCGCCCCGGCCCAGCCGAGGTGCTCGCGCCTAACGAGGCGCCGCAGGAGGGCGAGCGCAAGCAAGGAAAAAGCCAGGCTTGGGAACCGCTGCCATTCCGGGAGGGCGCGGGGCCCCACAAGCCATAGCCACAGAGAGTTAAGGAGATGATTGTTGTCGTGGCGCACCTCTGTTGCAAGCGCAAGTGGCGAGCCTACGTCCTGGACGAGGAGCACCGACCACGCCTCATCAAGCCACAGCTCCCCGTGCACCGCGAGAACCCTAAGGATACAGCCGATGAGGGCAGCCAACGCCATCAAGAGGATCTTGGCGTCTATCTTTGGCGTAGGTTCGGCGCTTGCGAGCATGTCGTGTCCCTTGATACAGAGCTCTCCTACCACGCCCTCTTGTAATCTGCCTACAGACAACCTCCCCTGCGCCCTTCGATGGTTACGCCGCCCCCTTTTGGATGCTACTCTTGTATCATGTGCACCGGCCTCTTTCGCGTTGCAGTTCTGGCACTCGCTTCCTCGCTTGTGGCGTGCTGCCCGCCCTTCTCGCTAGAGGGCGGAGCACTCTCAACGTCGCCAGCCCTGCCTCTGGCGACGCTTGCGGTTGCCCATCGTGCCAACATTCATCGTGGGGCTTCGGACAACTCTCTTCGGGCCATGCGGGAGTCGATCGCTGCTGGTGTTCCGTACCTCGAGGTAGATGTCCGACAATCTTCGTCTGGGGACCTATTTCTCTTCCATGACGGGAGCCTCTCGTGGCAGAACTCCGACGCGCCGTGGGGGCTCCGTGGAGAAAAGGTTAACCGGCTCTCCCCATCCGTTCGCGCAACGATTCCCCTGAACGATGGCGAGCACATTCCGCTTCTTGAGGAGGCGCTCGATCTCATCAGGCCCACAGGCGCCACGCTCCAGCTAGACTTTAAGGGAGAGTCTGACGAGAACGTGCTCCCGACGCTCGATCTTGTGCAGTCTCGGGGCCAGCTGCAGCAGGTCCTGCTGCAGATACGCGACGTAAGCCGCGTCCAAACGGTGCTGCAGCGCGCGCCATCGGCGCGAATCCTAGTAAGGGTAAAATCGATGTCCGAGCTCGATGAGGCGCTGCGTCTGCGGGTTGAGTTTGTGGAGCTTGAGCGCTGGTTTTCGCCCGCCGCTATTGAGCGAGCCCACGGAGCGGGCGTGAAGGTGCTCATAAACGTCAGTAATTCCCGCTTTGACCAGCCGGGGATCTGGCGCTTCTTCCGGTCGCAGGGAGTGGACACGATCATGACGGATCACGCTGACAGGTCACTGCAGGATTCGGCGCATCGTAGGCCGTAACGGCTTGTAGCGCGCTAGCGGTTGGGCACCCGACCGGGCATCATTATACGACCGTCGTTTAGGGATGAGTGGAAATCGAGGTCGCTCAGGCCCTGCGGCCCAAGGCTGAGTACACCCTGAGTTGTGCGAGCTCTGAAAGATTCACCCTTCGCTCGCCAGCCAAAGAGGTTGCCGCCTGTCGCAATCGCATACGCAAGGTGCGCCACGGCCACATCCCACGGCGTTGCTGGCTCATACCCCAGCCCCTCAATGGCGGCCGCCTGCTCGCGGGCGGGCTTCCCTTCCGTTCCCTCTATTCGCCCCTTGATCGTAATCGCCTCCGATTGTGGGTGCGCATCGCTAAACTCCCGAGACTGTCTCCAGCGCTGAAGCACGGGCCCCCACACGGAGCCCCTCCCATGAGACTCTCGAACGGCCGAGTCGCCCTGCTCAAGCAGGCTCATGCGGGATACGCCCGATGGGATAATCAGCGAGACCACTCCTTCTTGGGGAACCTCGACACTGAAGCGGGCTATTAGCCTATCGCGATGGGTCATCCTCTTTCGAAGCTGATCCAGCTGCTCAACCCGCAGCGTCATTTCGTCAAAGAGATTGTTGAGGAGCCTCACGTCACCAGAGGTGGCTGCCTCGCCCATCCGCTGGGCTGCTTCAGACTCGAGCGCAACTGCCCGCTCCAGGGTGGTCCTATATGACTCAAAGTCCTTGAGCCGCTGAGCCTCTGTGGTGGGCATCGCCGTCATAGCGCTTGCGTGCAGGTGTACATGTGAGCTTCCAATAAAAAACCCGCTGGGGTCGCCTGCGGGTTTTCGAAGCTTCTCGGCCTACGCCGAGCTGCAAAAGCACGCCCGACTACTTGCCGGACTTCGGGGTCCTGCGGTTCTTCTTGTTGCGAGCCTTTATCTTCTTAGCATCGCGCGCATTTCTGCGGTTCCATGTGATTTTTGTTGGGGAAGCCATAACACAAACTCCTTAACGTGTTCGATGGGAGAGGGTAGCGAAGATAGAAAGGCTGGTCAACTCAAGGCACCCTGATGGCCTTGAGGTGACCACTAAACCCCTTAAATGTCGAGGTTTCTAATCTTCAGCGCGTTATCCTCGATGAACTTTCTGCGCGGCTCAACCTCATCACCCATGAGGACGGTGAATATCAGGTCGGCATCGATGGCGTCATCAACGGTCACTTTTAGAAGCATGCGATTGCCTGGATCCATTGTGGTTTCCCAAAGCTGCTCGGGGTTCATCTCGCCAAGCCCCTTGTAGCGGGTGATTGCAAGCCCCTTGCGGCCGCGCTGGTCGATCCAGTTTGCAACCTCCTCAACCGCCTCTATCGTCTCCCGCTCCTTGCTCTCGCCGTTTGCGGTGATTGTAAAGGGGCCCTCTCCGATCTGCTTAAGCGCATCCGTATACACGTTTCGGACCTCAGTGATCTTGTCTGATATCCAAAGCCGGCGAGAAACCGTCGTGTGGTAGGCAACGCCACGAAACCGGGTCGTTATCTTAAACGCCGCCTCGTCCTCGTGGTCATCAATAACCTCAACCTTGGGCTCCATCGGCACGCGGTTCTTGATGGCAGCGGTCACCTGCGGCACAAGCTTGGTGACCTCGTCTCTCTTCCAAACGTTGTGGTTGAAGGCGATCCCAGACTCTGAGAGGGCGATGATGACGCGCTTATCAACGCGCTCCATCTGTATCTCCTCAAGTGCGGGCTGAATGTCGATTAGCCGGACGAGAAGGTCCTTAATCGAGTCTGCTGCCGTTGAGCGACCGCCCTTGGCCTCAATGGTCACGCCCTCGACGCCGGAACCGATGATGATCTCCGTGAACTCCTTTTCGTTCTTCACGTAGCGCTCCATCTTGCCCCTCTTGAGCTTATAGAGCGGTGGCTGGGCGATGAACAGGTGTCCGCGGGCAATAACATCTGGCATCTGCCTGTAGAAGAAGGTGAGAAGCAGCGTACGAATGTGGCTTCCGTCAACATCGGCATCGGTCATGATGATGACCTTGTGATAGCGGAGCTTGCCGACGTCGAAGTCGCCGGGCCCAATTCCGGTCCCGAGCGCCGTGATGAGCACCCGAATTTCCTCAAATGAGAGCATCTTGTCGAAGCGCGCCTTCTCGACGTTGAGAATCTTTCCCTTGAGCGGAAGAATTGCCTGCGCCTTCTTGTCCCGACCCTGCTTGGCCGAGCCGCCTGCGGACTCTCCCTCGACAAGGAACAGCTCGGCGTCCTCGGGGTTCTCGTTCTGGCAATCGGCAAGCTTTCCGGGAAGTGCCGCGCTATCAAGCGCGCCCTTGCGCCGAACGAGCTCGCGCGCCTTGCGCGCGGCCTCGCGCGCTCGCGCCGCCTCAAGCGACTTGCCCACGATGGCCTTCGCAATCGCAGGGTTCTCTTCAAGAAACTTACCAAGCTGCTCGCCGACCATCTGCTCAGTGAAACCCTTCACCTCACTGTTTCCGAGCTTCGACTTGGTTTGGCCCTCAAACTGAGGCTCCGGGATCTTAACGCTAATGACCGCCACAAGCCCTTCGCGCGTGTCATCGCCCTGGATGCCCTCGCTAAAGTCCTTCAGGAGGTTATTTTCCTTCGCGTAGTTGTTGAGGGTGCGGGTGAGCGCCGCCTTCAGCCCAATCAGGTGTGTTCCGCCCTCTGGGGTGTTGATGTTGTTGGCGTATGTATGGATGCTTTCGGTGTACTCCGAGTTGTACTGGAGTGCGACCTCAACGCCGAGATTGTCGCGCTCAGCCTTGATGTGAATCGGCTCAGGGAAGAGGGGGCTCTTGGACTTGTTGATGTACGAGACAAAGCTCTTGATGCCGCCCTCGTAGAAGAACTCCTGTTCCTTATCTGATCGCTCGTCGATGACCGTTATCCTCAAGCCCGCGTTGAGGAAGGCAAGCTCGCGCACACGGTGCGCCACTGCGTCATACGTGAACCCTTTTTGCTCTGTGAAGATCGTATGGTCGGGATAGAAGGTTACCTTTGTTCCCGATCCCTCAGCCTCGCCCATGACCTTGAGCGGCTCTACGGGGTCGCCCCTCCGAAATTCCATCGCGTACAGCTTCCCGCCCTGCCTCACTTCGGCCTTGAGCCACTCAGAGAGCGCATTTACGACTGACACTCCGACGCCGTGAAGTCCGCCCGAAACCTTGTACGCTTCCTTTTCGAACTTTCCTCCGGCGTGAAGCTTGGTCATGACGACCTGCACGCCACTCACCCCCTCAGTAGGATGAATGGAGGTTGGAATTCCGCGCCCGTTGTCCTCAACAGAGGCTGAGCCATCGGTGTGCAGCGTCACCTTGATGACGGTACAGTAGCCTGCGAGAGCCTCATCAACGGCGTTATCAAGCACCTCCCATACGAGGTGGTGGTATCCGCGGTAGAAGGTGTCGCCGATGTACATCGCGGGCCTTTTACGAACAGCCTCAAGACCCTCTAGAACCTTGATTTGCCCGGCATCGTAGACAAGACCGGTGCTAGTTTCTGTTGGCGCGGTACTCATTGACACTCTCCAAAACGGGATAACTGCAAGAGTTTAGGATGGTTAGATGCCTTTGGTAAAGCCCAAACCTGCGTGTTAATCGTATCGCAACTGGTTGTTATTGCTGCATATTTAAGGCCTCGTTTCGGCCCAGTGATATTTCTGGGGAAAAGTGAGAGAAAACCCCGTAAAAATTCGATTTTAAGGAATCCGCCGCCTGCGGTTTTTCGCGCGATCACGGGGTAAGACAAGCGGCGAAGAGAATCGAGCAACACACCTACTTAGCTGTTGTTCCCACACTTCCCACAAGGAGCTGTGGATAAAGTTTTAATCGGGTTAAACCAAGCGCATAATTACTTACAGAAGAGGCATTACAACCAGGGACTTACATCTCTTATCCACAGTTTTTACCTGTGTGTGTGGAAAGGGTGTGGAAGGGTGTTGATAAGCCGGTAAAAACCAGCCCGCGCTCTCGCTTAACCCCCTAGGAGCATGAAACAAAAGAAAGGGGACCTCGATGGGTCCCCTTTCCTCGCTTCTCTGGAAAGCGCTTTATGCCGCGAGTCTTACTTCGTGAAGCTGAACGCCACTACGAAGGCAAGGATCACGAGCGACTCGATAAGAGCCATACCGATGAGCATCGGGGCAAGAAGCTTGCCGCCTACCGACGGGTTGCGCCCGAAGGACTCAAGCATTGCGCCGACGGCCTTTCCCTGGCCGATGCCGCCGCCGATAACCGCCATGCCGATGGCAAGGCCAGCGCCGATTGGGCCGAGCGATGAGCCGCCTGTAGCTCCTGCCTCTTCAGCAAAAGCTGCAACCGGAGCGATAGCTGCTACGAGCGCTGCTGCTGCGAGAGTCATTACCTTCGCGATTTTTTGTAGTGTTTTCATCTTCATCTCCTTGGTTGTTGAAAGCGAGTAAATTAAACGTTTCAAAGGGTTTTAATGATGCTCTGCGCCCTCTTCGTGCGATGTTGCGAGCATAATGTATATCATTGTGAGCACCGTGGGAACGAAGGCCTGCATAAAACAGACGAAGGTTCCGAGGGCGAAGAAAATCACAGGAACGACGTACGGCACAAGGTCCGTGAAAACCCCTAAAACCAGGTGATCCGCGTTTATATTCCAATAAAGACGCAGGTTGAGCGTGAGGATGCGTAGAACGGTTCCAAACAGCTCAAGCGGCAAGATAAACCACGCGAGCCACCACACTGGGCCCAGGAAGTGCTTAAAGTAGCGCACTGCCCCGTGCTCTTTAATTCCATGGTAGTTGAACGAGATGAAGATAAAGATAGCAACCGGCACCGTAGTCCAAACGGTCGTCGTAGCCGCCGGGATTCCCGGTATGAGCCCGATGATATTAAGCACGAACACGTAAAGAAACACCGTCCCCGTTAACGGCAGGTACTTGCGGTTATTCTTGCCGAGGATCGAGTCCTGGAAGGCCACAAACGTTTCGATGAAGAAGTCAAAGAGGCCCGAAGTTGTTATCTTTTCCTCGGGTATTGCGCCCTCATGCTCACCCTGAACGGCGCGGCGTTTTGCGAGGATTTTGGCGCTCCGTGAGCCAATCAACAGCAGAGCGCTTCCGAACACCACAGAGGTGATGAGCTTCTGCATGTTCTGGTCGTGAATACCTAGTGATGTGAGGTATGTATAGTGCTGTTCCATACGCCTTCTTAAGCGACCCTGTTGTATAAGATTTAGGTGATTAAGGCAAACACTCACTCGGTCACCACACGCCGGCGCCGTTGCCGATGCTTTGGGAGGGGCGTCTCAGTTCTCTTATCCGAAAGTGCACCGAGATGTTTTCCGCGTTTTTTGTTTAAGTGACTTGAAATTAATTATCGCTTTGTCGTATGGTGCGAGGCCGCGAGAGAGGATCAAAAAATCCGAAGTAGTGCCTTGTAAATTTCTCCCCCCGTACTATAAACCTCGTTCTCCCAAGCTGGCGCATCCTCTGTGAGCGCTGCGCGACAGCGGCACATTGCCTTCGTCGCGGCTCTTGGGGAGCGGGCTTCCTCCGGCCTCTACGGCGGGATCTTCCGCAGGTCTACTTTAGTTGGGTGTATGAGCGGCACGCGCGCTTCAGGTAACCTCGCTTCTGAGGAAACGACGCCAACAACAAAAGATGCTCAAGCATCGATCGGCTCCCTTTTTAATTCCCATGACGCTGATTCCTATCGCGCCACATCGTCGCCAGAAAATGCAGATGGCTTGTTGGAAGATGCCGATAGCGCCGGCAGTACCCCGAGCGCAACAATTGAGCAGGGCTGGGCGCTCGCCATCGCCGAGGTCTGTGGAAACATCAATCAGCACATCGTTACCGCATACATCGAGCCTCTTGAGGTAGACAGCGCCGCATCTACAAGAGAGCGTGTTGTCGTGCGCGGCCCCTCTCGGCTCGTGTGCAACTACGTCACAACCAACTTTTCGAGCGCCTTGCGTGACAGGCTCGCCCATTTTCTAGAGTGTCCACAGCTTGCGCTATCAATTACGCCGCGCGAAGCCTCGTCTCATGCCGGCGAGCCGGGACAAGGCTCGGCTTTGCGCCGCAACGCCACGCCCTTTATCGTCAAGCGCGTGAAGCCAGCGCCGGTTGAGGCTACCGCACCGAAAGATGGGCTCGTTACTGGCCCTGATTCGCAAATCCCCGAGATCTATAACAATATCAATCCGCGCTACACCTTCTCTGACTTCGTTGTGGGGAACAGTAATCAGTTCTGCCACGCCGCAGCGATGCGGGTCGCCGAAAAGCCAGGACAGAGCTACAACCCCCTCTTCATCTACGGTGGTGTAGGGCTCGGGAAGACTCATCTCCTTCACGCTATAGGGAACGCTGTTCTTGAGCGCAATCCGCTGGCGCGCGTCCTGTACATGTCGTCAGAGACCTTCACTAACGAGCTTATCTTGGCCCTTCGCCATGCCAAGATGGAGGAGTTTAAGAAGAAGCTAAGAACCATAGAGGTTCTCCTCATCGACGATATTCAGTTCATCGCCGGCAAGGAGCGCACTCAGGAGGAGTTCTTCCACACCTTCAACGCCCTCTACAGCGCCAAGAGACAGATAGTAATCACCTCAGACAAAATACCGACCGACATCCCCGGCATCGAGGAGCGGCTGCAGACTCGGTTCTCGTGGGGGCTTACCGCCGATCTTCAGGCGCCGGATTTCGAGACTCGCGTCGCCATTCTTAAGCAGAAGGCTCTCCTCGATAATTTCAACCTCCCTGAGGAAGTTGCCCACCTTATCTCAGAGCGAATTTCATCCAACGTTCGCGAGCTCGAGGGCGCCCTCACACGGCTCCACGCCGTGAGCACCATTCAGCACGTTCCGATATCAATGGACATGGCGAGAGCTGCTCTCAAGCCCCTGCTTCAGCCGAAGGTAGTGAACGTAACGGTCGATGACATCAAGAAGGCTGTCGCGCAGCACTTCAGCATCAAGGTGAGCGACATCATCTCGAAGCGCCGCACCAAGAACCTCTCATTTCCTCGGCACATCGCCATGTACCTATGCCGAAAGCACACAACCGCCTCCTACCCAGAGATAGGAGAGCACTTCGGTGGTCGTGACCACTCAAGCGTTATTCACGCCGCGAGCGTTGTGTCGAGCAAGTTATCCACAGATGCGCAGACAAAAGTTTTCGTGGATGAGATTGAGAAGAGGCTTTTTGGTTAAAAACCAATAAAGTTAAGGTGCTACATATTCTATCAACAGCTTTTACCAGCATGTTGATTAAATTTTATTACCACTCTTTTCAACACACTTATCAACAGAATGTATCTGCGCCCTTAAGCGCCGTTTTTAGCGGATCTTAAGGCCCGGGCCGGTAGAAAGCTGTGGATAACTTGGTGCTGGACGGTTAGTAACTCAGCCCATCTGTTGGGAAGTTGCGAGGCTGTGGATAGCCACCCTAGGTTGTGCAGGTTTTACACACTGGTTATGAACACGCGATTGCTTGTGAATGGAGTGTGTTAGGCTAGTTTTCCACAGAAAAGTGGTGTGCCTACGTACTATACACTAACTATCTATATTTAATTAATACAGGGAACCGAAATGGAGATTACGATACCCAAAAGCGAACTCTCGAAGCTTCTCCACATCACGCTCGCGATCGCTGAAAAGAAATCTTCGATGCCAATCTTAGGTAATCTCCTCCTCACAGCAGAGAATCAGTCCTTTAGGGTAACGGCGAGCGATCTTGAAGTAACCGCAATCGCGAACGGTTCAGTGTCGGTCAAGAAGCCCGGTTCGATAACGGTAGGTGCCAAGGTGTTAGGTGATCTCGTTCGTGAGCTGCCGGAGGGGGAGATGACGATCCGATCAGCAGACCGCGATCGCGTCGAGGTCATTGCTGGATCGTCGAAGCTCAAGATCGTTGGCGTCGGAGCGGAAGAATACCCAGTTCCTCCGGGCCTTTCCATCAAGACGAAGGGCAAGCTTCCCGCGCCAACCTTAATTGAGATGATCAACAAGACCCTCTACGCCGTTTCGCTTGACGAGGGGCGCTACAACATGAACGGCGTGTGCGTTGAGATAGCAAAAGACGGCAAGGCAACAGCGCTCCGGATGGTTTCAACCGATGGGCATAGGCTCGCGCTCATTACGCGCCCGCTCGATGGGTTTGAATTCACGGGGCTTGTGCGCAAGGGTGAGAAGAAGGGCGAAGGGGCAGTTGACCACGTCATCGTCCCGCGCAAGGGACTGGCAGAGGTTCGCAAGGCGCTCGAGACGGCCGGCGATGTTCTTGTTGGCGTTGACGTGAGCGAGGGATTTCTCGTTGTTGAAGGACCCTCTTGGAAGCTCGTCGTTCGACTTCTCGACAGCGAATTTCCAAATTACGAGCAGGTACTTCCCAAGGGAGAGGGCACTCGCATAACGGTGCTTAGCTCTCAGCTTGCCCAGGCGCTAAAGCGCGTGTCGCTTGTCGTGAGCGACAAGAACAAGGGCGTTCGCTTTGACTTCTTCAAGAACCAAGTAAAGATTTCGAGCTCATCGCCCGAGGTGGGCGAGGCGCTTGAGGAGCTAGAGGTGCAGCACGCCGGGAAGGATTTTTCGGTCGGCTTCAATGCGCGATACATCATCGATGTGCTCGCTGCGGTGAGCGAGAACCAGCCGTTTGTCATGGAGCTTAATGGCGAAACCGGCCCTGGAAAGTTTTACGCCGAGTCAGATGAGTCGTGCATCGGAATTGTGATGCCGCTTCGCCTGGAATAGCGGCTATCGTGGAGATACTCCCGGTTGTTTGTCTCAAGCGTTAAGGTCTACAAATTTAGAAACCTGGCCGACCAGCAGGTGGCACTCTCCTCCGGGGCGGTTTTCATCACGGGCCTCAACGGGAATGGAAAAACAAATCTCCTTGAGGCCATCTACCTTCTGACCGGCTCGCGATCGTTTCGGACCAACTCGTCAGCAGAGCTCTATCATTTTGGCGATAGGGAGTGCTCGGTGTTTGGGACCGTCACGCACGCGCTCGGTACAGAGGAGCTTGGTGTTATATTCACGCCCGGTGAACGAGCGGCGTACCTCAACGGCAACAGGCTTGATTCAATAACGGAGCTGTTGGGGCGGTTGCGCGCAGTTGCCTTCTCGCCGTCCGACCTTCAGCTCGTGAAGGGCGCTCCGGCCGGCAGGAGGAAGTTCCTCGACCGGCACATGGTCGATTTACAGCCCGGTTTCCTTAAAATCCTTATGGGCTACCAGCGCGCATTAGCGAACAAAAGCGCCATATTGAAGCAGCAAGGAACAGGTTATCAACAGCTTTTACCGTGGAACGAGCTGCTAGCAGAGTATGGTGGAAAAATTGTTGATAACAGGCGTAACTTTATAGAATCCTTAATGGATAAGGCCACTTTCTTTCATCAACAGTACGCTCCGACCGACGGAGAGCTGAGCCTTGAGCTCGAAAGCGACCTCGTAAAAGACGGCATGTCCGCCGATGATGCCATCCGCAGCGAGCTTGAGCAGGCTGCCCCGCGCGAGATGGCGCTTCGAAGCCCACTGGTTGGCCCGCACCGCGACGATCTCAAGATAACCATAGGTGGGGTCGACTGCCGGGCATACGCCTCACAGGGGCAAACGAGGAGCGTTGTGCTCTCTCTCAAGCTTGGCGTCATAGAGATGATTGAAGGGGTGACGGGCGAGGCGCCAGTCGTGCTCCTCGATGACGTAGACTCGGAGCTCGACGCTGGAAGGTCAGAGCGGCTCTTTGCGGCGCTCCTCTCTAAGCCGAGGCAGCTCATCGTAACCGGGACAGCTGCTCCTCAGGGGCAGCTTGGCCAAACGCCAGGACTTCAGGTCATAAGAGTTGAGCGGGGCCTTGTAGCCCAATCGTGAGATGCAGCTATGGGCAGGGGCAATTAGCCGATGTGCTGAGCCTCGAGCCACCGTTCTGCGCCGATTGCAGCCATGCAGCCCGAACCCGCAGCGGTGATCGCCTGCCTGAAAACATGGTCCTGCACATCGCCGCAGACAAAAACACCCGGCACATCCGTGGAGGCAGAGTCCGCCGCATGGAGCAGGTAGCCGTTTTCATCCATCTTGAGCTGCTCAGTAAAGAGCTGGGAATTTGGCGTGTGGCCGATTGCAACAAACAGGGCATCGGTCTTCAGCATCGACGTTGAGCCGTCCTTTGTGTCTTCAAGAACAAGCCCTGTAACACCGATTTGCTTGTCTCCCTGGACCTCAAGAACGGTCTTGTTCCACACCATCTCAATCTTTGGGTTTGAGAGAACCCGATCCTGCATAATCTTGGACGCGCGGAGCGATTCACGGCGGTGAATTAGGTAGAGCTTGCTCGCGAAGCGGGTGAGGAACGAGGCCTCTTCGCATGCCGAGTCGCCGCCGCCCACAACAGCAATTACCTTGTTGCGGAAGAAGGCGCCGTCGCACGTGGCGCAGGTGGACACGCCGTAGCCCAGGAGCTCGCGTTCGTTCTTGGCCCCGATGTACTTCGGAGCAGCGCCTGTTGCGATGATGAGTGCATCACAGGTGTATGAGCGAGACTGGCCCTTGAGGGTAAACGGGCGCTTAGACAGGTCCGCCTGTACAATCGTGTCGACCTTCACGTCGGTGCCGAAGCGCGTAGCCTGTTTCTCCATGAGCTGCATGAGGTCAGGGCCCATGACGCCCTCGGGGAATCCCGGAAAATTCTCGACATCGGTCGTCGTTGTGAGCTGCCCGCCGGCGAGGGGGCCATGGATGAGGACTGGGCTGAGGCTTGCGCGGGCGGTGTACACTGCTGCCGTGAGGCCGGCCGGGCCGGACCCAAGAATGATCACTTTGTGGTGGGAGGGGGCTGCTGTAGGATTGCTCATAGGACCCTGTGTTTATCCTTTCGATGAGTATGTCCGCGCATAATAGAATCAAAAAGTTGCTGATTGCAAATAGAGGCGAAATAGCGCGGCGCATACACCGCGCCGCCTCTGGCATGGGGATCAAGACCGCTCTTGTCGTGTCAGACCCCGACCGAGACTCCTTGGCGGCGCGCGATGTTGGCGAGGTATTTGAGCTTGGCGGCAGCACCGCCCGAGAGTCGTATCTTAACCAGGAGAAGGTGATCGAGGCGGCCCGAAAGACCGGCTGCGACGCCATCCATCCCGGGTACGGCTTTCTGTCAGAGGACGGCGACTTCGCCGAGCGAGTTCTCGCAGCAGGCCTTATATTTGTTGGGCCGTCGCCCAGAAGCATTCGGACCCTCGGCGTGAAGACAGCGGCCCGCGACGCAGTTTCACAAGCAGGAGTCCCCATCACGCCAGGAAGTGACGGGGGGAAGAGCGACGCGGAGCTTGCGTCGGCCGCCGAAGCCATTGGCTTTCCGGTCATCATCAAGGCCGCCGCCGGAGGAGGTGGTAGGGGCATGCGCATCGTGCACCGGGTAAGCGAGATGCACGAGTCGCTTGAGCGCGCACGGGCCGAGGCTCTCAAAAACTTCGGAAGCGAGTCCGTGTACATCGAGAAGTTCATCGAGGAGCCCCGCCACGTTGAGGTGCAGCTTTTCGGCGACATGCATGGCTCCATCATTCACTTCGGCACGCGCGACTGCTCGGCGCAGCGCCGCCACCAAAAGCTCTTCGAGGAGGCGCCAGCTCCGTTCCTCGACCCTGACACACGCGAGAAAATTCACCAGGCAGCGGTTAGGGCCGCCCAGAGCGTTGGCTACTACAACGCCGGGACGGCTGAGTTCCTCGTTCGCGGCACGGAGTTCTACTTCCTTGAGATCAACACCCGCATTCAGGTAGAGCATCCGGTGACGGAGCTCGTCACGGGTGTTGACCTCGTGCAGCTCCAGCTCTCAATTGCGATGGGTGAGCGGCTCCCAATGAGGCAGGAGGACGTCAAGTTCTCGGGGCATGCCGTTGAGCTTCGCATCAATGCCGAAGACGTGATGGAGGGCTTTCGGCCCTCGATTGGTACGATTGAGCGATGGTCCCGCTCATCCCCGGTTTCTGTGCGCGAAGAGTGCGGGTACGGACAAGGGGGGTCGATACCGCCCTTCTACGACTCGCTGATGAGCAAAGTCATTGTGCACGGGGCGACCCGCGCTGAAGCACTCTCACGGGCGTTTGAGTTCCTCAAGGGGTATGAGGTTGAGGGCGTGCCGACGACGGTTCCATTTCACGCCTGGCTTCTTGCAAACACGCAGTTTCAGTCCGATGGAATCGACATCGGGTACGTCGAGCGGACCTTTAAAAAAGAGGATGCCGAACGGGCGATGGCGCTGCTCATCACAGATCCCGCGCATCGGGGAGGAGGCTTTACTGAAGAGGTTGTCCGCGAGGGCCCGAGCGGCAGCGCAGTCTCAATAGAGCTCGTGCACGAGGAAGGGGGAACCTTTCTTGCAAAGCCCCGCGGCGCCAAGTCCGCCGACAGGGCTGCGTGGCGTCGCTCTACGTCAAGGGAAGAGGCCATTGAAGCTCTTGTGCAAGAGGGCTCTCAAGCGTAACCCGTTCGCCGGTGATGGGGTGCGCGAACGCCACCCGCCACGAATGCAGGAGGAACTCCCGAGGGACGCGTGCAATCGCGCCGAGCTCCTGGTTCGAGCCATAAAGCTTGTCTCCAACGAGGGCAAACCCCCGCGAAGCGGCATGGAGCCGAATCTGGTGCCGGCGGGCCGGAGATGCAACGGCAACGATGAGCGAGACGTAGCGTCCTGGGTCAAAAGAAAGGGGCGAAAATGTGGTTGAGCCG
>CANIHJ010000007.1 GCA_947467385.1 Deltaproteobacteria bacterium | reverse complement strand
GTTTCAACATCGCCGCCGCCTTGTCGTCGAGCCCATCACGGTGCCTCGCAAGAATGTAATCAATCTTGAGAATGAGACCTGCCAGAGGGCCCCGGATGTCGTGCGCTATCGTGGCACAGAACTCGTCGAGCCGGGAGTTTCGCTCCTCAAGCTGACGGTTAGTCTCGGTGAGGCGCGCCCGGATGAGGGAGTTCTCGTGCTCAAGGCGGCGAATGCGCAGGATGTCACGCACGCCGCGGCGCACGGAGTCTACCCAAGCCTCGTCCCGCAGGACGTAGCGCTTATGCGAGCGCGAAATCTCGCGAACGGTTGCCTCGTCGTGGCACTTCGACATGAGGAGGACGTCCGGCTCATTGTCCCGAACCTTGAGCTCGGCAAGAACGCCAGCATCGCGCGTTCCCGGTAGGTCAAAGTCAATCACGACAACGTCGTAATCGCCTTTTGCTATTTCTGCGTGGTATCCCTCAAGGGAGTGGGCTTCAACGACCTCTGCACCAGGTATCGAGAGCGGCATGGCTGAGGTGCCTGCCGTGTGCGGGTCGTGAACGATGAGAACTCGGTCTGGGCTTCGCTCAAAACCCACGCTAAACCTCCTTGTGGTGGTACGTTCCTGCGGGGCTACACAGCCTTTTGCAGGTAGTTCTTGAGCCGAATAAGGGCTCGTGATCGGATCTGAGATGCGCGCGACTCAGTCACACCCAAGATCTCGCCGATTTCCTTCAGGTTAAGCTCTTCGTAAAAGTACAGGCTGATAACAAGACGCTCCTTCTCGGGCAGCCGGTCTAGCGCGCGGGCGATGACGCTCACCTTCTCGCCTCCGAGAAGCCTATGGAGCGGATCCTGGCCCTTGCTTGCAAGCCAATCCTCGGCATGAAAGCGCTCCTCGCCGTGCCCGAAGCCAAGCTCTTCGAAGCTCAGCATCACGATGCTTCCCACCTCTCCAAGGAGGCGCTGAAGCTCGTCCATCGGCACGCCAAGCTCCTCTGCGACCTCCTCGTCCGAGGCAGGGCGCCCGAGCTTCTGCTCGATGCGGTGGTAGGCCATCTCAATCTTGTGCGACTTGAAGCGCAGCGATCGCGGAAGCCAGTCCTGCGAGCGAAAGCTGTCCAGGATAGCCCCGCGAATGCGAAACTGTGCGTACGTACTGAAGTTCGTCTCGTGCTTCGGGTCGTACTTCTCAAGGGCGTCGACAAGCCCGATGATGCCGGAGTTCAGCATCTCCTGCATGTCGATGTCCTTCGGCAGGCGCCCTGAGAGTCGGTGCACGACCTTCTTGACGAGCGGAAGGTAGCTCTTGATGAGGTCTTCCTTCTCGAACTCATCGATGCTCTTGTATGCTTCTACGGCTGAACGTTTTGGCTTAACCACCGTCTATCTCCTCATAGCTTCCAACCGCCCGTATCACTGCCCAGAAAGCGAAACCAATTCCCGCCGACACAGCCAGGCAGGTGTAAATTATCTTGCTCGTCCTTACCCCCTCATCGACACCGCCGATGATGAGCAGCATGCACGCAGTCAGGATGGTCAGGCAGCTGAGGGTCTTTACAAAACCGAGTCCCGCAATGGCCCTCGCCCTCTTAGCAGTTTGCTTCTTCGCCATATGAGTTCATCTCAAGCAACTGGCGAAAAAAGAACTGCATGCCACCCTTCACTTTGCGCTGTGGCGTCTCGTCGTCTATCCGGCGGGCCACTGCTGCCAGCGCGCGCGCCGAAGGGCTTGATGGAAACTCCAACGAGACCGGCTTCTGCTGCATAATGCACTCGCGAACCGTTTCGTCTGCCGGAACCCAGCCGAGATACCGAACGTCTACCTGCAAAAATCTGTCTACTGCGCGGGACAACTTCGCGAACGCAGTGGTTGCCTCTCTCTCAGAGCCCACATTGTTCACCACTACCGAAAATCGCTTCTCCCCATACGTCGTGCTCAGGACCTTGATGAGCGCGTAGGTATCCGTCAGGGATGTTGGCTCGCCGTTAATAATGCACACGACCTCGGCGGCAGCGCTGTTGAAATACATGACATCAGATCCGATGCCCGCCGGCGTGTCGATCAGGAGGTAGTCGAACCGGTGTGCGACCCTCTCAATCTCCTCAAGCAGGAACATCTTTTCGTCGGGGCGCAGCGCCTGCAGCTCTTCAACCCCGCTGGCAGCCGGAATGATTGTGATCCCCCCGGGGCCATTGAGAAGAATGTCGTCCAACGGAGCATTTCCCTTGAGCACATCGTTCAGGGTGCCTTTGGGCTGGAGGCCCATCAGGACGTCAACGTTGGCGAGCCCCAGATCAGCATCCAGCACGAGAACGGATTGGCCCAGATTTGTGAGTGCAATCGCCACGTTGGTTACGGAGTGCGTCTTGCCGACACCGCCCTTGCCGCTGGTGAAGCTTAGGACGCGGGTAACTTCTTGGCTTGTTCGCGGGTTGCTCACTGAACTGTTTCTCCTACTCTCTGGGCGCTCTTCGCCCATACGTTCCCTGTTTTGATTCATGTTCCTCCGGTTCTGGCTCTCTTATCTTTTGCGTTCCTACGCTCACTCAACAACACAACGTCGTTTCAGGCACTTAATGCATTTGCCGAAGCAGCAGCCAGGCCAAACGGCGGGCTGACGCAGGCTCTATCTCATCCGACACTCGGCCGCCCCCGGTCACGAAACCAAGCGGCAAGCCTGAGCGGTGGATCTCATTGATTGCTGGCCCGAGGTATCCAGCCTGGTCAACCTTGGTCAGGATAATTCGAGAACAGTCAAACCGCCGGTACGCGCTCGTAAGCGCGCTCAGCTCACGCTCGCCGTGCGAGGCTGGCATAACCCACATCGCCTCAAGGTCGTGGCATCCATCGAGAAGCAGCTCAATATACCGCAGCCGGTTCTCTTCGCGCGCGCCAACTCCCGGCGTGTCGATGAAGATCAGCTCACAGTCGCGCAGCCGCGCGATGGCTTCCGGAATCTGCTGCCGCACATCGAGGCCACAGTCCACCGTCACCGAGGGCACGCCCACGATCTGCGCATAGGTCTCAAGGCTCATCTCATGCGAAGACCTCACTGGATCAGTTATAATAATGCCGACCGATGTGTCGAACACCGCCTGCACGTGCGCGATGAGCTTTGCAATCGTCGTCGTCTTTCCGGCCCCGCTTGGCCCAATCAGGGCAACCGCGCGCGCTTTAGGCGGCAGGGCTGTGTCGAAGGAGAGCGCCTCTCCGAGGCCCCGCGCGAGCAGCTCGGCCTCGTGCCCCTCTCCGGCAAGGTAGCGGCGGCAAATGAGCTGCACGTCCCGGCTCAGGCGGTTGAGGATGAGTGCAGACGGCGCGTCCGTTTCGCGAGCCATCTCCGCGCTCTCGTCGAGAGAGGCTAGCTCATCGCCATTTTCGCTGCCTTGCCCATCAAGCGACACAAGCTCGACCTCTATCTCGATGACACTCTCCTCCTTCCTGAGCGTGTTGAGGATGATGCCGTGGCCGCCAAGCTCGTCACGCACCTGCTGAATGACCGCCTGAACCGACTCTCCGCGAAACGTCTTCGTTCTCATGGCATCTCCCTGTTAGTCCGCGCCGATAACCCCCAGCGACTGAACGCGCGTGCTTGCAGCGATCTCATGATGGCTGATCACGGCGTATCCTGGGGCGAACCGGTCAACGAAATTGAACACTGCTGGACGCAGGTGGCCCGGCGCCAAGAGCACGGGGGTCTGCCCTATCTCGCCGAACTTTTCGGCGGCCTTTGCGAGCCTATTGATGATGACCTGTGCGACTCCCGGCTCCAGCGCGAGGAACGAGCCTTCATCCGTCTGCTGAAGGGCGTCGCTCAACGACCTCTCAAGGGTCGGGGTCATGCTCACAAGCGGTAGCACCCCGTCAGGCGTCGTAAATTTAGCCGTAATGGTGCGGGCGAACTTGCGCCGCACGAATTCGGCCAGCTTCTCCGGGCTCTTCACGTTCGGTGCCCAGTCTGCAAGCGTCTCGAGAATCGTCTTGAGGTCGCGGATGCTGACCTGCTCGCGCAGGAGATGCCCAAGCACCTGCTGCGTCCCGCCGATTGTCAGCACATTCGGTATAAGCTCCTCAACAACCTTCGGGGCCTGCTTCTGGAGATTGTCGATCAGGTGCTGGACCTCTTGGCGGCCCAAAAGCTCATGCATGTGG
This sequence comes from Deltaproteobacteria bacterium, assembly GCA_947467385.1. Classification (GTDB taxonomy): domain Bacteria; phylum Bdellovibrionota_C; class UBA2361; order UBA2361; family OMII01; genus OMII01. Next base: position 37,096 of record CANIHJ010000007.1, on the reverse strand, counting down.
CTGCGGGTAAGCTCGGTGATGTGGGTCGTGACAACCGTTGAGAGGTCGACGACCGTGTAGCCCGAGAACTGTGCCCGCTCCTTCTCTACATCGGGAATCCAGAGCGCATCGAGCCCAAATGCCGGCTCCTTGGTGGGCAGGCCCTGCACAGGCGTCGTGACGTTGCCCGGGTCCATCGCAAGAAGGTAGTGCGGCTTCAGGGTGCCAGAGCCAATCGTCGTGCCCTTGAGCATGAAGCGATACTCGTTGGACTTGATCCGCACATTGTCGCGGATGTGGATGGGTGGAACGATGAAGCCGTAGTCGAGGGCAAACTGCCGCCGAATCGAGCGGATGCGCTCGACGAGGTCGCCAGCTTCCACGATCTGAACAAGCTCGTATCCAACCTCAAGCTCAAGCGTGTCCACAGCGAGTAGCCCAGTTACCTCCTCGGTGCTGCCTGGCTTGGGTGCCGCGGGGTCGGTTGCCTTGAGCCTCTCCTCAGCGTCTTTCTTAACCTTAAGCTCCTCTGCCGCACGCCTTTTGACGATGCCGAGTGCGGCAGCGCCGCCGCTTAGGAGCATGAAGGGCAAGAACGGCAAGCCGGGGAGAACCGCCATTGCTAGGGCGACCACCGAGGTTAGGAAAAGGGGCCGTGCGCTTTGGCCAAGCTGCGACAGAACTTCGCTTCCGAGGTCATCCCCCGATGCCGCGCGCGCCACGATCAAGCCCGATGCGGCAGAGATGATGATCGACGGCAGCTGCGCAACGAGGCCCTCACCGATGGTCAGGATGGTGTACGTTTGGGCGGCGTCCTTCCAGTTCATATCGTGCTGGATGATGCCGATAAGAAGCCCGCCGACGATATTGATACCGACCAGGAAGAGGGCCGCAACGGCGTCCCCTGCCACGAATTTCGCGGCTCCGTCCATAGCTCCGTAAAACTCAGCCTCTTGCGAGAGCTCCTTGCGTCGCACCCGGGCCTCCTTATCGGTGATGAGTCCGATGTTCAGGTCAGAGTCGATCGCCATTTGCTTACCCGGCATGGCGTCCAACGTAAAGCGCGCAGCGACTTCAGCGATACGAGAGGATCCTTTCGTGAGGACTTTCAGGTTGACGAGGTTAATACAGATAAACATCACTATTCCGATGATGTAGTTTCCGCCGACCACGAACTGGCCAAACGCCTCAATAACGTGGCCCGCGGCATCCATGCCCGAATTGCCGTTCATGAGGATGAGGCGGGTCGACGCCACGTTCATGGAGAGCCGGAAGAGCGTCGTCACAAGAAGGACCGCTGGGAATGACGAGAACATGAGAGGTCTGTCGATGTAGAGCGATGTGAAGAGGACCATCAGGGAGATGGTGATATTTATCGCGATGCACACGTCAAGGACCGGGGTTGGCAGCGGGAAGATAAGAATGGCCAGGATGCCGACGAGCGCGATCGGGATGAAGAGGTTGCTCACGCTGTTTTTTCTAAGTCCGCCAGTTGCCGATGCAGCCGTTGCCATAACCTACCAACCCTATACCTGAGCCTGCGCACCGCCGCGCTTCTGCTTCTGCCTGAAAACGAATGCGAGAACCTCCGCCACCGCGCGGAAGAGCTCGCGAGGAATCTCGCTGCCAACTTCAGTGGAGCCGTACAGCGCTCTTGCAAGCGCCTTGCGCTCAAGAATCGGAATATTGTGCTCTTTTCCGATCTCGCGGATGCGCAGGGCGATGAAGTCAGTTCCCTTGGCGACCACGATAGGCGCCGCAAAATTCTTGCGGTCATACTTGATAGCCACGGCATAGTGCGTCGGATTCGTGATGATGACGTCAGCCTTGGGCACGGACGTCTTGAGCTTCTGAACGATGCGCGACATTCCCTTTGCGATCATCTTTCGGCGCATCGTCTCGTCTCCTTCCACCGCCTTGCGCTCGTCCTTGACCTCCTCCTTGGTCATCTTGTTCTGCCGAAGCCACTGGTACTTGCCCCAGGCCATGTCGATCATGGTCAAGGCGCCAAGGACATACATGATCTTCCAGAACACGCTCCCAATCGCCTCCCCCGTGAGGTTCAGGATATCCGGTATGGACATGTGAATGAGCCGCACCATCTGTGGGGCAAAGCCCTGGAGGGCCCAGTACCCGATCGGAAGTACAAGGGCCAATTTCACGACCGCCTTGAAGAGGTTTGTGAGCCCGATCACCGAAAAGATACGCTGAAGGCCCTTGAGCGGATTCATAAGGTCCCACCGGAAGTCGAGCCACTTCTCGCGCCGGTTCCAGCCGGTCTGCAGCATCACCGTGAGCATAGCCACCGCAGCAACTCCGCCCGTCACAATGAGGAGGTCTGGACCAAGTAGGAGCACAAGCTTAAGGAACCCGGCGACGAGGTCCTCGGTCGACATGGACGGGCGCTCGCCGATCATGAGCAGTGAGCGGATGAGGACGCTTTTCATGTCCCTGTAGAGCACGCTCCACATCATGCTCACGATAACGAATCCAGCCACGAGTACGGCCAGCTGCTCCAGGTCGATCGAATGGAAGACCGCTCCCGTGCGCCGCAGTTCGGTGATGCGCCGCTCTGTCGGCAATTCGGTGCGTTGCTCGGGTAAGCTGTCCTTGGCCATGAGCCCTTTTCTTCGTCCGTTTCGTGAGGCGCGCCTGCCCGGCCCGTTGGTCAGGGCCTTGGCACACCTGTGGAATCAAGGGCTTGGGAGCAAAGAGCATGCCCGCATAAACGCGCGTACTGTAAGGGGGTTACGGCTGCATTTGTGTCAAAAAGCTAGCGCAGCGCCATGTGCAGCACATCCCCTAGCCGATTGAACTCCCGGCCGAGGTAGTGCGCGGCCTCGGGCAGCGCAAGGATAGAGATGAAAAGGCCGATGCCGATCGTGAGGGGGAAGCTGATTATAAAGATGTTAATCGTCGGAACCGCCTTGGAGATGATGCCCATGACGAAGTTCGTAAGAAGCAGCGCCACGATCACCGGTGCGGCGATCAGGCAGCCGATCTGAAAAATGCGGGCCGTCTGGGAAATGATAGTGTCGAGGCCTGCCTCAGTGAGCAGGAAGGTTCCAGGCTTAATGGCCTCGTCAAGCCCAGCCAGTTCCGCAATCGCCACGTAATGCCCTCCGAGAAGCAGGAACGCAACGATGGCAAAATCAGAGTAGATCCGCGCCAAATCAGGCAGCACCGCCTGCGTCGATGGATCTATGAGCTGCGCCCCGTTCAGGCCCATGGTGCTGCTGGCAAGGTGGCCAGCAGTTTGGGCCCCAGCAACGATCGTGACCGGTATGAGTGCCACGATAGAGCCCAGAAGAACTTCGGACGTAAGCTGGCCCGCCATCAGGCCCATGTCTGGCGGCAGCGCCGCAACCTCTGCCGGATTGACGCTCACGAGCGCCAGGACAACCGCGGCCGGATAGCGCACGACGAGCCCCATAATGCCACCGCCAAGCCCGGGAGCGAGCATCATGAAGATGCCGTAGCGGGTCAGGAGCAGCATAAATGTCCACGCCATATCCATGCGTTCGAGGATAAGCTGCGGAATCTGGAAGAATTCGGGCGTCCCCATGCCGGCTCCTACTGCGGGGCGATGTTGCCGATTTGGCTAATGACGTAGATCGTAAAGCCCGCGATGCGGTTGATCATGAAGTGCCCAAAGAGCAGCATGCCAGCGATCGCAGCGCCGATCTTGGGGATAAACGCCAGCGCCGGATCGTTGATCTGGGTCGCCGCCTGGAAGACGCTGACGAGAAAGCCTGCGATGAGCCCAAAAACAAGGATCGGGGCGGAGGTGTAGAGCGCGGTCTCAATCGCTATCTGCCCAAGCCTGAGGTAGTCGTCAACATTCATGGCGTCACGTCACGTTATAGGTCTTTACGAGCGAGCTGATAATGAGGTGCCAGCCGTCGACTATCACGAACAGCATGAGCTTCAGCGGCAGCGAGATCACGACCGGAGGGAGCGTGATCATGCTCATCGAGGTCAGCACCGACGACACAACCATGTCCAGCACAAGGAATGGCAATGCGATCAGGAACCCGATCTGAAAAGCAGTATTAAGCTCACTCAGAATAAAAGCTGGCACCGCAACAAAAAACGCCACGTCCGCCGGATCCTTTGGAAGCTCCGACCGCGTGATTTGGACGAAGAGCGCCAAATCCTTCTCGCGCGCATGGCGGACGAGGAAGTCCTTTATTGGGGCCACCGTCTTTGTGAGGGCCTCCTCCTGGCCCATCTGCCCCTCCATGTATGGCTTAATGCCCTGGTCGTAGCTCTTCTCAAAGACGGGACCCATAATAGCGATCGTCAAAAAGAGCGCGAGGCCCGTGATGACCATGTTCGGCGGCAGCGACTGCGTGCCGATCGCCGTTCTTGTCATGCCGAGCACCACCGCGATTCGCGTAAAGCACGTCATGCAAAGAATCATGGCCGGCGCGAACGAAAGCACCGTCAGGAGCAGCATGATCTTGAGACTGCTCGCTATCGACCCGCCACCTGCAACCTCGTTGCCGCCCACCGAGATGGAGAGGTCGGGCAGGCTGGACTGCTGCGCAGCAGCATCGCCGACCCACAGAAGAGCCATTACTGCGACCGCTATTCCAGCACCATGCCTTAACGTCAAGCTACGCATTGAAGGTCTCCTGCGCACCACAAGCCTCGTCGAGCGAGTCGCCGAAATACGCCGGCTCCTCGCGGGTCGGCGAGACGATGCGGGGCTTGTCAGCGCCCGTAGCAACCACGAATTCCTTGCCGTCCAGCGAGACGAGGAGAATCGACCCCTTCTGGCTAACCGCTACCCGCTCAAGCACCATCAAGCGCCTCCGCATCCCCACGGAAGACTTAAGCACATAGCGCTTGTAGACATGAATGGCCCCGCCGAAAACTCCGACACACAGGAAAAGCCCGCCGAGCATACGAATGAGCGAGCCGGTCACGCTGAAGGGCTCAGGAACCCCAACCGCAAGAGGCTCTGCGAGGGCGGTCCCGGCGCACAGGAACGAAGCAGAGGAGATGCAGAAAAGTGCCGCTACGCCGAGAAACCAAACCTGTCTCATGATGCTTATCCCGCTGCCTGCTCAAGGGTCTCAATTCGGTCTTCCGGCGAGATAATGTCGGTCAGCCGAACACCGAACTTCTCGTTCACGATGACAGCCTCGCCCCGGGCGACCGGCTTTCCGTTGATGAAAATATCGAGCGGCTCCCCGGCAAGCTTCTCAAGCTCCACCACCGAGCCCTGGCCCAGCTGAAGGAGGTCATGAATTGTCATGCGGGATCTCCCCACCTCAACAGTGACCTGGAGAGCCACGTCGAGAATGAAGTCGAGGGTCCTTCCCGCGCCCTTCTTTGCGCTGATGGGCGCAGCAGCCGCAGCTGCCGCCGCGTCTGCGACCTCAGTGGCAGCCTTGGCAACATCCTCAAGCCCCTGCTCGACCGCCTTCTCAGCTTCTTTCTCAGTCTCGTTATCTGCCATTGCGAATCAGCTCCTCTCTGTTGCGAATGTTAATCAAGTCCTGCCTCGGAATTTCGCGAGTCATCCGGACTGCGCGATTGCCGCGGCAACTACCGACAAAACCATAAAACTTCGGCACGCCCTCAACCATAACGTGCGCTTCCTCCGCAGGGTTGGTGTCGAGCGTGATGACGTCCCCTACCCCAAGCGAGAGCCATTCGCGCGCCTTCATGCTGCCGCGGGCGAGCTGGACGCTGACCGAGCAGAAGCTTTGGAGGATATTCTCGCGTATGCGCTTGACCGACTCAGCATCCGCCTCGAGGCGCGTGCTCTGGAAGCCCGTCGAAAGCCTTGACTTGAGCGGCTCAAGAGCGGTGTAAGGCATGCAGATCGTGAGCTGGGTGCATTCCTGCTCAAGCTCGATCTCTAAAGACACCGCGACGACGATGTCCGAGGGCGGCGCGATCGTCACGGCAAAGGGGTTGACCTCTGAGCGCACATACTCAAAGTCGATCGGGTGGACAGGTGCCCAGGCCTCCTTAAGGTTGTCGAGGGCAAGGCTTACGACTCTTGAAATGAGGCGGGTCTCGATCGGGGTGTACTCGCGCCCCTCCACCTTGACGCGGCCCTGTCCGCGCCCGCCGAATAGGCCGTCAATGATGCCAAAGACAAGGGGAGCCGACACGACTATCAGCGCTTGGCCATGAAGGGGGGGCATCTTGATGATGTGCAGTGAGGACGGCAGCGACAGCTTCTTCATGAAGGAGCCAAACTTCACCATCTCAATGCCGCCGACGTTCATGAAGCAGGTGCGCCCAAGAAACTTCGCCAAGGAGGTACGAAACTGGCGGGAGAACCGGTCATACACGAGCTCAAGCGTCGGCATCCGGCCACGGATAATGCGCTCCTGGCTCGCAAGGTCGAACTTTTTCGCCGCAGCCTGTGCCTGCTGCGCAACGCTGTCCTCTTCGATGTCCCCCTCAGAGAGCCCTCGGAGGAGCGAGTTGATTTCGTCTTGTGATAGCACTTGCGACATAGCAGCCTTACTGAATCACAAACTGGGTAAAGTACACGCGGCGCACATCCTCTTTCCTCAACTGGTCGTTCACAATCTTGCGAATCCCGCTCTTGAGGTCGTCCTTGCCCTTTCCTGACTGGAGATCCTCCGGCGACTGGGAGGACAGGTAGGTGATGATCGCATCCCGGATCGGGACAAGCCGGCTGTAGAACTTGGGCGGAACGTCGAGCCCCTCAAACTCAAGCTGCATCTGCATCCTGATGTACTTGCCCCCAGCGAGATTGAGCAGGAATGTGTCGAGCGGCACGATTGCCCCGAGGGCCTCTTCGCCCTCCTCAAGCTCCACGGTTTCCTGCGCACCCTCGAGCTTGGCGGTGCTCTCATCGTCGCTCGTTACGTCGACAGATACCTCTTCTACCTTGGGCTCTTCCTTGGTGAGCATGTAGTAGCCGGCCGGGACACCGGTGATGAGCAGCAGCGCACCCACACCCGATGCGGCGATGATGGCCTTTTTGCCACGAGCAGGGGCAGGTAGGCCCGCTTGGGCCTCGTTCTCCTGGTTTGACTCTTCCTGGCTCATCGCTTTCCTACGTCCGTGTTACTCGTACGGTTCCGACCACCTTCCGCGTGGTCGGCCTCAAAATTCGGGCCTCTGCACAGCTCGTCAGGAGTTCAATCCTGAGAGACATCCGCGCAAACTCGGGGCTCAAGGCCAGCGGAACAACTCTTCGCACAACTTCCTGCCGTCCGGCCTCAGGGCTGCACGCAACGACGGTCATAACGAGGCCATCTGCCGCGAGGTGTCCACGCAGCCCGTCTTCGAGCGCGGCGAGCAGAAGAGCTCGTGCGACCGGCGAGTCCGAGGTGGCGACTTCTTCAAACAGCGGAATCTCTGCCACAACGCGAGGGGTCTCCCTCGCGGTTGATCCAGCAAGGGTGGTGCCAAGCCCGCCCCCGGTGCCCTCAAAGGGTGTAACCGTCTGGTTTTTTGGGGATACATCGCGGCTCGACAGCCTTCCCCAGGGTGTCAGAACAAGGAAGAAACAGAGCAATAGTGTCAAAAGATCGCCAAAGCTGATGAACCAAACCGTTGACGCAGGCTGCGTGGCTGATGCGCTTCGGCCGCTGTTTCCTGTCCTATAATCGCTCATGCTGCCCCTCCTCCTTAAGGGCGGAGAATCGCGCCACGACCGAGCGGCCATCTCCGACTCCCGCCTCTATCGACAGCGAAAAAGAGCCCGGCGGAACGGACTCACGCAAAAGGAAGTCCTCAACCGCCTCGGCCCGCGCCGCAAGCTCAGCCATGAGCTGTGGAGATGCCTGAAGCTTTGCTCGGTCTAAGGACAGCGACAGCGATACGTGCACGTCATGGCTCTTTATAAACATGGCCACAGCCTTAAGCTGGGGATGGCCCGCCGGAATCGATGCCGTCCCGCCGAATGGGTCGGGAATGTGCATGTCGGCGAGCGCAACCTCCTGGGCTTTCGGCTCTCGCGCGGCAAGCACAGGCTCGACTGCTGGAGCTGCGGCGCTGGCGCGCTGAAATGCGGCGACGCAGAAGGTCAGGAGAATCAGGAGCACGGCCACGTACTGCGTGTAAAACGCCCTTAGAATCCGCCTGTCACATCCCGCACTCGCCATGGGACCTGCACTCGCTAATGGTTAGCTGCCGTCACGAAGCTCTGGAGCCGCTGCTCAAGCATGATTGGGCTCTCGGAGCGCGCAACGCTCAAGAGCCCCTCGATCGTGATCTCTTTGGCCTGTTCGCGCTCCTGCGCTATTACCCGCAGCTTTCCGGCGACGGGAAAGAAGAAGAGGTTCGCCGCAACCGACCCGTAGAGCGTTGCAACAAGCGCAAGTGACATCGCCGGACCTATCGTTGCGGCGTCGCTGAGCGAGCCAAGCATCTGAATAAGCCCTATAAGGGTGCCTATGAGCCCCATCGCTGGCGAGAAGTTTCCCATCGTCTCAAACACGCCAACCGACCGCCACGCCTGGTCGTTTGAGGTCCGCATCTCCGTCTGGAGGATCCTCGCGATGTCATCTGGCTGCTGCGCATCGACCGTAAGCTGAAGCCCCAAGCGGTAGAAGGAATCGGTGGTTTGCGAGGCCTCGTCCTCCATTACGAGAACTCCCTCATCCTTCACGCGGCGCGAGAGGCGCACGAGCGCCGCGATGCGGTCGGCCGGAGACTCCTGGTTCTGAAACAGCGCGCTGCGCGCCGCTTTGGCCGCACTGCGCACATCCGAAATCGAGAACTGAATGAGGGTCGAGAAGATCGTCCCGCCAAGCACAAGCACAATGCCCTCAAGGCTGACGAACGTGAGCGGGCGCCCACCTAGGCAGGCCCCGATGACCACCAGTAGGGCCGATCCGCACAACCCGATCACGAGGGAACGGTTGACCTGCGGGCGCTCCGCCTGGCGTGCCCGATTTCGTGCCCACTCCGGGCGCAAGTACAATTTCTCTTTCATTAAAACCCTCTTAACCTTTGCAGCGGCCGCAAATACCGGCACAAGGCGGTGAGCCCCAGCGTGTCGGGTGATTGACCCCGCCGCACCAAAAGCAGCAAGTCGTGTGCCAGGTCCGATGACACGCCGGACCTGCTTCGGTATCAGATGAGGACCGATGGCCCAAAGGATTCGCGTATTTCTTCAATAGCTTAGGAAAATCGGCGGCCGCCTGATGGGCGCATCACGCGCCGGCGCCGAAAGCGTCTCGCGTCAATTGGTTGGCGCTTACCATCCCGGCAAGCCCACCAGCCTACTCAAACGAGAAGATGTTGATCCCCTTGTCCGTTACTTCGCGCAGGAGGGTCTCGGTGCGGCCAACGCTCTTCTGGGCCCCCTCAGCCGAGTCTCGCTTGGCCATCAACTCCGCCACGGTCTCCTTGCACTTTACGTAGCGAGGCCGCTGCGAGGCGTTGAATGCCGCAAGCTTCGCCCCGCTCGCCGCTGACACCTTGTACTTCGACCGCTCGTCAAAATCGCCCGCAAGCCAGGTTTTCCAAAACTGACTCATGGTCGGGCAGCTCGGCTCGCCATCAGCTTTTGATATGAGGACATCGCCCGCAAGAATCGCGTCGAGGATGAAGGGGCACTCGCCCGCCCTCACCGAGCAGAAAAAATACAGGAAGGTCAGGTAGGAAACTCCTGAGTCCCCAAGCTCAGCGCTCTTGCCGGAGGCAGGCGCCGCGAGCCGCCCGCGCAGGGCCGAAAGCCACTCCCTCGCTTCCTTCTCGCCACGCTCATCTCTTGAGAGGACAGGATGAGAAGGATCCTCGATGGTTATATCACCGGACTGGACTGAGGAGCCGGCATCAGGCTTGTCCTGAGCCCACAAGGGGCTGCTGCTCACGACGCACACGCCACACACGAGGCTTATGATTAATGCACGCACACAACCCCCTTTGCCCTTCCAGAGCTTTAGCTAATTATGCCATCCGGCTTCAGCCGGTGCTAACCATAAAACGCGCCGTTTCCTAAAGTTTTCTCGGGAAATGCCGCCCCTTTCTGCATGGACCCAATCTTTTCAACAGGCCTGAGCGGTATCCTGGATGGCCATCGCCGCGCAGCCGACGCAAGCGAGCGGGCTATCAGCGCCTTCTCAAGCGAACAGCCCGAGGATGCAGTCTCAGCTTTTATCGACCTACAGGCCGCCCGCAGGCAGGTCGAGGCTTCAACAAAGGTTATCAAGGTGGGCCAAGACCTGCTCGGCGCAACCCTGGATATATTTGCGTAGCGAACGCGGCTACGTCGACACGCGCCGCGTGTACACGATCTCAAGCGACTTAAACTCCCTGCCGTTCGGGGCAGTGTCGATCATCGTCACCGTATAGGTGTCCTTGGAGGTGATATGGATCTGGGTCTGCGTGGTCTTCGTACGCCCAAGGAGCGGATCGTACACCTCGCCGGTTAGCTCGAATGAGTTGCTGTCGGGCAGATAGCTGCCCTTCTGCACAGCGATCGCAGTATTGAGCGAATCGAGCCACACCGTTGTGAACCGGCGGCTCGCCGCGTCATAGCCCATGAGGCCAAGGCCCTGGTACCCCTCGCCGAGGACATCGCCGCTGAAGTCCTCCTTAAGGAAGCGATCTCCCAAGATCCAGGTCAGCTGGGAGGAGCCGTGCGAATCCTGGGGAGCCGCCTTTGGGTCGCTCCAGAAGGTAATCTTGACGTCCCAAGCCCCGGCGAAAACGTCGAGAAGCTGGTGGGACGCGCCGGGCTTGCTGAGCGACGCCCACTCAAGAGGGGTCAGCCCCTCGGGACGCACCCCATCATTTGGGCCGCGCAACGAGCAGCCCGCACTGGCTGCCACAACAGCAGCCCCAAGCACGAATCGAATAGCTTTTTTCATGCACCCCCTTCAAGCGTGAACCGCCCCACTCTACATCGAAGGGAGGTTTTTTGAGAGGGGATTTCTTGCGCCGAAGGCTAGTCGTGAACGCGGTAGCCACGCTCAAACCTGAGCTCTTCTTGCTTGCCGGTCGCGGGGTCCTTGACCTTTACAACGGTAATGTTCCTTTGCGGAAGGGCCACAGCCTGGTTGAGGTTGTCGCCGTAGAGGGACGATTCCTGGATAGAGCCGGTTGAGGCGATGCCGCCCGTATCTTCCGCGCCCCGCAGCACAAGCGAGAGCTTGCCATGGAGAGCCGCAAGCCGCACCCGCATCGCGTCCTGCACCGTTAGGAGAAGCGTGACCGTCGGGGGAATCCCGTCATCCTTGGCCGCCGGAGCTCCACCCGACTTGCGTGCCAAGCCGCGGGCTGCCTCAGTCCTGCGATTTGCCGAAAGCACCTTGGCGTTGTGGGCGATCATGGAAGCCGTGTTTTTGCCGGTAAAATCGGTGACCCACACAACGTCCACTCGAGCCCCCGGCTGGGCCCATCCCTCAACGCTACTGGTGGCGTCAACCGCGATGGCGATAGCGCGGTACCCTGAAGGAATGCTGGCAGTCAGGGCATTCACGGGCTGCAACGAGGTGAGGAAATCGCGGTTCACAAGGCGGTTGGTAACGAGCACGCCTTTCGAATACATACCCTTGAGCTCATCAAATGAGCGGACCGTTTCGGGTCCAACGACCACTTCGGGCTTAAGCTCCTTCTTGAACATCTGGGGCTGAAATCCCGATCCCGGCGGGATGTTGTTAATCGGCACGATCACCTCTACCGTGCCAGCCTGTGGGAGGATAACTGACGGAGCCTGCGCCATCTGGGTCGCGTTGCTCTTGCCGGCAGAAACATGGATGAACATGCCCGCCCCCACCACCGTAAGGCAGAACACCACCGCAAGGATAATGGCCTGCGGCAGGAACGAATCGCCCCGGCGGCGTCGCTGAACGAAGATCGACTTCTTCTGGAACATCGACAGACCCTCTCAATAACCTGGTGCGGGCCTGCGCCAAAACCGTGGCGGCGCGCCCAAACCTCCCCTTCACTTAAGCCTATCGGCAGATCTCGTAGGTTTATGTCTGTTTTTTTTCTAGCTTCTTCAATCCCCTGTCCTTGTTGAGGATATCGACTTCGCGGGCAACGCCGCAGCACCCGCCGCATCACCAACTGCTGCATGCCACCCGCCTACGAGGGGCGCATCAGAAGGTCGAGCTGGCCCAGCAGAAACGTAAGGGCAAGCTCCACCCTAACAACACGCTCCCCAAGCCCGACCGCCGAGAAGCCCTCGAGCTGCAGCCGATCTACCTCAGCGTCGCTCCAGCCCCTCTCTGGCCCGATCGCCACGATCACATGAGGTATTCCGGCCGGCATCACCGCTGAACCAAGCACCTCTCCGGTAGGATGAGCGATGAGCTTCAGCGGTGCTCCCTCGCCCCCCAGGAGGGGCAGCTTGTTCGCGCAGAAGTACTCAAACGATCTGTGGACGACGATAGGCACTACCCGCGTGTCCCACACCTGCTCAAGCGCCTTGAGGGTCTCTTCCTGCAGGCTCTCTTCAGAGAGCGCCGTGGACTGAAGGTAACTCTTGTCTCCCCGCTCGCTTCGCACGAAATGGAGCGAGCGGGCCCCGAACATGACGGCTGCTTGGACGACCTTCTTAATCGTCTGGGGCCGAGACACCCCGACGATGAGGTCGATTGGCCGCGGGCTCAGGCAGGGGTGTGATACGTTCAGCTCGATCATGACCCGGCGCGGTGAGCTCTCAAGCACCCGTCCCTCGCCGCGCAGCCCCCCAAGAACCCCGACCTTAACGACCTGGCCTGCTCGCACGCCATGGGTGCCGTGAGCATACGCCGCGCGCTGATCACTTAAGACAGCACACGTCCCATCTACACACTCGCCCGGCAGGATGATAAGAGAGTTCATGCACCCCCGACTGTAGTTAGTTTGCGGGGAGGAGTAAACCTCGCCCAATCCAGGACGCACCTATGAGCCCCAGCGCACACTCAAGCATTCAAAAGCTCTTTGACCTTCGCCGCACGTCGTCATCATCTCCGGTTCCGCCCGCGGCTTCCGCCCCAGAGTTCGTGAGCCTTGCCTTGGGAGCGCTCTTTCCCCAGCTCTCCCCGACCCCAGCGCTCTCGCCAGAGACGCTGGCGCACCTCGTCAACCAGGCGCGGCAGGTGCTCGACACGCTCGTCTTCCCGCTCCTGCCGGCCGCCGCAGCGCGGGCCCTCAGCGACTCTTTCATCGACGCGCTGCCCGCGCTCCACGCCGCACTTATGGATGACGCCCATGCGATACTCGCCGGCGACCCCGCTGCCCAAAGCGCTGACGAGGTCATCGTGGCCTATCCCGGCTTCTACGCAATCGCCGTGTTCCGCCTCGCCCACTGGCTCCTCCAGCAGGGGGTGCCCACCGTCCCGCGCATGCTCACTGAGCAGGCACACCGCGTAACCGGCATTGACATCCATCCAGGAGCTACGATCGGCCGCTCGTTCGTTATCGATCACGGAACGGGAATAGTAATCGGCCAGACCACGACGATTCATGATCACGTCAAGATGTACCAGGGCGTCACGCTCGGCGCGCTCAGCGTTGACAAGTCGATGGCAAACACCAAGCGGCATCCGACGATCGAACGCAACGTTGTGATCTATGCCAACGCTACTATCCTCGGCGGAGACACGGTCATCGGTGAGGGAAGCGTCATAGGAGGAAACGTGTGGCTCACAGCGAGCGTTCCGCCGAACTCGCGCGTGTACCACCGCGCAGACGTCTCGGTGAGCTCGCCATAGCCCGCCCGCCCTTGGCCGACTGGGGGTGTTCCCCAGCATCGAGGCGGTGCACAAAAGAGGCCTCACCGTCGCCAACAAGGAGCACGGGCTCGCAGCCCAAAAACACTCGCCTCTGCCACGCAGCGAAGTGCCCCTCAAGCCACGCCTTAAGGGGCATGCCGAGCCCCGTCTCCAGGCGCTCTTGCCCCAGGGCATCCTGTACACGCCAGGCCACCGACGCTACACGCTGCTGTCCCAGACAATCCCGCGCTGCGCCATCGGCTGCCGACCACCAGCGGTGGCCCATGCTCCTCAGCACCTCAACACATACCTCCCGCTCGACAAGGGGGCGCAGCAGCGCAGCGCTCACATCCCGATCCCGCTCGTGCAACTCAGCGAGGTACCGCACGACATCGAGCGGGTGAATTCCCGTCTCCTCGCTCATCCTCTCAACCGGCCCATCGCACCGAACGGCCCCGCTGCGCCGCGCCCTTCGCCCAAATCCGCCCAGAAGCCCGCTGCGAATCCGCTCTGCACCGCCCTGCTCGTTTAGCAACGCAGGCGTAGCCAGCTCACGAAGCACCGCTCGCAGCGGCGCAAACTCAGCCGGCACATGCCGCCACACGTCGTTGCTCCACGCCGCCGGCGTCATGCGGTACAGCCCGACCGGGCGCACGCCGAGCGCGGCTGCCTCCTCGGGCCCTATCCCGACCGAGCGCAGCACCTGCAGCTCAAGAATCCCCTCTACCAGCCGCAGCACCGCTTCGATCGCCTCAAGCTCAAGCGGCAGTGGACACAGCAGCGGACAAAAAGAGATGTCGGTTACGTCATGCGATACCAACGCACGCTTAAGCCGAACGGCCCACGTCACAAGCTCGGCACCAATCTCGCCGCACCGCTCGGGTACGGGGATTTTTCGAACAATTCCCTCAGGGAGCTGCGCTTTGCCCCCGATGCGGCGCGCACAGATCGACCCGAGCCCCGAGTTGAGGAACGCCACGATGCGCTCGTCATCGCAAAAAAAGCCCGACGCAGCCGCCCGGCCGAAGGTCCACCCCGCCTCCTTGCGCCGCAGGCCAAGGTCGCCGTTCGCAAACCAGGAATAGGTCCAGCCTGATCTCTCGAACCACTGCTGCGCTGAGAGCCCAGAGCGCGAGGAGGTCTCCCCGCTTTCGAGCCACCCCCGCCAGTCGATAACGGTGCGGTTAAGGCCAAACCAGCGGCAGTACCCTCCGCCTTTCGCGTGCACGCGCCAGCGGCGCGGATCCGGGTCTACCTCCCACTGGTACCGGACAAAGCGCGCGTCGTCGTTCGTTTGAAGCCCAACCACGACGCGAGCGACCTGCTCAACCCGCATGCGCGAGTTCGTAAGCTCCGCCGGCACCCCAGCACTCTCAAGAAAGAGCGCGCCATGCCCCTCCCCCATGAGCTGCCGCTGCAGCGCGCCCCTGGCCATATCGGCAACAGCCCCTGCGTCCGCATGCTTCGCGAGCACAGCTCTCTTTTCGTCCAGACCCTTGAGGTGCGAGACCGTCACAAAATTGAGGCGGTGCCCCGCCGCAGGCGGCTCTTTCCTGGCCGTCATAAGCACCACCCGCAGCCCGTCGTGAAGCCCAAGCCGCCGGTCGAATGAGCGCTCACCGAGCTCACACACCGCATCGATCGAGAGCTGAGCCTGCAGCAATGCCCGCAGCGGCGCGTATCCCTTAAGACGCAGCCACTTGTCGCTCGTCACAAGCCCCAGCCACCCTCCATCATCAAGCAGCTCTATAGCTCGCTCCATGAAGGCCGCGCACAGGTCGATGGAGGATCTCGGGTATGCGGCCTTAAGGTAGCAGCGCATCTCCTCACCCTGCTTCCGGCGGCCAAGATAGGGCGGATTGGCAAGGATGACGCCGTAGCGACGGCGGGTGGCCGCGCACTGCGAATTGCGTTCAAGGGTACCCAGCAGCCCATCAATAACTGAAACGTTCGCGCTGACCGTCTTGAGCGCCTGGGAGATGTCGAGCAGGCCCGCGCGGCTCGCCTCGCACAGCAGGATTGCGCGGCACAGCCGCACCGCCACCGGATCGATGTCACACCCAAAAAGCTCCCGCAGGGTCTCAAGCGGTGGAAGCGCCGACTCGCAGCCGCGCATCGCCCGAAACGCTGGCACGAGGAGGTGCCCCGTGCCGCACGCCGGATCGCATACGCCGCCGCTGCGTGCAGATGTGCCCCCGAAGATGTGGCTGCATAGGAACTGCGCCATGTACTCCTCGGTGAATATCTGCGTCGCGGCGCTGATGCTCGCCTCCTCGGCACGCGCCTCGCCGCGCCGGCTCACGCCCCACGAGCTCGCATCACGAGCCGGCTCGTTCCATACCTGCAGCGCCCATCCCACCAAGAGAGGCTCGTCACGCACGCTACGCATCACCTCTTCGGGCAGCACATCGCTGCAGCCACAGTCGTCACGGCCGAAGAGCGAAACGAGACCCTCTATTTCCTTTTCCCTGATAGCACAGGCCAACGCTCCATGCGCGGCCGCCCGCAGGAGCTGCTCGAAGAGCCGGTCGCGCGCGGCTGCATCACCGCCAGCGGCGCGCGCCTTCGCGCGAACAAGCTTAATCAGGCTATCAGGTATCCGTTGCACAACAGGCGGCTCCTTCGTCGCGCACAGTGGGGCGCGCACACACGGCTCGAAGTACAGTCAATCGCGGCACCGCCAGGGTCAATCCCATTCTTTCTGTGTGCCGCGCCCTTAGGGCATATGTGGCAACACCGAGCCACGGCACAAACCCCATCCCCCCACCCGCTGACCATTGGGGGCTCGCGGAGGAGCCCAGAGGATAGGAATCAGAGCCCCTCATACCTACACGAGCCCATCCCCTATTTCATGCCCCGTTGGGGCCAAAAAACCCAGCCTGGCCAGATTCTTAGGGGCCTCCTGGGAATGCGGCTAGGGCCGCAACCGAGCACCCTTCGAATTGGCCCTCGGTTTGACTTGCCCTGAGAGCGATTGCTAAAGTCAAAGAAGATGTCGAGTGACGCCACGGAGGAAGTGATGGCTCTTCGAAATCGGTCGCCCCTAAAGAGATGCTCGGACGGGTCAGCCGAAAAAAATAACAGCTCAGCTTCAACAACGCGATCAAAGCGTCGCACCAGCCTCAAGCGAGTCGCTGTGAAGCTTGTATCCTCCGATCCTGCGCTGGCGCAATTTCTGCAGGCAACCACACCATCCCAAGACGAAAAGAGCCTCGAAAAGGACCGCGACGCCGCTGCAGCGAAGCTCGAGAAGGCGATCGACTCCCTCGGAAAGCTTGAAGCGGAGGTTATCGCCGCCCTCTTCCCGACCTCGAGCGACAATCCTGAAACGTTTGAGTCCCTCGCGAAGAGGCTTGGAATGACCGTCGAAGAGGTTAAAAGCGTCGCAGACAATGCGCTGCGGGGCCTTCGCGGCTCGCGCCGTGGGGCGCTGCGCGTCAGCACCGTCTGGAACTAGGGCATCTGCCCATTTTGCCATCGTCTTATTACTTGCAATCCTTCGGGCACGATTCCGGCGTCTCCGCGCACGGGCATCCGATTTCCATGCACACGATCTCCTGGCACTGGCCATCCCCGCACAGATCCTTGCAGGCACGACCAGCCTTCTCGCTCTGGGACGTGTCGACAAACGTTATCCCCTCAGCGGTGACACACCGCACAGGAAAGCTCTTGAGCACCTTTCCGCTCTGCTCAACACACTCCTGGAACGAGGTTGCTACGCCTGGGCTGCCCAGAGACTGTTTTTCAGCTTCGGCCCATGCTGACTGAAGCGCCACAAATAATGATGTGGCTAAAATAAGACCGCGCGAAAGTGGAATGAATGCCATGGTATCCTCCTCAGGAACGATGCCTGATCATCGGATAGGGTATAGCAAACAACAAGGGGTACGGTGTGACGGCCGCCGTTACATCGACTCGCCCCGGCGCAAGGTCGCGCTGCCGGCAAGGGCGAGCACCACGAGCATCCTAGCTTGGGCCTTTTGGCTCATTTTTTTGTAGTCACCCGTGAAACGGCAACCCTTAAAGTATGTCGACGCTTTTTGCTGGCACTCCCGGATCGGCTGGTTGCGCAGGCAGTACATCGTCGACTCAACAACGAACTGCCGCGGCGTTTCGTAGCTCTTGCAGCGCTTGTCCCACGGCGCATGAGGGGATGCCTCCTCCGCAAAAGCCGCAGGTGCCCAGGCTGTAAGGGCACAGAGTGTGGCTAGGGCGAACGAAAGGAACCTAAACCTGTTCATGTCGAGGCCTCCGTGTTTTCACTAGTGAGAGCGGCCCGCCGCCCGGCAAACCCGTGCGGCATATCCAACGCTTCAACCGGCCGTTGGCCCCCTCTCACGCTCCGTTACTGCCGTTCCGAAGAGCATCTTCGGATAAACCTATTTTAGCCTCCCGGTGCCCCCCTCCCAAAAAAGAGTTTAATGGGTTAGCACCTTCCTCCCAGCAACACGAACGTCGTTTTCCCCGCGAAGCTTTAGAGCCGAAGGAACTTTTGCGGCTCCCGAGCGCCAAGCGCCTAAAACGACATTGATATTTATTTAGCTTCGGGACGAGTTAAGTGCCTGAATCGAGGCTAACTGCAGTCTATCGAGGAGAGCCGGTCGCGCTTGGCATCGAACTCAGCGCGTTTAATAAAAACTACAAAACTCTCGTCCTCCGAGCCCGATGCGAAGACCCGACACCACTCCGGAGAGAGCAGCAGAAGCGCGGTCATCGCCGTCCCCTGCCGCCACAGGATCGTCTCAGCCTGGACGCGGTTAATGTAGTCCTGCCAGTTGGCCTTACCCAGGAAACTCGCACGGTAGAGGTCCCATATCTCTGGCGGATTGACGTTCGTGCGCCCGTCGATGGCAACCTTGTAGGCGGGCTCTCCACGCTCATTGCTGTAGCGGTACATGAGGTAGCCTCCTGTGCCGAACTCATTCAGGATCGGGTGCTTAAAACCCTGCTCGTTGATGAAGTCAACCGCGCTCTTGGGTACCAGCTCCTGATCGACCGGATGCTTGAAGAGCGGCAGCGCATTCATGCAGGTGAGTCCGATGACGAAGATCGCCAGCGCCCCGCACGTTTCTGGCGCCAGGCGCCCAAAGCGCTCACGGAGCTGACGTATTCCCTCGGCCAGGTGATCATTCCCTGACTTTGCCGGCACGTGCCCGCACTGCCGCCACCACACGGCGCACATGGCGCTCAGGACGATCGCAGAAAAAGGAAGAAACTTGACCGCCGTGAGTCCGGCCAGGGTCATGCCTGCGCCCAGCACAAGCCTGCTCGCCGGCGGCGCAGCGCGCTCGGACTGAAATGCCGCTATCAAAATCGCGCCCATGAGCACAACGAAAACCGTTGAGTACTGCATGATCGTTGCTGGCGTGAACTCAGAGATGACGTTGAAGCGCAGCGGATGGCCGCCCTTTGACGCAAACGTAAGCCACTCGCCGCCCAAATAGGGCGTAACGAGCGTCCCCACAAAAAAGCACGCCGAGAGCATAACAGCGCGCTTCACGCTGAACTGGTGGCTCGCGTCCTGCAGAGACCACAGGAAGATTGCGCCGAGGCCCAACGCGGCAGTGAGGTGGATATTGGCCCATAGGCAGCCGAGCAGCACCAGCGACACCAGCCGCGTGCGTGTCGCTCCCTTCTCAACAACGGAGTCGGCAACTGCAATCGCCACCGCAAAGAGGATCCACACGATCGACTGCGGCCGAAGGGTGAAATGGTTGTAGCACGCAACTGTCGTATAGGCGCCAAGCACCGCCCCCATAAAGTGGTCCCGTGCCATCCTGCCGTACATCACGAAAAGGGAAAGCGACAGCGCGCACGCAATCACGAGCTGCAGCGCGAAAAGCCCAACCCCATGCCAAAAGAAATCAACGAGCGCAAAGATTATCTCGATGCTCCATGAGTACGCGCGCCATGGCTCTCCAGAGCTGAACATGTTCCAAAGATCGTGGGAGGGAACGGTGCGGTTGGCGAGGATCCACCGCCCGATAGTGATGTGCCACCACAGGTCCGGGTCACCAACCGGGAGGCAGATGTAGGCCCCAAAGAGGATAGCGAGCGAAAGCCACAGGAGCTGCTTCATGCGAGTTCAGGTCTCAGTCGTTAGGAGCGGATAGCTATCACAACGGGCATCCGCAACACAGCCAGGAGCAGTGCGCCCCTTGCCTACTTTCCTTATCGGCTGCGCGCACGCCCACATAGAGGGCTTTACGAGAAACGTGGTTTTATGCGCGCAAGGCGCGCACAACGCTTAATGATTATTAGCCCTAGAGCGAAAAGTAGCGGCGCAGGTTGCCCTCTATGCGCTCAAGTGGCGGGGAGGTGTCCGGCTCGAAGGTGCACCCCGTTAGAAGGGCGTAGCTCCGCATGTAGTGCTCCATGAGCTCGCTGCGATAGTCGTCGTCCACATGAGGCGGGGTCCCTTCTCCTGAGAATCCACGCTCGATCAGCCAGCGGCGAATGGGCTCCTTGTCGAGCATCTCCGGCGCCTCGCCCGCGGCGAGCCGCAACTCGTAGGTGTCCTGGATCCAGAAGCGAGAGGAGTCGAGGGTGTGAATCTCGTCAGCGAGGACAACCCGCCCATCGAGCAGACCGAACTCGTACTTGGTGTCGGCAAAGATGAGGCCGCGCCCCGCAAGCTCGCGCGAAGCGTGTGCAAACAGTTGCAGCGCGCTTGACCGCACCCGCTCCCACACGTCACCCGGCACTATTCCGCGCGACACGATCTCCTGCTCTGATATCGGCATATCGTGGCTGCCGACGGCCTCCTTGGTCGACGGGGTGACGATCGGCTCTGGAAGCTGTTCGAACTCCTTGAGCCCGGCCGGAAGCTTCACACCACTAATCGGGCAGCCCGCGTGATAGTCACGCCAGCCGCTGCCCGCCAAGAATCCGCGAACGACTACCTCGATCGGGATAATCGACACCTCGCGCCCGATCACCACTGCCGGGTCCGGAACGGCGACAACGTGGTGGTCAACGATGTGCCCTACCCGCCCAAACCAGTACTGCGCGAGCTGCGTCAGCACCTGCCCCTTGAGGGGCACTGACGTCACGATACGATCAAAGGCGCTGAGCCGATCGGTCGCAACGAGCACGCGTAGGCCGTCGCGCACGTAGCTGTCGCGAACCTTGCCCTCATGCCGCGTTCCAAGCCACGAGAAGTCTGTGGACTGAAGCGCTATGGGGAGCGTCGAGATCCTACTTGCGCCGCTGTTTTTCTGGCCTGCCATTTTTTCCCCGCAATGCATCACTATTCATAGAGAGCAGCCGCAGCGTGCCCGCATATTGCTGGCGAACCGCTGCATCCCTCTTGAGCCCCAATGAGATGTCCAGCAGCCGCAGCGCCTGGCCCCGAGCAGCCTTGCGCCCCTCCTCACGGCCCCCGCGAAAGAAGAGCGCAACAGCGTGGTTATTGTTAATCGCCATATCGAGCTCAGGATTGTCGCCCGGCCGCAGCTGCGCCCGCGCAGCTTCAAACGACCTGAGGGCACATCCGAGCTCGCCGAGCTGCAGCGTGTCCCCGCGGATGGCGCGCATGAGGTGGTATGTGCCGGTCATCCACATCGGAAGCGCTCGGTGCGCGTTCGACGTCCACGGCGCCTTGAGCGCCGCTAGAGAACGCAGCCTCATCTCAGCATGGCCATCGTCATCGGGCCCCACAAGCACCTCAGGGAAGGTTTCCCACGCCTCTGCCAGGCGCCCAAGGAAGTCTCCCGTCGCCGGCAATCGAGAATTGGAGATGCCGACTCCCGAAACGGAGGTGACGACCAGCAAGTCGCGCACGTTGCTCTGCCCAAGAAGCTTTTTGGCGTAGCTATCTCCCTGCATGTCTTTGAGCGACAGCGGCGGGCGCATGCGAAGCGTCACGTTAAGCCAACGCGGGCTTCCCCAAACGGTTCCATCGACGGAACGCTCGTTCCTGAGGACGGATTCCGCCTCCTGACGCGTCGATATCTTTTTCGAAAGAGTGCCAACTGAGAGAAACGACAGGCCGACCGCAGCGCTGCGCATCCTGTCGCGGACGATCTTGGCCTCGGCTCCAAGCGTATCCTCCTGAAGCTGCGCCACAACAAATGCATGCTCAGAGATGCCGAGCGCCACATGACGCAGGGCGAAGCCGGAGAGCCCCGCGCATGCCGCCCCGAGCCAAACAGCGCGCGGGACAGGGATGCCGACAAACGAGAGACGCGCAACCAGAACAAGGAGGACGACAAAGCATGCGAGCTGTGCAATTGACCTCGCCTGGGCGCCCCCGCCGAGAAGCGCGATACCGAGCCCCACCGCTGCGGCGAGCACGAGCACCCATATGCCGGCGCTCACCGCGCCAGGCCGGCTAAGCGCAAGGCCAGACGTCGCCGTGCCTTGCAGCTGTTCGCTTGAGCGATCAAATTTCGGCGCTGTTGAGCCGCTCACTCCTCGCCCTCTTCCTCATCTGCCTCGATACCGAACCGATCCTTAAGAAAAGCAACAAGATCGAGGCTGCTCGACGGGTCGAGCATCTCGTCAAGTTCCTTGCGGCTGACCGACACGTATTGAATTCCGCACGCCAGCAGCATGCCCGGCAGCTTCTGGTGCCTCTCAAGCACATCTACCTCGATGTACGACGCCACATCTGGCGCAAGCTCCACGACCATCTTGGGATTGTCCTGCTCGTCAACGAGCGTGAAGAGGCATTTTGCGCTCTCGGCCCAACGCGACACCTCGTCCTTACTCTCTAATCCCCCCTCCGGGTAGTCGCCACCGCACACGGTGCGCACGCTCACGTTCCACACGATGTTGTCCTTGCCGAAAAAGGTCGTGAGCATCCTAAAAAGTTGTGCCTCTGCCAGGGACATCTCAACCATAGGGGGAGGAGTATCGCAGAACCGCGCCCCGTGGACAAATACTTAGGCCTGGCTAAACACCCGTGCTGCATCGACAAATTGGCCCCAGTTTGGTCTAATGTCGCCTCATGGCCATCCTCGACGTTAAATTTATCCCCGACCCCATTCTGCGCGTCCCAGCGAAGGCGGTGGCCTTATTCGACGCAAAGCTCCACACACTGCTCGACAACATGAACGAGACAATGATCCACGCCAACGGCCTCGGCCTTGCCGCCCCGCAAGTTGCGCACTCCGTACAGGTCGCCATCATCGATGTCACGCTCGACTACATGCCGCTGCCCATGATCACCTCGCTGAGCGGGCACACTCCCGAGTCGCACGTGCACGACGGCAGGCTTGAGGTCATCAACCCCGAGATAACCCTCAAGTCGCCAAAGCTCGTCTCCTCCGAAGAGGGCTGCTTGAGCATCCCCGACTTTCGCGACACCATAAAGCGCCATGACATGGTAACTGTGCGGGCGATGGACAGGCACGGACGCTCCTTCTCTCTTGAGGCCCAAGAGCTGCTCGCCTACGCGCTGCAGCACGAGATCGACCACCTGCAAGGCGTCCTGTTCGTAGACCACTTGAGCCGCCTCAAGAAGGCGCTCTTCCGGAAGTGGTGCATCAAGAACGACTTCGAACCCGAGTCGTGAGGCGGCCATGCGCATGAACGTCATCTTTTTCGGCACCCCAAGCTTCTCCGTCTCAAGCCTACAGGCCCTGCTCGACATGCCAGGCGTCTCGGTGCGTGCGGTCGTGACACAGCCGGACCGGCCCTCCGGCCGCGGCGGCCTCGTTAAAGCCTCGCCCGTGAAGGAGCTCGCCATGCGGCACTCAATACCGGTGCTTCAGCCCACCTCGCTGCGCAAGGAGCTCGATTCTTTTCAGGCCCAGCTCGCTTCGTGCGGCCCGCTCGATGTTGGCATTGTGATTGCCTTCGGCCAGATACTTCCGAAGGCGGTGCTCGGCATTCCGCGAGCCGGATGCGTCAACATTCACGCCTCGCTCCTGCCACGATGGCGCGGCGCAGCGCCCATCCAGCGCGCCATCCTGGCCGGCGACACCGAGACCGGCGTGTGCCTCATGCAGATGGACGAGGGGCTCGACACCGGCGGCGTGTACTCACGAGAGCCGGTGCAGATCGGCCGCTCGGACACCGCTCAAACGCTCCACGACACCCTGGCCGCGCTCGGCGCGCGGCTCCTTGCGCGCGACCTCCCGCTCATCGTTTCCGGAAAGCTGTCCGCTGCGCCACAGCCGGCCGAGGGCGTCACATACGCGCACAAGATCGAGCCCGCCGAGGGCTGCATCGACTGGACCAAGGGAGCCGATGAGCTCGACCGGGCCATTCGCGCCCTCTCTCCGCATCCCGGCGCCTTCACGTTTTGGCGCGGCTCACGCCTCAAGCTGCTCCTGAGCTCAGTAGCGCCAGGCGGCTCTGTGAAAGATGCGGCGCCGGGAACCGTGACCGCTGCGTATAGCGACACGATCACTGTTGCTTGCGGCGCCGGCTCACTGGCCATCTCACAGCTCCAGCTCGCCGGAAAGAGGCAGATGAGCAGCGGAGAGTTCCTGCGCGGCACCCCCATCAGCCCCGGCGAGCGCTTTTCAAGCCAAGCCCCATCATAGCGCGGCAGCCCTGCGCGCCCGATGCTCTTATGGAGACAAGGCTGCCCACCGATGAACAACCACGACGCTCCGCTTCATTCACTTATTTCAGGACGGCTGCCGCGTACGATCTCGGGCGAGTTCGACCTATTCGACTCAGCCGAGCCCGAACACCTTATCGAGGCACTCTCTCCGATATGTCACCTGGCGCCCTGGGAAATTAAGAAGTGCTTCGACGAGCTGGCTAGGCGGAACCCCCGCCCCCACCCTCAGGAGACGGCACGCGGAGATCATCCCGAGCATCACACCGATCCCGCACATCGCACTTCGAGCACTTAATCGGGTGCGGTGCCGGATGCACCGGACCTCCGCCAAGAATCGACCGCATCTGGTCTATGAGACCCTGCACCCAGCGCTGCTTCGCCTCCGTGTTGTCGACCTTGATGCGCCGGCACGACGGCCCGATGAGCAGGTAGCCGTGTGGCGGTCTCCTGCCCTCGAATTCCTCCACAAGCCGCATGTATACCAGCAGCTGCGCCACGTACCGATCACGCAGCTTCTTGGCCAATGGCTTGCGCTCAACCGGAATAATGAGCCCATTCTCCTCGATGAGCGCGTCGGGCTTGCCGGCCAGCCCCTGCCGCTGCGAGATGTACTCGCGCTCAGGAAGCATGGTGCTGCCCTCAATCGACACCATGATCGACTTGGCCTCAAGGCCGCTCGCCTTGCGCCGCTTCCTCGCCGCGCGCGAAAAAGAACGGATGACGAGTAGCGCCGCACCTACGAGAAGCACGAGCTGAAGCCCGTGATTGCGCACGGAGAGCGCAGAAAGCCTCTCGATCGGAACCCCCTGTGGATTGAGAAGGATGAACACCACAAGCGCGGTGCAGATCAGCACGGTCAGGTAGCGAATCCACTGCCCAAGCAGCAGCGACTCGTCAAACATGCGCGACCAGTCGCGGTGAAGCTCCTGCCCGAGAATTGCGCCCCCAACGACGGACTGAGGCTTCGCCTTGTCCACCCACTTAAGCTTCCAGGACTGCGGGCACACAGAGAAGGCGCCAACCTCCCCCGCCGCGATGATGTGTTGTCCCTCTTGGCCTACCGTTGCCACGTCCGCACCTACAATCGTGCCCGTTGCGCCGGGCCGCCCTCATCATAGGCCAGGAAGCACGGGGACCACACCGCCAAAAGATCCTACCGCCGGGGGCGGCCCTTGAGCAGCGATCCAGTGGTCGCCATAATGGCTGAACAGATCTCCCGGATGCGCTCCCACACTTCCGGCTGGCTGTCAGCATCCTGCTGGGGGCGAGGCCGGTCATCGTGCCCCCGGACCTCGAGCGAGCCAAAGGTCACCGGCGTTTCGGGAATTCCGCTGAATGCGGGGAGGTGCGCCGTTTCAAGAATAAATTGCACCTCGGGCGCCTGGTGGTGCGTCAGGCGCCAGAACGCGTAGCGCCCACACGCCGTGAGAAACTCGCACAGGACCGAGAACCGTCCCGGCTGGGCATTGGGCACGACCCGAACCCGGAAGTCGATCTTCTCCTCAAGCAGGAAGTTCGCCTCGAACGCCTCAATCCACCCCTTACGCGCGCGGTACGCCGTAACCTCGTCGAGGTACACGCCCTCAAGCATCAGGCGCTCGGAGTCGTACCACAGCCCCAAGCCTACCGTTAGCTCCCCACCGAAATGATCCGAAGAGTGTTGCGACTGATGCATGAACCCGTCCCTCGTTAGCACTAAAGGCTTTCCACAACTTTCAAAAACTCGTCCCGCCCGAACGTGGAGTGGTCCCCCGAAGGGGACCACGGTAGAGGGTTCTGGCTTCCCAGGACGCACTGTGCGAACCCCTGGCGATGTTTTCCGCGACCCTCTGGTACGCCGCTTAGTCGGCGTTCGGACTAAAGGAGTTATCGACCTCCCGGGCGACGGGCTTTACGGATTGCAACCGAGTTCCTTCCCGCACACCCACGAATTGGCGCAACCTGCTGTCATAACAGGGTTTTCATGCAGCAGTGAGAATGTGACACCCCTCAGGACTTCTGCTATGCTCCGCCATAATTATTGGTTACTTGCGGGCACTTACTGATCAGCTCAAACCTTGGTCAGCCTGCGAGTGGCGTTTCAAACCAGTCGAAAGACGTTTTTTGGACCTAGGAAGTATTCAGTATGAGAAGAGGAGATAATAGAGGAGATAGTAGAGGCAACGGAAGGCGCTCCCCTCGTGGTGGTGGGCGCTCCCCTCGTGGCGGCCGTTCAAATCGCGGCCGAGGCGGCCACTCGCGGCGTCATCCGCGCCAGAGCGCAGAGAGCGGCAACCAGAGAGAGAGGATCGCAATCGAGAGCGGCGACCTCGTTTTCATCGACCAGTTCATGCTCGCCAATCCCCAGTTCATCGAGAAGATGGCTGCGGTGCTCGATGAGGCAGCAGAGGTAAAGAACGATGTGATCCGTGAATACGGCGGAAAGGTGATCTCGGTAACCCGCGGCACATACCGCATCGACCGCGATCCGTTCGCCTACACAATCGTTGTTCACCCGGAAGGTGACTTGATTGAGGCATCCGAGCTCGTCAAGGACGCGACCAGCGAGCTTGGCGAGGTGAACATCGACACTCGCTGCTTGGCGATGCTTGACCGTGAGCTTCTCGACGACAACTCGCTCCTTGAGCGTTACCAGGAGCTGTGGTTCGGCGGCCAGGACAAGGCGTGCCGAGACCTCCTACGCGATAACGGCGGCGCGGTTCGTTACGGCTTCCGCCGTGATGGCGACGAGCTCGCTGTTTTCCAGGTTCCAGGCGAGGACATCATCTGTCTGTGGCCGAAGAACATCGCTGAGCTTACTGCTCAGGAGCCCGAGGCTCAGGCGGCCGTGGAGGGATAACCCACGTTTCGCCCTAAGGCGCTGTGCGCTATACAGGAAGGGGAACGCGCCGACATCGGCACGTTCCCCTTCTCTTTTGGCCACTGACCGTGCTCCTCAGATACCTCGAACGGAAGCTCACCTTTAAGCCAACCTCCACCGACTACGGCGGCCTGCCGCAGCACGCCTTGTCGCGATTCCGCTTCGGACGCGACTTCGGTCTCGATCTCGACGGAGCCTTCTCGGACCGCGGATCGCGGCACGCGGTGCTCTTCATTCACGGCAACAGGCATAACCTCACCCGCTTCCGTGACCACTACAACCTCTTTTCGTCCCTTGGCCTCTCGTGCATGTGCTTCGACTATCCCGGATACGGCCGAAGCAGCGGCGTGCCGAGCGAAGAGGGCTTTTACGCGAGCGCGCGCGCCGCGTATTCCTTCGCCTTGAAAGAGCTCGGCAAGGAGCCTAGTGACCTAATCGTGTACGGCTGCTCAATGGGGGGCGCGGTGGCGATAGAGCTACTCCAGAGCCTGCCTGCTGCAGCGCTCATCACTGAAAGTACCTTCACGAACTCCTGGGATATGGCCCAACACCTCTACCCGCTCCTGCCGGTGTGGAGGCTTCTGCCGAAGCGCTTTCCGAACGACGACCGCATCGGAAATATCCGCATTCCGATCGGGATGATTCACGGCGATCAGGACCAGGTCGTGCCCGTGAGCATGGCGCACGAGCTCCTCAAGCGCGCTCCCGCTGGGACCGAGCTTCACGTAGTGCCGGGGGCCAACCACGTCAATTCGGTGACAACGGGAGGCGATGAGGTGCGCGCCTTTTTGAGACGCATCCTCAAGCCCGCAGGAGCGAATGAACTCGGCGATAGTTGAATTACTGCGCCCAGGCCGGCTGGCGGCGACGGTACACGTCCGCCTCTGAGCTCTCTTGGATCTGCTCGCGCCGCGTGTTTGGGACAAGTCCCATATAGTTGATCAGTACGTAGGCTGCGCCGAGAAAGCTCACCATAAAAAACGCTGCGGGAATAAGCTTGGCTGAGAGCTGCGAGGGCTCTGCCTGGGTGCCGCCGCCCCCAAAGCATTGGCGAGACCCGGGCCCCGTGCCCCTCGTTCCCTTGTTGTGCAGGTCGTTCTTGGTTGAGCTGAAAGCCTCCATCGACTGTCCGCTGCCAGATGATTGCTTGCTTGCGGAAGATGTCGGGCGTCCCGCTCCTCCCATGACGAAGCTTGTGCCCCTGCGCTCGGGCTCACGAACCGTATTCTGGGTGTATGGCTGCGCCGTCTTTTGCACCCAGCCGTCGCAGCCACCCCCGGTGCTCGCCGTGAAACCCCTTAAGACAAACTTATCCAGTGACATGTGTTCTTTCGCCCAAAAATAGCGCCTAACACCAGGGGTATGCGCTTTCCTGGGCCCCGGGTAGCCTATTTGGGCCCCGTGCACACAAACTTCCCAAAACGGCCCCCAAAAGGGCTAGTTGGTCGCATTTTTGGGCTTTTTCCCTATATATCCGTAGGCGACGCCAGCGGCTCCCGAGGGCATAACTTATAAACAGGGGAACTCGCTCGTGTAGGCTCCCCAAGTTTTAAGTGGTTACCTCATGGTTCAAGACACCCCTACAAAGGCGCCCTCAGAGGCACCTGCCGTCGGGCATGCGTTCGTAAAGATACCTGGCATGGGCGAGGAGGCCGCGCCGCAGCCCGGGGCCATGCTAAGCGGCGAAGCCTCGATTGAAGATGCCGTGCATGGCCTTCGGTCGGCCAGTCGTGACAGCTTCTCTTCAAGTCTTGCCGCTCTCGCGGCTGTTCCTCTGACCCGCACGGAGCTGCACCTGCTAGCACGCACGCTGCTCTCTATGTCACGCCAGCCAGGCGAAGCCGGCGACGCTGCGGCGGCCGCCCTTTGTGGCACCATCAGCGCCCGCCGCAGCTCACTTGAGGCCACCTTCATCGGAATTCAGCTCATACGGCTGTGGGGCAGCGACCAGTCGCACCCGGAGCTCCTAGCAGGCCTCACAACGGCGATCGAGGTTGAGATATCGGCCCTACGCTTCGTCCCGGAACTCTCGCGCAAGCAGCTCACCGAGATCCGGTATGTGCTCATCCGTGCGTTCGAGACCCCTGCCCTGCACCTTGCCGCGCTCAACGTGGCACATGAGGTCCTCGCTGACACAAGCACGCGGCTCATATCTGAGCGAAAAGAGCTCGCTGGCGCGCTGCTTTCGTCAGCATCGCGGGTTCACACACCCACAGATGCCCTGCCCTCGCTCAAGAGGCTCGCCGCGGCGGTATTCGCCACCGGCGTGGCCCCGGCTCACCTTATCCAGAGGCGCAGCGAGCCAGGCCGAAAGCGCGCCTCGTTCCTCGTCACGGCCCAGGACGCTGAGCGCCGCCGCCAGTTCGGCCTCGCCTCCGCCATTGAGCTGCACAAGTCAACGACCCTCATCGGCCGCGGCATGACAGTGGCGGAGCTTGAGCTCGCACTGTCTTTCCACAACGACTCATCCGCAACGTTCCCGGGCAACCAGGGCTGGTTCTCAAGAGACGAGTGGTGCACCGCCTACCAGCTTCTGAGCCTGGCACTCGAGGAGCAGTCATGTGCGGCTGAGCAGGCGATCGTCCTGCTGCATGCGCTCACAAAGATGAAGGTCGAGGATCCTGCGGACACGCGCGTCAGCTTCAAGCGCGCTGACCTGCTTGATGCATCTTTCCGTCGCGCAAAGATCGCCGACATCGAGGGCCGGGCAAGCGGAATCGGCCTCTCGGCCGAGCAGCTTGACGCCATGAGCACAGAGAGGTTCCTCGAGCTAGTGGATCCCGCTTTCCTCGTACGCAATCCCGCCAGCCTCTCCATCTACGCCGAGGAGCCCAGCCAAGCTCCCGTTGCCGGACGATCGGCGGCAGGACAGAGCGCCATTAACCTCAGCACAGAAGCGCTCGTCGAGCGCATCGCCCGCGACAACAACTCGACCCTTATCTCCCGCCTTGTTGCAGCTGACTTCCAGCTGCTGAAGCAGGCCCACGGCCTCACCGGCGTCCAGTTTAAGAACGTGCTTGAGAGAATTCGTGCGCGCGCCATATCAGAGCCCTGGGCGCGCATGGCCTTCCTCGACATCCTGCGCGCTCCCCACAGCGCCGAGGTAACGCCAAGCCTCCGCACGGTAGCCCTGGGCGCCCTCGTAAGCGAGGCACGTAAGCTCGGAAAGCTTTCTTCGTCATTTGAGAAAGAGGTGTTTGCTGTCTCAGCAGAGCTACCAAACTTGACGTGGGCGGAAGAATCGCCCGATCTGGCCAAGCACGACTTTTCAGCTACTTCTTAGGCACAACGAGAACCTGCCCTACAACAAGCTTTGTTCCCTTGAGCCTATTCGCTTTCTTGAGCGTGGCTACCGAGGTTCCCATCTTTTCGCCGATCGTAAAGAGAGAGTCTCCCGAACGGACGGTATACGTTGTGCCCTTGGGCGACCCCGTAGGGCCCTTTGCCTCAGGCGCATCCGGCTCAGCCGCATTGGCCTGCTCTATCGGCGACGGAATCACGCTACCTGACCCGCGTTGGGAAGCCTTTGCAGCCTGCGCCTGCTGGACCGGCTGCTTCCTCGCTGGCTCAGCAGCGCGGACAACGAGCACCTGCCCCGGCTTAACGGTTGCCTTCTGGAGCCGATTGAGTGCCATGAGCCGGTCGACACTGGTGTTGTAGCGCTTCGCGATTCCGATCAGCGACTCTCCACGTGCTACCCGGTGAGTCGCTTGCGAAGATCCCTGCGACACCGCAACTACCTCTGGCGGTTTCGCCATGGTGTCGGGCGCAATGACAACACCCGGGCGCTGGTACTCAACGGGCACCCGCAGCACATAGCCGGCCGGGATGCGCGCCGCTCCTCTCCAAACCGGATCAAGCAGCGCATAGTTGGCATCCTTAAGCGCCTCCATCGGCACGTTGAGCTGGCGCGCTACCGATGCAACAGAAGCGGAGGCCTGTATCGGGTACGAGTACACTCGCAGAGGCGGCTGCACCGGTATCTCGGGAAAATACTTCTCGTGCTCCTCAAAGATCTCAAGAGCCGCGAGGAACTCGGGGTAGAAGTTTGTCGAGGCGAAACCGAAGAAACGCTCGTTTGGATCCTCAATCATAACCGCAAGGTCGTTTGTGCCAGCCTTCTTAACCTTGGCACGCACGCCACCGACGCCGTGATTGTACGAGGTGATTGCGAGCGGCCATGCGCCCAGCGACGAATACGCGCCGCGCAGGTATTCGGCCGCAGCCCGTGTCGCCTTAAGCGGATCTCTACGCTCGTCCACGTAGCGGCCAACGAGCAGCCTGTGGGCGCGAGCCGTCCGAGGCATAAACTGCCAGATGCCCGCAGCCCCGACGCTGCTGTATGCCGTGTAGTCAAAAGACGACTCAATGAACGGGATGCGCGTGAGCTCCTTCGGCAAGCCGTACTCCGCCACGAAGATCTGCTCCATTACCGGCATGTACTTCCATGCGCGACGAACAGCCTCAGCATAGCGCTCCCGGATGCCCGTCTGCGTGCGCACGAGGTCATCGTCGACGATCTTCTTGTACTTCTCCGGGCCGCCCGGTATGCGCTTAAGCAGCTCAACGGCCTGGCGTTGAAATGGGGTCTGGGGATCATCTCCCTGAGAGAGCGCCAGGAGCTGGCGCTTGATGTTGGCAACCGCCTCAGCCTCACCCCGATCCTTGTAGCGCTCAAACTGCACAGCGTTCATCGTTCTCGCCTCATCCGAGAAGTCGAGCACGCCGAACCGGATCTGCGGAAAGTCGCGGTGGTGCACCACGACCTGCTTTGAGGTGTACTTGGTGAATACGTCTTTCCAGAAATCCACCCGGTCGCGCAGGATTGGCGCAACCCGGAATTGTCCCCCTTGGGCGTTGGTCGCAACCTGCGAGCGGATGCCGAGATTCGTTCCCATGCCGGGGCTCGCGTAGGAACACGCTACGCCTCCCACGAGGGACGCCGCAAAAAACACCACCGATGCAACCTTTCGGACGCTCATAACACCTGAAGCAAACGATTGTTTAGGACACTCACTTAAGGTGCCATGAGGCGCCGCAAGGCACAATGCCCATAGCTCCTTGACGTAGGGAACCCTACTGTATGAAGCACGGTGACATCTAGGGGTTCGCGTCCCGCTGTAACTATTGTGCCTGGCGGCGCAACGCCTACTTGGAGGTGCAGCGAGCCGAGTCGAGCTGCTCGTCGCTCATCGCCCCAGTCTCCTCGGCGTTGATGGCAACGAACTCCTTAAGGTTCTCAGGAACGCCAGAGTCCTCGAAGATCGCCTCAACCGGGCACTCAGTCTCGCACGCGCCGCAGTGGATGCACTCGTCGGGGTGGATCATGAGCATCCCGACATCGTCGTCCTTTGCCGGACGGCTGAACCGGTCGTTATACTCCTTCTTCTTGATGTTGTAGAAGCAATCAACCGGGCACACCTCAACGCAGGAGCGATCCTTAGTACCCAAGCAATTCAGAGTTACGACGTACGCCATAGACGGGACCCATTCACAAAAGCGGTTTAACGGTCGGACTTTACACAAATAACGGCAATTTCAAAAGAGCGGGATTGCCGCCGCGGCTTCGGTTTTTAACCGACGTGTAGCGAGGAGATATTGAAGTGGGCTCGCGGAGTGGAGATAAAAAAGGGTGGCCCGGTAATAGCCCCAACCGGACCACCCATGGCAGAAAGGATGGTGTCTTGCCAATGAATAAAGTTTCGGCAGCTTTGGGCAAAACATAAGCTCTCTGCGCAGAAAACTTCGAAATCTTTTTATTCCTGTAATCTTGAGGGCTTGCACGACACCAACCTCTTCCATTCTAGGGGAACCTGCTAACAGACCCTAGAGACCTTACCTACAGCCTTGGGTTGATATTTCCGTATCCCCACGATACCCTCGCCTCTCGTGCGGCCCGATAGCCAAGTTGGCTAAGGCAACGGTTTGCAAAACCGTGATCGCCGGTTCGATTCCGGCTCGGGCCTCCAGTTTTTCCTCTCCCAAGTTTTTTCTCCAAAGCTCGGTTTTAGCAGCAGTAGCGTGACCGATTCCACGCCTAGCCAACGTGTGCCGGGGAAGGTAGTTTCACCCCGAACTGCTACATAGCTCGGGAGTTCCCATGCGCTCGCTTCATACTCTCCTCTTCACCCTCATCGCATCGCTCACCGCCTGCAAGTCCGTTCACCTCTCCGTGGTGGACCCAGCCGACACCCTGCGTGAGTTTCGGCAGGACATTATCTCGTCCAAGAACCTGAGCCCCGTCTCGCTCCAGGCCGTGCGAACGGCCGGGCTAACCCAGGAGGACGTGCTTGAAAACGGCGTCGACGCGAGCGTCGCCAAGCAGTTTGAGCAGTTCGCCGACCCAGTCGACAAGGCCTACATCGAAAGCGAGGTGGCGATCGGGCGCGCCCAGCGCATCGAAAAGAGGCAGCCCGAGAAGGCCGTTGCTCTCTACCTTCATGCCGCCGACATGGCCTTTCAGGGCTTCTTTCTCAAGCCATGCACCAACCCGGTCGACATGCGCTGCGACAGTTTTAAGGTGTTCTACGACCGATCCGTTCGGGGAATCATGTCCTACCTGGCGCAGAAGAAGTGGAACAACTCGGATATTCCCCACTTTGAGACCGGTCTTGGCAGGACCTTCACCCTCACCGTCTCGGGTGGCGCCAACGTGGAAAACCCCTCTGAGTACATCTCAATCGAGCCGGCGTCTTCGATTGGGCTTGAGGGCCTCACGAACCGCTACCGCCGGCCCGGCGTGGGCGTAAGCCTTGTTGCCTGCCGCAAGCGCCGCGATGGTGATGGGCTTGAGGAGTACCTCCCGCGCGTTGGAACGTGCCTGCCCCTCACGGCGGTTGTGCGCTTCCCTGAGGGCGGCTGCCAGGGCGCCGAGTGCGCTGCGCAGTTTGAGCTCATCAACTCGGTCACAACCGAATCGTACGCTACGCCCAAGGGATCCCTGCCACTCGCCGCTGACTTCACCGCGCCGATTGCGGCGGTTGTCGACAGGACCGGCATGGGCGACTGGGACGGCCTCTTTGACGCCATTGACGGAAACGAGGACCTCTTAAAGAATACCGGCTTCTACACTCTTGAGCCCTACGACGTCGACAAGATCCCGCTCATCACTGTCCACGGACTCTTTTCAAACCCCCTCACCTGGCTCAACGTCCACAACGAGCTGATGGGCGACGCCAACATCCGCAGGAACTACAAGGTCTGGCACTACCTCTACCCCACCAACTTGCCGATCCTTGAGAACGCTAAAACATTCCGCGAGAAGCTCAACCAGCTTGAGGCGTACCTCAAGGCGCACCAGCAAAACGGCGCAGCTCCCAAGGGCATGGTCATCATCGGCCACAGCATGGGCGGCCTACTGACGAGAAGCACCGTGGTCGACAGCAAGCCTCTCATGGAGTACTTCCTTGAAGACCCCAAGAGGATATCGAAGCTTGACGACGAATCGGCCAATGCCGTGCGCTCGTATATCGACTTCAAGCCCAACTCTTCAGTCGATCGGGTTATCTTTGTCGCCGTGCCGCACCGCGGCAGCTCTATTGCTGACAACTGGGTCGGAATGATCGGCCGATGGCTCCTCTCAACGCCCAAGACGCTCATGCAAAAAACAGCACAGGTGGGGCGCGGAGCCCGCAACATCTTGCGGCCTGACCTTCAGACCGCCTTCGATGGCGGACAGGCAACCAGCATCAGCGGACTCTCGGAGAAGAGCCCAGCGCTGCAGGGACTCTCAAAGACATCGATCGACCCAGGGATTCCGTTCCACTCAATCATCGGCGACCAAGGCTTGGGCAATACCCCCGATAGCTCTGACGGAGTGGTCGCATACCACAGCTCGCACGTCGACGGGGCTCAGTCTGAGCTGATCGTCCCTGCGGACCACACCGCTCACTCACACCCGCAGGCGCTCCTTGAAATCCGCCGCATTCTGCGCCTGCACCTTGAGGAGGCGCAAAAGAGCGTACCACCAGCCAAGAAGCGCACCCAGAAACAGGAGAAGTAAATGCGAAGCTTCATAAGCCAAACCACCTGGCTTCTTTTGGCGATTCCGCTTGGCGCATGGCTTGCCCTCATGTTTGCCTTCTCGCCGGAGCTCCTCCCTGCGTGGAGAGTACCGGCCGCAGTCGTAACAGCGCTCATCGTGCTCCTGTCGATGTTTAGGTGGAAGAGGCGCCTCCTACGTGCACTCACGCTGATGATCATCTGCCTCGGTACCCTCGTGTGGGGGCGCATCCAGCCATCCAACGACCGCAACTGGGCGCCGGAGGTCAAAAACACCCCGTGGGCTGAGGTGAATGGCGACCTCGTCACGATCCACAACATAAGGAACTTCAACTACCGCTCCGAGAGCGACTTCGACTCAATCTACGACACCCGCACCTACAACGTGAGCGAGCTCTCCGAGGTCGACATGATCGTTGTCTACTGGGGCAGCAAGCCTATCGCCCACCTCATGGTAAGCTTCGGGTTTAATGACCGCGACTTCCTCGCTTTTTCGATTGAGACCCGCAAGGAGGTCGGCGAGTCATACTCTGCGATCAACGGATTTTTTCGCAACTACGAGCTCACCTACGTTGTGGCAGACGAGCGCGACGTGATCGGCGTGCGTACCAATTACCGCAACCCCGAGGAGCAGGTGTACGTGCTGCGCACCCGCATGGCGCTTGAGAACGGGCAGAAGCTCTTTCTTGAGTACGTGCGCCGTATCAACAAGCTGCACGACAAGCCCAAGTTCTACAACACGCTTACAACCAACTGCACCACGCAGGTTCTCGACCAAGTGAAGGCTTTGGGGACCGATGCTCACTACGACTGGAAGATCCTCCTCAGTGGATACGTACCGGAGTACCTCTACGAGGCCGACATCCTTATGCCGGCCACGCCCCTTGACGAGATTATGAGGAGGTCGCTCGTGAACGAAAAGTCAAAGAAGTTTGCCGGCGACCCAAACTTTTCGCTGCTCATCCGCGAGGAGGTGCCGCACCCGATTCCGCGCGCCAAGCCGCTCTGAAGCCCGCTAGCGGCTATCCCTTATTGGTGCCCTTGCTGTTGAGGTCTTCGGACACCCAATACTTAGTGCCCGCGATGCTTGCGCTCACGATCGCTCCTGTGTCGGCGATCTCGAAGTGCGCCATGCCGCCGTTGAACTTGACCTGTGCGTCAGCCCCTTTCTTTCCGAAAGCGGCATCGGCATCAGTTGACGCCTCCCACCCCGAGGTGACAAACGAATTGAAGGCGCCCTCCGTCTCAAAGAGGAACACCGCCTGGTAGAACTGAAGGCCAGCACCGAGGTTGGCACCGACGGAGCCCATGCGCATGTAGGTCCTCTTGCCGGTGCCCTTGTTTATCGCCACACCTGCACCTGAGCCAACCGCAAGAAGGAACGCCGACTTGTGGCTGTCGAACACGGCGTACCCGTACGACTGGTCAAAGAGCTCCTTGGCGCGAGGCGAGGCAGCAAAGAGCTTCTTCAGGGATACCCCAGCTGTCGCATCCAGCTCTTTGCGCGCCTTGGCGTAGTCGACGTCACCCGTGATCTGGTCACCAACATCGCTTGCGGACTTCCCGACCGACTTCGCTGTGTCGGACACCGTGTCACCAACGAAACTCGCCGCATCCTTGACGGAGTTGAGGAACGGCTCGGCCGACGCCGTTGCCACAAATGCCACGCCCGCAATCGCCACAAGGGCCACGCTGCTTTTGCTCTGTTTTGCCATCTCGTATCCCTCTTAATGCCCAAAAAGCCCAATCCCATAGGGCCCTGCGAGCAGAAACTAGCTCGGCCGTTGCGGTCGTCCCCGCGAGCGTTAAAGCTACCCGGTTTGTGCCTTGGCGGGAATCCCCCCCTAACCTCTGGAAATTTGGAACCATCGAGGGAGGGATGCATGCTCCTCTGTGTTACTCCGTGTTCTCTGTGCTTGAAACAGCGTCAAGGATTGCCTCCCTCTACTGCCGTGCCATCCCAGATGCGGACAGTGTGGTCCTGACTTCCTGAAATTATTCTTCCGTCGGCGAGGGCTTGGAGGCAGGTGACCCCGCCGGTGTGCTTAGAAATAACCTCACTACTCCATTTTTCCTCGGCGCCCCTCG
>CANIHJ010000006.1 GCA_947467385.1 Deltaproteobacteria bacterium | reverse complement strand
AGCGCACCTTCCGTCTCGGTTGTATCGTTTCTGCCGCGATGGAACGCTCTCCACACGGCCACCGTGAATGTGGAGATGAAAAAGAAGGCCAGGGGCAGCTGCAGGTGCCGGTCCGGGACGTAGAGCCTGAAGGCCAAGAGCCGGGAGAGGAAGTACACGGTTAGGGACGCGCAGCCAAAGATGAGGAGCTCAGCGGGAACGGTAACGCGCCTGCGAACAAGCCCGATGAGGATGAGCACTGCAAGAGACCCGAGAATGAGCTGGGTCTCGTACTTGCGTATTGCCTTGTGCGGGTTGTGGAAGCGGCTGACGAACGACTCAAGCCCAACGAAGCGTATCTCGGGACCAGCCGGATTGAGAGGCACAAACGGAAATCGTCCGCGCGGCCGCGAGAACTCCGGCATCTTGGACGCCTGCTCGTAGGAGACCATCTGGCCGATCTGGGGAGGGCGCTGAACGACGAGGAAGGTGACGACCGCAAAAAGCGGAGAAAGGCACACGTATGCAACAAGCCTGTGGCGCGCTGCGCGGCGAGACTCGTGCGCGCCAACGAATGACCGCCACATGAGGATCCAGCCGTACGCGAGCGCCACGATAAGCGTGGCCGGTGGATTCGTGAGGCATCCCACGAGAATTGTCAAAAGAACAGCACGGTGGTTTCCGCGAGCCACAAAGCAGAGGAACGCCGAAAGGACTACCGCCGACCAGCCACGGGGGAGCCCAGCCGTAAGGCGCTGCATGAGATTTCTGTCATGCAGGAGCCACGCCACACCAACGAGCGCCGGCGCCGTGCCGGCCATCTTCCTGATTCCGGCGAAGAGAAAACCCACGGTCAGGGTGATCTGAATAAGCATTACCCAGTGCGACATCATGATCGGGTCGCCCGTCAGCATCGTGATGCCGTAGCAGAGCCAGTAGTGCAGCGGCGCAAGATACCCCTTCATTACGTCGGTTACGATGTCGCCCTGGAAGAGTCCGGGGTGCGCCACTTCATGAAAGGGATACACTTGCTGCAGCGAGTCATCAGTAACCCAATGGCGGTCGAACCAAAATGAGCTGATGCTCTTGATAAAGAGGAATCCGTATCCGACCAGGAGCAGTGCTGCTAACAGCGTGGCCGGCGTCAGCTCAAGCTTAAGCCAGGACAGGGGCTTTCTTGGAGGCGGAGGCGCAAGCTCTACCGAGGGACGCTCAGGCTGAACCTGCTGTGACTTTTCAGCGAGCTGTGACATCGGCGCAACCCCTACACGTAAACGCACGCACCTTAACTTCTCTAGGAGCGCAGCCAAAAATACTGAGAGCAGGCAACCATTTACCAGCACCCTTCAGCCAGCGAAAGATACAGGCGGGGGGGGCAGGAAGTCAAAGTTACCGATCCGTTCTATTCCGTACTATGTAACCTAGCAGCCACACTGCCAATCGACCACTCACTGATTTCAGGGGTGGCCTCTCCTATCGGCAGCGAGCGGTGCCGTTTCATGGCTAGCGCAATAAGCTTAAACCCCTTATACCGATAAGCACGGTCTCACTTTTTATGTGCGCACTTCTATGAAGACAACAACTTCCATTTCACGGCTACCTATCCGCCTGGCGATGACCGCCTTGGCTGCCTGCACAACCTTGGCCGCGTGCGGCGGAGGGGGAGGAAGCAGCGATACATTTGTGGGTGCGGCGGACGCAAGCATCTCTACGACCCCGAGCACCATCGACTCTGGGGACAGGACCGAGGTTTCGATTGAGCTGTGGAACGTTCACGAGAACGGGGTCATGGTGAAGGTGCGCTTCCCGGAGGGGCTAAAATACGTGAGGTCCTCGGCGATACTCCTCACGTCGGAGGACGACACGGACATCTCTCCCACCATCAACGACACCTCCTCGGACGGCGATCGCTACCTGGTGTTCTTCCTGTCCCAGGCGCAATTCACAACAGGAGGCCAGGACTACAGCGGTGAAACGGGGACCATTGCCCTTCAACTTGAGGGCGTCACAGCCGTTTCGGACGGCCTGATTGAGGTCGACCCGGACGTCGACGATCCGCAGCAGTCAAACGACGCGGAGTTTGACATCGAGAACCCTGAGTTCAACGCCCAGGCCGAGACCTCAATAACGGTCATAGGCAACTAAATCTCCTTTCCCAGCCCCCTCCTGGCCTGATTGCGGCGGCGGGTTGGTTCTACTATTGTTAGCCCCAGGGCCAACGCACACCTCCGATAGTAAGGGGAGTGCGTGGAGCGCCCTTAGTTTCAGACCCTTTTCGCGAGTCACACGTGGGCCAACACCGCCAAGTCCTCCTGGAGCACATCAAGCAACCGGATCAGCACACCCTCTCGGGGTATGAGTCTCGCGGGGGGTACGCAGCGATTCGCAAGTCCCTCGGCATGGACCCGATAGCGGTTATCGACGAGGTAAAGAAATCGGCAATCAGGGGCCGAGGCGGGGCAGGATTCCCAGCCGGCCAGAAGTGGAGCTTCGTGCCGAGGAACTCCGGCAAGCCTACCTACATCATCTGCAACGCCGATGAGAGCGAGCCGGGAACGTTCAAGGACCGCCTCCTGCTTGAGAGGAACCCTCACGCGATTATCGAAGGCATGATGGTTGCGGCGTGGGCTATCCAGAGCCATTGGATGTGCGTCTACATCCGGGGCGAGTACGCGTACCCGTACGCGCAGCTCAAGAAGGCTGTCGACGAGTGCTACGCGAAGGGCTACCTCGGAGACAATATTTTTGGCAGCGGCTACTCGCTGAACCTGGTCATTCACCGCGGTGCGGGTGCCTATATATGTGGCGAGGAGACGGGCCTCATCGAGTCTCTTGAGGGCAAAAAGGGCCAGCCGCGCCTTAAGCCGCCCTACTTTCCGGCGACGCTTGGGCTCTACTACTCTCCGACGGTGCTCAACAACGTCGAGACGTATGCGGCGGTGCCGTGGATCATGAACAACGGAGGCGACGCGTATGCGGCGATTGGCACCGAGAAGTCGAAGGGCACCAAGCTCGTCTCGGTCTCGGGTCATGTCAACAAGCCGGGCGTGTACGAGATCGAGATGGGATACCCATTCATGCGCTTCCTTGAGGAAGAGTGCGGCGGAGTTCGGAATGGCAGGAAGCTCAAGGCGGTGATCCCGGGCGGCTCGTCGATGCCGGTCCTGCGGGCTGAGGACGTCGTGGACGCAACGATGGACTACGAGGGGTGGGTCAAACTTGGATCGCTCTTGGGCTCCGGGGGCGTGATTATTATGGACGACTCGGTCGACATGGTTGACGCTATCCTGAACCTTGCGCACTTTTACGCGCATGAGTCGTGCGGCCAGTGCACGCCGTGCCGCGAGGGAGGCCACTGGGCAGAGAAGATCCTTCAGCGCATGAGCCGGGGAGAAGCGCTGCCGGGTGACCTTGAGCTACTCGAAACGATTTGCAACCAGATTCAGGGCCACACCATCTGCGCTCTTGGGGACTCAATCGCCATGCCGGTGCGCAGCTTTATCACGAAGTTCAAAGACGAGTTCCGTCAGCGGATACTCGAGTCCCTGCAGGGGACGGTCATAAGGGGAGAGCCGTTAAACGCAAGTTTCGGTGCGCACCACTAAGCGCACGCGCCATGAACAGGACGCTGATGAGGATCGCAGGTAGCATTTCAAAGGCCTGCGCAACTGTCGCAGCAGTCCTGGCTACTGCACATGGCACCGCCGCAGAGGGCGACCCGACGGTGTCGTGGCAGCCGCTCGGGCCCGACATCGAGCAGGCGAATACCAGCCTCAATCCCGACTCGCTATTCTCGTCGTCGGTCGTCATGGTGCGATCGTCCCTCTTGCGCTTCAAGCTTCAGGTCATTAAGGCTTCCGACTTTGGATGGAAACGCGCGCCGGTGCGCGCGCTGTGCCGGGCCGCTGGCGCGACAGCGTGCGTCAACTCAAATTTCTTCGATGAACAGGGCAAGGCGCTCGGCCTCGTCATTAGCCGCGGCATCGTGCACCAGAAGATACACAAGGGGGGAGGAACGCTCACCGGCGTGCTCTTCGTCACGCCGAAATCTGTGGGGCTTGCGCACCGGGATGCGTTCTCTCCGGTCGGCGTGGTTGAGGCGACGCAGGCCGGGCCGCGTGTCATTTCGGAGTCTGCGATCGTTCCGGGGCTCAAGGAATCATCGTTCAGGACCAACCTCTCTGGAGTGTGCCTCGACCGGAATGGGCGAGTGGTGCTGTACCGGGTCACCTCGGGGGTTTTTGGTGCGTCCCTGCCCCTGCTTCAGCGACTACTGCTGTCGCCCTCCGTGCAGTGCGCTGAGGCCCTCAACTTTGACGGCGGAGGATCCTCCCAGTTCTATATCTCCGGCAGCATCCCGGGACACACGGGCGCAACTCGCGAAGAGAACTTCCCGGGCACGGACGATGTTCCGGTGGTCGTGGGGCTCGTTCCGGTAGCACCACCCTCGTAATCCGCAAGCGTACGCCATTTTAGCCTCAGCCTATCGAAACTATTTCCCTTTTCGCGCCTGAACCGCGCGCCGACCGCACAAGGCTGATTGACATGAGCTGCAAGCGCACTGTACCGTTGCTTAAAGATGGTTGTAGTAACATGTGCAGTCCAGTTGTAGTGACCGGCCGTTCAGGAGCCTCCGCATGAGTGTTCACATTTTGGACAGAGAGTTTACTGCCAAACAGGTGCAGGCGATCCTCCGTACGCTTACGGGCGGCGAAGAAAAAATCGGGCTCGCCCTGCTGAACTACTATGCGCGCACCAACCTCGTCCCGACTTCGGGCAAGTCCAAGAGTCGCGGCCGGCAGAAATACTCTTACCCAGACCTGATCCTGTTGTGTTGGCTGTTCCGCATGAAGCGCGAGGGGCTACCGGTAAACCGATTCCGCCGTGGCATTGATTACCTTCGCAAGCGCCTTCCGAAGCTGCACAAGAATCCGAGTGACATGGTGCTCCTGACGGATGGCAAGCAGCTCTTCACCAAGCACCGAATCCAGGACAAGGGCGAGATCGCGGAGGTCTTGACCG
Organism: Deltaproteobacteria bacterium; assembly: GCA_947467385.1. Lineage (GTDB taxonomy): Bacteria > Bdellovibrionota_C > UBA2361 > UBA2361 > OMII01 > OMII01. The sequence goes on along the minus strand of CANIHJ010000006.1, from coordinate 36,860 downwards.
GGAAGAAGGCAGGGCAGTATGTGTGGGCGTACGCAATCGGCTCGCTCATCGAGGAGGTCGACAGGATTATCGGGGAGCTTTCTCCAGAGCCGGATCACGAAGAGGACCAGGGCAGGGTCGCCGCATAGCGGTCCTTGCTGTAGCCTTGCAGCGAAAGGGGTAGACAATGAGCAAATCAAATACTGTTAAGCAGATCTTTCAGCTCCTCTTGGAGAGAAAGGCATGGTGGCTGGCGCCTATGGTAGTGGTTTTCCTGCTGATCGGGCTTCTGCTCGTGGCATCCAGCGGTTCGTCACTGTCGCCCTTCATCTACGCGCTGTTCTAGGTCGTCAAAAACATTAGGGCTGCAAAATATAGCCAAAAAGAAAGGGAGAGCTTAGCTCTCCCTTTAACGTTGCGACCTTTGAGAAGACCCTACGTGGGATGGGCAGCAAGTTTTTGCTTCTTCGCCCCCTTCTTCTCTTCGGGCGCCTCAAGCTGTCTCTTGAGCTTGCGAAGCTCCATAGGCAGCCTCCAGCCGCCCGGCTTGGGGTGATCATCACCAACGAACAGCAGCTCATTCGAGCGCGCGTAGTCTTCGAGCGCATCAATGAAGTTGCCGGTTGCCCTGAGTGAATACTCCTCAACGAAGAACTTGAGCGACCGGAACGAGTGCGCCATCGCCCTCCTGAGGTCCCTGTCGACGGGCCCCAGATTATCCCCGTTTTCCACAAACGCGGCACGGAAGCGGGCGGCCAACTCCTCTACGGTAGTTAGGTCGTCCCATTCCATCATCTCGATCGAGCGATGCGCCCGTGTGCGCTTCGACTCGCGAAGCACGACAAAACGCGCGACAAAAGCCGTGCGGCGCGCCCGAACAATCGCTTTCTCCATTCCTTCTTGGGTGGAGAGGTCTAATTCAATAACTTCCGTTTCCATGTTTGCACCACTAAGAACTACAAGAACTACTTGGTGAGGACTTCCTTGGCCTAAGAGTATCTTCGACACCTCGGCGGAGAAGCTTAAACACTATCTCACCGGGATGTTTGGCCCAATTAAATCAAGGCATTAGCCTGGCGGCCATGCCTCCGAGGTTTTCATTCCCGGCTCTGGGGCCGGGCCGCAAGGCTTCCGTGACACGCTTGAAAAAGTTTGGTGTAATCGCTCAATGGCGCCGATCCCGGCCTTTCTAGAGCAGTTCTCCTCCTCCCGCCTCGGCATCCTTGTTGACGACATCGGTTCGCCAAGGTGCGCCCTGATCGCGCCTGCGCACGACATCTCGCCTGCGCTCGTAAATCGGGCGCTTGGAATCACCGGAGGTCTCACGTTCGTTGCCATCTCTCCTGAACGGGCGAATGCCTTCATGCTTTCCTCCATGGCGCGCCCATTAGCGGCGCCGGCGGCAGTACCCGACCCGGCGTCGACGATGAAGGTGCTCACCTCCGTGGAGGCACGCGAGGGCATCTCAACCGGAATCAGCGCCTCTGACCGCGCTGCCACGATTCGGGTGCTGGGTGGCACGCAGCCTCATCCGCGAGATCTCGTGAAGCCCGGGCACATCTTTCCGGCGGAAACGCGCGAGGGAGGCGTTCTGGTCAAGGCTGCCATACCCGAGGGTTCCCTAGACCTCGTGCGGATGGCGGGATTCCCGGATGCGGCTCTCTTCATAGACCTGCTTGACCGCTCTGGATCTATCTCGCCGCTTGAGAACGCGCAGGAGCTTGCCCGGCAGGAGAATCTTCCGATCGCATTCCTCTCCGAGCTCATCTCGCATCGCCTGCAGCGTGAGCCGCTCGTCGCGAGAGTGGCTGAGGCGATTATCCCCACCCGCTTTGCGGGAGACGTTCGTGGCATCGTGTACCGCTCGCGCATTCATGATGTCGAGCACATCGCTCTCGTTAAGGGAGACGTCTCCCAGCACGAAACGGTGCTCGTACGGGTTCAGTCCGAGAGCACTGTCACTGACGTGTTCGGTGGCCACGGTCCAAATTCTCGCGCGACGCTCCATGCGTCACTAAAAGCAATTGGTGACCGGGGGGCGGGTGTGCTGCTCTACCTGCGCCGGCCCTTTATTGACGACAAGCATGGGGCGATTCAAAGCCTCTCTGCGGACGGCCCCCAGTCCCGGTCCCCATCAATGATGCGGGAGTACGGCGTTGGGGCGCAGATCTTAAGGGACCTGGGCGTCTCAAAGATAGAGATCCTCTCAGCGACGCCGCGCTCGATGGCTGGCCTGGAGAGCTTCGGCATTACAATCTCTTCGCAGCACCCGATTCCTGAGGTAGAAGTATCGATAAGGAATACGCCATGAGCGACATAACATTTGCAGACGTCGTCCATCAGTCCGTCTCTTTCTCGCCGGAAGATCCGGCCGAGCGGCTCATCCTCTCGCTGATTGACTCGCGCTGGTTTCAGCGCCTGCGCGACATAAGCCAAACGGCCAACACTCGGCTCGTGTACATGTTTTCGGAGCACTCGCGCTTCGGGCACTGCCTCGGGGTCGCGTACCTGGCAAAGCTCGTCCTTGAGAAGCTCGAGCGCAGCTTTCCGGATGATGTTGCCACGTTCCGCGCCCCGATTCTCGTGGCGGCCCTTCTGCACGATGTGGGGCACCTCGCGCCTGGCTCGCACACTGCGTTTAAGGCATGGTTTCCCGGACAGCGCGATTCGCACGAGGAGATTGCGGAGCTCGTCATCAATAACGATCCAGAGATAGTGGGTCTGCTCGACGGGTATTCGCCCACGCTGCGGGCGCAGGTGACGGCTATCCTTGGCGAGACCCCTGAGGTTCCAGCGTGGACATGGGAGATCCTCTCGGGCGGCGGCTGGAACGTTGACCGGGGCAACTGGTCGACGGTCGACAGTGTTTTGGCCGGGGTGAGCTACGGCAAGTACAACATTCCGGCGCTCGTCGACTCGATGATCCTGACGGCGGGCAAGCACCTGGCGCTCATGGAGAACAGGCTCGACGCGATGATGCATTTTATGGTTTCGCGCCACGCCATGTACCGGCAGATCTACCAGCACCGCGTCCTGCTCGCGTCAGACATGATTAATAAGGCGATCATCCAGCGAGCGCGCGACCTTGGCACCAAGGTTCCGTTCGCCGACGATGCGATGCAGCATGCGCTTGCCGCGCACAAGGCAGAGGACCTGGCGCTTGAGAACATCTTCCAGATGAGAGAGTCGTGGTGGCGCTACCACATCTCACGATGGGCTGCTGGAAACGACGCAGTGCTTAGCGACCTGTGCGATCGCCTCCTGCACCGAAGGCTTTTCAAAACGATTCGGTGCTCAAGCGGCCTGACGATGGAGTCGCTCATGGCGTCGGCGACAGCCGCGCTTGAGAAGCTGGGGCTCGATCCGCGCTACTACCTGCACGAGATATCGACAGCAGATGTGCACTCGGGCGACACGCGCCAGTCGATGCTCGTCCAGCTCGACGACGGCCGGGTCATGACCCTGGCGGAGGCCGATCCGATGTTTAAGGCCATGGTCTCGGATGACCGCATCTCACGTCGCGCCTGGATCGCCCTGCCCCGCGAAGCCAAGGCTGCGCTCGGTCACCTTCGGTAACACATGATCGCCGGAGCATGACGGCGAGAGTTGAGGGCGCCTCAGCGCGCGGCCATTATACCGGCATGGCGGATTTCGCTCCTCGATCTATCCTCGTGACAACGGACCTTTCGGCTGCGTCGATGCAGGCCTATCCTGCCGCACGCTCCTTAGCGCTCGCTTTTCAGGCAACCGTAACGCTCCTCACGTGCATCGACATCTCGATGCACCTCTACGAGGGAAGCGCCGCCCTTGAGCTTCCGTCTGAATACCTGCCAGAGGCGCTTGAGGGAGCCCGCAGGAGCACCGAGGAGGCCCTCAAAGCGCACCTTTTGCAGCACTTCTCCGGCATGCAGGCACGACACGAGCTGCGTGAAGCCGCGCGTCCGGTGCACCACACGATCCTCGAGTTCATTCAGCAAAGCGACGTGGATCTTGTCGTCACCGCCTCTCACGGGAGAACGGGATTTTCGCGGGTCCTCGTCGGCAGCGTCGCCGAGCAGATCGTGCGGCTCTCTCGCCGCCCGACCCTCATAATCCCAACCATATAAGCTTGGGCGCTCGGATGGCTCCGGCAGAGCCGGCTGTGCTACAGTCCTTGCTGATATGGCGCAACAACAACCTCAGTTGAGGCTGCACCGCTTCGCATGGGGCGTGGTGTGGTACACGGTCCTGATCATCGCGTGGGGCGCGTGGGTTCGCATCTCGCACTCCGGCGACGGATGCGGCGATCACTGGCCGCTATGCAACGGGCAGGCCATCCCGCTCGACGGACCGATTAAGACCTGGATCGAGGTGTCTCATCGCTACTCGACTGCGCTCTACGGCGTGCTTGTGCTGGCGATGGTATGGTTCTCGCGCCGCGCCTTCAGCTCCGACCCGTCAGCCCGCTTCTGGCCCGTCATGGTGCTCTTCTTCACTATTACCGAAGCCCTGATCGGAAGGCAGCTCGTCACCATGCGGCTTGTGGACCAGAGCACCGATCTGGCCCGACTCGTCGTCATGCCTCTACACCTTGTAAATACCTCTGCTCTACTCTTGAGCGCCGTGATGGCGGCCGAAAGCTTTCGCTGGACTGGCTGCGCCAGGCGTCCACTGCCCCCGCAGCTCGTGCGGCTCTTGGGCATCACCGGTGCCGTTCTGCTTGCGCTGCTATGCACCGGCGCGCTTGCATCGCTTGGATCTCATCTCGCACCGTCGCCCTCCCTTGGGGCGGGGCTCGCAAAGGATCTTGCTCCCGAATCGCACCTCGCCGTGCGGCTACGGCTTATCCACCCCGTGCTTGCACTGGCAACGGTGGTCGGCGTGCTATTCTTCTTCTCGCGCCTTGAGGCGTGGGCTCCGGATGCAAACGCCCGAGCATGGTATGTCCGGCTGCGGCTTGCCACCTACGGCGCGGTGGCGATAGGAATACTAACCCTTACGCTACTTGCCCCGGCATGGCTTAAGCTTACCCACCTTTTAGCCGCCAACCTGTTGATAATCCTGGCATCAGTGGCCCTGTTTCACACCATTCGTCAAACGAGCAAATCAGCTGGCGCGGGACAAGACTAGTCCCCCAAAGCTGCGTTACAATCCCCTCGGTTTTCGCCCAGCCAATCGGTCCTCAAGGAGGTGGAGTGATGGAAGGGAATCGGGAAGGTTTTGTGAAGCCTCCGTCTTGGGAGACGGAGTTTGTGCTCGATGTGCTGAGCTCGAACGAGGTCGACGTGCCTGAGTTCGTCTCAGCCCTGCAGGTGACACGAGCATCGCCAAACTTGGCGGTGGCCATGATGGTGTCTCGGCGCGGCGGTCGGCCGTACATTCACGGCGAGCCGTTCGTGATCTATCGCCTCGGCGCGATGAATATGAACGCTCTCCAGTGGAAGAACGACAGCTGGTCGGTTATTCCGCTCGGTGCGGAGCTTCCTGCCGGCATCGCAGCGTGGGAGATTTCTGAGGCCACCAGGCTCCGCACAAAGCTGCGGCGCGCCTACTCAGAGTTCGAGTCAGCTGACGATGTGCGTTTGGACTGGGAGCACCAGTTCGAAAAATTCGATGACCCTCCGATATCGCGGGGCTGTCGAATAGGTCTGGCTTGCCTGCTCATTGGCCTAGCCCTGCTTGCATGGCTCAATTGCCTCTACAGGTGAGCATCTAAGGTTACACGCGCCTATTCGCGTTCTTCTTTTTTGAGTTCGGATAATAGGATCCAACTCATTTTTTGCCCTCTCTCAGCAACCACTCGCCTCTTCCATCGCGACTTCAGAACGCAATTCTACATACGCCTCGCACTCCCCCACTTTCTTCAAGTTCCTTAACTAGCCGAACTCACTCCCAAAAAACCACAAACTCTCAGAGAACTCGTGATCTGCTCACCACAAGAGGTCTGGACCACGAGTTCTCTGAGAGTTCGTGGTGCGGGCGGGGGCGGCGGCCGGAGGGGCGAATGCATCTAACCAGGGGCTGGCTGTTGAAGAAATTTCGAGTAACAGCGTTACGTTAAGGGTGCTCCGCCAACCAAGACAGTGCCGGCGCATTCTGGTATAAACGCCAAACTTTTTTATCTGCCCGGCCACACCCCTTATGAATGGGTCCCCTCCGCAAAACTCTGCACGCTCTTCCATCAAGGGGCTGGTGCTTGCCACATGGGAATCAACGGCTGGAGATCGGGTTCGCTTCTTCTCCTTCCTCGTCCTCTTCGTCATCGCCTACGGCATAGACCTCGCCGTTCCGTGGGCTCTTGGCGAGATCCTGCAGATCTTCGTGCGGGACGGCTTCACGGAGGAGGCGTTCACCTCGGCAGTGAAGGCCATCGGCATGTTTGTGGGGCTAAAGATGCTCTACGCCCTCTCGCACCACCTTGCGAGTTACCTGAAGGGAATCACCGCCTTCACGAGCCGCTTCAAGAAGCTTGAGGAAGTCTTCACGGCACTCCTCAGCTTTCCCCTCAAGTGGCACGTCTACCACCATACCGGAGAAAACCTAAGCAGGCTTAACCGCTCAGTGGGCGCTGTTGAAGCGGTGGTGTCGAACTATACGTGGCAGATCATCGACGGCGTCATGAAGTTTGTCGTGGTTGCGATGCTTATCTTCGTGCTCGATTTTGAGGTTGCCATCACTGTCATCTCAATGGGCTTCATCACGATTGCGCTCATGCTGCTCTTCAATACCCGGCTGACGCGCAACATCCGCAAGAACAACCGCTTCAACGACCGCCTCAACCGCACCACGGTAGACTATCTTTCGAACATCATCACAGTGAAGACGCTCCACCTGGAGAAGCCTGCTGTGCACTATCTCCGCTCCCAGCGCGGCGAGGGCTTCAAGCTCAGCCGCAAAATCTGGAAGTACCAGGAGCTCAAGTGGGGCACGATTGCAGTTGGATACAGTCTCGTCATGGGCTTGTCTCTCTACATCTACCTCAACAATCAGCGTGCCCTTGGCCCCACCTTCGACATCGCAAAGGCATACGTACTGCTTAACTACCTCGACCGTATCTGGTCTGCCATCGGGGCCTTTACCGGTTACTACGGAGGCATAATCGAGGCGGCTATTGCATATGACGATGCCTCGTCGGTCATTACTGAGTCGGGAGACCTTAGGCTGCCGGTCCGCACCAGCAAGATGCCGCGCGATTGGTCGACGGTGGCACTGCGTGAAGTTGCGTTTTCATATGGCGGCGACTTCGCAAACCTCAAGAATGTTTCGCTTGACCTGGCGCGCGGCGAAAAGATAGCGCTCGTCGGCCCCAGCGGCGGGGGCAAGTCTACGCTCCTCAAGGTCATGGCGGGCATGCTCGCGACCCAGCAGGGGCACGCGCAGCTGCCGGACGGCACCATCCTGTCGCTCGATGACATCGCGAGTGTCAGCCTACTGGTACCCCAGGAGCCAGAGATCTTTTCCGAAACGCTGCACTACAACCTGAGCTTCGGCGAAAGCTTTCCGCCCGAGCAGCTGCTCAAGGCGCTAGAAATTTGCCGCGCCAGCCACCTGCTTCAGAAGCTCTCAAACGGCTGGGACAGCGTGCTTGAGGAGTCCGGCCTCAACATCTCGGTGGGCGAGCGGCAGCGCCTTTCCCTTGCCCGGGGCATCCTGCGCGTTCCAGGAAAAGATATCCTGCTGCTCGATGAGCCAACATCAAGCCTTGATCCGCTGACCGAGAAGCAGGTTTTTGCGGGCATTCTGCATGAGTTTAGCGCGCTCACCGTCGTCATGGCGTGCCATCGGCTGGCGCTTGTGCCCATGTTCGACCGGGTGATTTACGTGCGGGATGGCCGCATCGAGGAGGTTGGCACCTTCCCGGAGCTGCGGGCTGCCGGACGAGGTTTTTCCGCTGCGTGGGCTGACTACGAGCGAACGGTTATTAGCGGCGAGGGCGCTCAAAGCTGATGCGACCATCAACAGCGGTATACCGCATGACCCTATCTTCATGCCGCGCCGCATCACCCAGCGGGGCGGGCGCTGACGCATGGCCCAAATAGACCGCAACGTCGTCCGCAGGTTTCTCTCCCTCGCGAGCCCCTTCTTCCGCTCCGAGGTGCGCTGGAAGGCCATCGGGCTCGTTTCGCTGCTCCTTGGGCTCTCCCTGACGATCAACGGCGTGGGCGTCATCATGAGCTACATCGGGCGCGACTTCATGACAGCGCTCCAGACAAAGAACACTGATCTCTTCTACTGGAAGCTGCTGCACTACCTGGGCGCCTTCATCATCGCCACGCCGATCGTCGTGTTTTACTCGTACACAGAGCAGCGCCTAAGCCTCTTGTGGCGGCGGTGGCTCAGCCACCGCATCCTTGCACGCTATTTTTCAGAGCGGGCATACTATCGCCTCAACCTGAGGGGCGACATCGACAATCCAGACCAGCGTATCGAGGAGGACGTGCGCTCGTTCTGCACGCAGAGCCTCACGTTCTGCCTCATCCTCTTCAACTCCTCTGTTCAGCTCTTCCTCTATGTGTACGTGCTCTGGTCTATCTCGTGGCTGCTCTTTGTTGCGGCCGCTGGGTACTCGATCGTCGGCTCAATCGTGACGTACTTTCTCGGGCGGCCCCTCATCGGCCTTAACTTCGCGCAGCTCAAGAAGGAGGCCGACTACCGCTACAAGCTCATTAACGTCCGCGACAGCGCCGAGTCGATCGCGTTCTATGGCCGCGAGTCTCGCGAGTTCGTCCGCACCCGCCAGCGGCTGAAGTCCGCGCTCAACAACCTACTCCTTGTGATAAACTGGAACCGAAACCTTCAGTTCTTCACAACTGGCTACAACTACATACTGACCGTGCTGCCGACGGTCCTGGTTGCGCCGCTCTTCTTTCGGGGTGAAATCGAGTTCGGCTCGGTGATTCAGGCCGGCGCCGCGTTCGGGTTCGTCATCAATGCGCTCTCGATCGTCGTAAACCACTTTGGCAACCTGAGCATCTTTGCGGCGGTCATCAACCGCCTTGGATCATTTTCTGAGGCGCTTGATCGCGCCAGCCTGCCCCTCTCGCCGGGCGAGCGGATCAAGTCCTCGAACGGCCCAAACCTTGAGTTCCGCTCAGTGACGATCTGGACGCCGCGCAAGGAGCAGGCACTCGTCACCGACATCTCGTTCTCGTTCACAGGCCGCTCCCTGCTCCTGTGCGGACCGAGCGGCAGCGGCAAAAGCTCCATCCTTCGCGTCATCGCTGGGCTGTGGGATTCGGGCAAGGGCCAGATCATCCGGCCCGACCTGCGCGAGGCGCTCTTCCTGCCCCAGCGGCCGTACATGGTGCTGGGCTCGCTGCGCTCGCAGCTGGTGTACGGCCTTCGGCGCCGTGTCGTGCTCGACAGGGACCTAATCCGCGTTCTTGAGCAGGTGCGCCTTGGGGAGATGTTCGAGCGTGTTGGCGGGCTCGACGCCACGCTTGACTGGCCGAACGTGCTCGGCACGGGCGAGCAGCAGCGACTCGCCTTTGCGCGGCTGCTTCTCATGCGGCCCCGCTTCGTGTTCCTCGACGAGGCAACAACGGCCATGGATCGGCTCGTTGAGCAGGAGCTCTATCGCTCGCTTCCGGGCTGCGTTGAGAGATATGTCAGCACTGGCAGCCCGATTGATCTTGGCGAGTTTCATGAGAACGTTCTTGAGCTAAAAGGGGATGGCACATGGTCATACTCATAAGGCTCATCGCACTCATCTGTGCTGCCCTCTCCGGCGCGCATCCGTCCCATGCCGAGCGCAAGGTGGAGGAGTTTGTCTTTGAGGATTGCGATGCCGCTAAGGACCGCTTCAGCCAGCTAGCCCCCGATGAGCAGAGGAGCCTCTTCGAGTTCCTGACCCGCGTTATTACCCTCAATACGCAGGCCCCAAGCGCCCCAGAGGCCTTCGCGCAGCTGCCGGGCAAGCCACTTGCGGGAGAATCTATCCTTCCTGGTGCGGGCATCGGCGGCGACATTGTGCCAGGCTCGCTCTGGCAGACGATGGACGCAAAGCGCGAGCTTCATGGCAAGCGCTGCGCCTTGCGCATCTTTGCCCTGGCCGGGGCCTCGGCCCTGCCGGTACTGCCGAAACTCGCTTCGATTTACAGCCGAGAGAACCTGAGCGACGAGATCGCCGTCTCACTTGAGGAGACAAGCGCCTCGATTGCGGAGCAGGCTCATCGAGCCGGAACGAGCCCCTCAGATGCGCACATCGAGGAGGTGACAGCTCTCCTGACATCAGACAAGCCGCTCGTGGCGCGCAACTTCCTGCACGAGTACGTCGGGCTCACGCTACCGCACGTCACGAAGCACCTGTCGCTCGTTGATGGCTCCGACGGGGCAAAAATTGTCGAGTTTCTCAAAGAGGTGGACCCCGACGGCAGCCGCGGGATGCGGGCGTTTCTTGACCTGCTCGTGAGCTTGCCAGAGGAGCAGCAACAGCGCCTTGGACGGCAGCTGCCCCTGCCGGCTCGAAATGTCCTGCCGTCATTCGTGCCAGATTTTGTCCGCCTAGCGAGCGACCCAGCCAAGTCGCAGATCTTCATGCCACTCCTGGCGAAAAGCTGCGTTATCCTCGATGGCATAACAGCTGAGGCGGCCCTCGTGCCAGCCCTCATCCAGCGCAGCTCGTTTGACTCGCTCGATCTCGCCGAGCAGCGCTGCCTGCTGAGGTCCGTGCCGGCCCTGGCCAAGCGCCTTCCGGCAATGCTGGCATCCCAGAATCGCGCGCAACAGCTTCAGGCCATTGAGCTGGTCTCCGCAAGCGCCAAGCTTCTCACCGGTGAGCTTAGGGGCGTGCTGTGGGGGAAGGTGCGGGACCTGGCCTCAAGCGATGATCAAGAGCTGCAACGGGCGGCGTTGAAGGCGCTTGTGTCGGCACCAGACCGGCGCGGCGATGCAGCCTCCGCAATTGTGCAGGCTCTCAAGAGCCCTCCCCTCATCGAGGGCTCTACGGTATCCCCAAGCCAGCAGCAAGCCGTCGATGCGCTGGCCGAACTTGGCTATTCAAAGGAGTCGTCGAAAGCCTTGCCGTATGCGCTGCTCGCTCTCCGGGCGAGCCTCAACACCGCAGGAGCAGAGAGCTTTCTGAGCCGCGCAGACGATGCCGAGACCGAGCTCATAAAGCTACTGCAGCAGACCAACCGCTCCGTTCAAGGACGGGCTCTCGCTTCCCTTGCGGGCCGAAAATCACTCTCCCAGAGGGCGGCCACAGCGACCCTAGCACTTCTCGGCGATCCTGAACTCGGACGGCTTGCGGAGGTGGTCATCGCAAAAGCCCCCGCCTCCGCAACGGTACCGATGATGAGGCGCACGCTACCCCGCTCAGAAGGCGAGGCCCGGACTTCGCTCCTCTCCTTACTTCAAGAGCTGGGGGCTGCAACCAAGGGAGAGTCCGCCGAGCTTGCGGCTCAGCTCGTGAAGCCTGGATGCGCGCAGCTCTCGCGGCGGGGCGCAGCTATTGAGAAGCTCCTCAAGCGCAAGGATGTGGACGCCTCGATCCAAGCGCTCCTCCGCGACAGGTGTGATGAGTGTGTTGGGCAGCTTCCTGAAAACGTGTCGTCGGAAATTCTTGACTCGCGACTAAAGGGCAGCACCATGCCGACCAACGCCGTTACCGCAATCCTCAGCCAAAAAGGCGTGAGTGATGAGGTTGAGGAGCGGCTGCTCGAAGACGCGCTCGCCTCATCGCTCTCAGCCAGCGAGATCTCCTCAGTTGCCGTGGCAGTTCTCTCTAAGGGCTCACGCCCCGCGGTCCTGGCGCTTCTCGCCTCACCGAAGCTTAAGGATGCCACTTCAGGCGAAGTCACGAAGGCCCTTCATAACGTGGTGTCTGACGCCAAGAACGACGAGGAGCTGCGGCTCGCCGCCATCCGCGCCCTCCTCAGCCTCAATGACTCAACATACGACTGGAAGGATTTCGTGAAGGAGTCGATTACCGCGATGGCGCACGATGGTGACCACCGCGCCCTGCGCGAGGTTATTCGGCTCCTGCCGCCGCAGGTGGTGCTGGAAGAGGTCGCATCCGCCCTCAACTCCGACAGCCAGGACAAGGTGGTCGGCGCGTGCAGGATGGGCGCAGCGTTGGGGCCGCAAGCCGTTCCGATCGTGTCGAAGGTTTGGAACCTCAGGGAGAGCCGCTCACCGGCCATAAAGTACGCTGCGGTCCTCGCCCTGCTAGAGATTAATCCCCTCACCCCGGACCTTCAGGATCACCTCAAGAGGCTGCTCGTTAACCGCTACTACCCTTCAGCCCTTCAGCCGCCGATACCGTGGCGCAACACCGTGGCTGTGGTCGACTTGAATGCAGCCTCGTTCGGTACCTTGAGGACGGTTAGGCTCGAGCAGCTCCTCGGGCATTTATAATCCTTGGCCCCTAAGTTGCCGCTTTTATAGGCCCCTGCTAGACGATTTTCCGGCCCCTGGGGTCGACGAAAGTGCTCGTCTTTGTATATACTTACGCGGCTCGGGGCGGGTGGCGTGCGGCTTGGTCCGCACGTTGCGCGAGGCCCTTCAGCGCTGCGAAGTTCAGGACGTGAACGCAGCAGCGATTAACTGCCCAACGGACTACCACAGTGACGAACGTATTCCTGTTTCTGAATGCGCCGCTGAGAAGCCGGCTCCTGCGTGGACCGCTATCGCTCCTGGGCATACAAGTTCCTGGAGGACTGTCAGCCACTCCAGACACTCCGTGGCGCGCGCAGGTTCTTTCGCGCGATGCGCTAATAGAGCTTGGAATGAGTCTCGCCGAGCAGCACGCAAGAGCCTTCGCTCCAGTGCGGTCGAAGCGACTCCTCTATAGCTACCGCGATAACCGAGAGACCCTGCGGCGTGTGTACCTTAGGCTCGTGGAGGCAGCACACAAGGGCGAGTCGCTCACCGCCGGCTCAGAATGGCTCCTCGACAATTACCACGTCGTAGAGCGTCATGCCGCCGCGATTAAAAAGTATCTCCCGTGGAGCTTCTACAAGACGCTCCCAATGCTGACTCAAGGAGACCTGAAGGGATTCCCGCGCATCTATCAACTGGCGCTTGAGTTTATTGTCCACACGGACGCAGCGCTTGATCCCCAGCTCGCTGCCGTGTTTTTAAGCGCCTACCAAACGAAGCTTGAGCTGTCTTCGGGAGAGCTGTGGGCATTCCCGATTATGCTGCGCTTCGCGCTGCTTGAGAACCTCAGGCGGCTCATGCGCGAGGCAGAAAAGGAGCTCATTGCGCGGCGCGACGCGTTTACCCTTGTCGATGAGGTGTTGGGGGACGACTCGCGGACGGGCACGGAGATCACTCAGATCATGTTTGATCCCCTGCGCCAACTGAGCGAGAGGGAGAGCTTCCTGCCGCACGGTGCGCTTGAGCTCCTGAAGCGGCTGCGCGGGCGCGGCCGCAAGGCATTCATGGCGTTGCAATTTCTTGAGGAGACGCTGCGAGAGCGCGGCCTCGATCCCGAAGACCTCCTGCGCGCGGAGGACCACAACCAAGCGGCGCGCCAAATCTCGGTCGGAAACACCCTCACATCACTAACCGCTATCGACCAGATGAACTGGCGCGACTGGTTCGAGGGGGTGAGCCTCGCAGATCGGGAGCTAAGAAAGGATCCGGCCGGACTCTACAGCCGATGCGACTTCACTACCCGCGACGCCATTCGGCACCACGTTGAGCTTATCACTAAGCGCCTCAAGATAACGGACTCCGCGGTTGCTGCCGCGGCGGTTGCGTGCGCACAGCGCGCTGCGGCGAATGCGCCCGGCTCGGACGACCAGTCCCTCGTCAAGAAGCACGTCGGCAACTTCCTTATTGGGGACGCCCGGGATACTTTGGAGGCAGAACTTAAGTATACCCCGCCCCTCTACCTTAAGGCGCAGCGGTGGCTCGTTAGCCACGCACTGCTTTCGTATCTCGGCTCGATCGCGCTCGTGTCGGTGCTGCTCGTGGGATACGTCGTGCTCCTCTCCGAGTGGGCGGAACTCGCCCCGTGGGTATTTATCTGCACCCTACTGGTGGCGCTCCTTCCGGTATCTGAGCTCGCCTCAAGCCTTGTACAGTACCTTGTGTCGCGCTGGGTCATACCCAAGCCGCTGCCCAAGCTTAACTCTGACGGGCCGGTTCCGGCCGATTACAAGACCATCGTTGTTGTGCACACCATCTTCAGCTCAACGGCCTCGATACAGCGGGCCATAGACGGGCTGGAGGTGCGGTACCTTGCGAACGACGATTCCTCGTTCACATTCGTCCTTATGGCAGACCTCCCAGACGCGCGCAGCGAGCACGCACAAGGAGACCAGCAGATCCTCTCAGTTGCCGCTGAACAGATAGAGATCCTCAACGAGCGCCATAGCCGAAACGGCGAGAAGCCGTTTGCGCTCTTCTTCCGCTCGCGGCAGTGGAACCCCTCAGAGGGCGTTTGGATGGCATGGGAGCGCAAGCGCGGTAAGCTTGAGGAGCTCAACCGCTACCTCCTCGGAGACTCTGGGACGTCGCTCAACTTCATGGTCGGGAGCGAGTCGCGGCTCAAGGGCGTGCGGTACGTCATAACCCTCGACAGTGACTCGCAGCTCTCGCGCGATGTGGCAAAGAAGCTTGTGGCGACGATCTCGCACCCCATGAATCGGCCCGTCATAGACGAGAAGCTTAACCGCGTCATCAAGGGATACGCCTTCATTCAGCCGCGCGTCACAATCTCACTTACCTCGGCCACGAACTCCTTCTTCTCGCGGCTGTTTAGCGGCCAGGCCGGCCTCGATCCCTACACCAACGTGGTGTCAGAGGTGTACCAAGACCTCTTCGGCGAGGGATCGTTCTGGGGCAAGGGGATCTACGACGTGTACGCGTTCGAACACGTGCTGCGCAACCGGGTGCCCGAAAATGCGCTGCTCAGCCATGACCTCTTCGAAGGCTCTTTTGCTCGAGTGGCGCTTGCGTCAGACATTGAGCTCTACGACGACTTCCCCTCGCGCTACATGGCATACTCTAAGCGGCTCCACCGCTGGGTGCGCGGCGATTGGCAGCTTCTGCCATGGCTGGGCCGCACGGTGCCGACCCGCATGGGGCGCGAGCCGAACCAGCTCTCGTGGCTCTCGCGCTGGAAGATGTTCGACAACCTGCGGCGCAGCCTTCTGCCGCCGGCTTCGCTGCTGGCCCTCCTGGGTGGCTGGCTCTTCCTGCCAGGCGGCCCGCTCGTGTGGACAGTGCTTGTGGCGCTCGTCATCAGCTTCCCCGTGTTTACCGGACTGGCAAGCGTGTTTGCGCTGCCAAGCGTCGGCATCTCCCTCGGCGGCTTCTTAGGTGACATCGGAAGAGACCTGTGGCGCAACGCGATCCGTTCGGCATGCGCCATCGCGTTCCTTCCCCACCAAGCCGGGCTCATGCTGCATGCCATCGGCGTCACGCTCTATCGGGTTTTTGTGAGCAAGAAGCACCTGCTTGAGTGGGAACCGGCAGAGCGATCCGAGCGCCGCACCCGCAACGAAAATCGCGACTACCTCAGGCTCTTCGTGCCCGTGATGGCTATCGTGCTTGCCGCGCTGGTATATGCGGCATACCTAGATCCATCATCGCTCTTTTTCTCGGTGCCAACCGCGCTCGTGTGGCTGGCTTCGCCACTCATCGCGGCAAAGGTGTCAAAGCCCTCAGAGCACGTTGAGTCGCAGCTCTCAGAAAAGAATCGGCGCTACCTGCTCACTGCAGCCTTCGACACATGGTCGTTCTTCCACGAATTCCTGCGCGACGAGTACAACCACCTCATGCCAGATAACCTGCAGCTGGTCCCGGCAGAGGTCGTCGCCGAGCGCACCTCTCCGACCAACATCTCCCTGTCGATGCTGAGCGTGATCTCGGCCTACGACATGGGCTTTATCCCGTTTAACTACGCCATCAGCCGATCGGGCCGCATCGTTGAGACGATCTGCAAGATGGAAAAGTATCGGGGCCACCTCTTCAACTGGTACTCGATCCGAGATCTCTCTCCGCTGAGCCCACGCTATATCTCGACAGTCGACAGCGGAAACATGCTTGGGCACTTCTACACATACCTCGCCATCCTTGAGCGCTGCTCAACGACGCCGCTCGTCACACATCACCATCGCCTTGCCCTGATTGAGAAGCTCCAGGGGATTGTTGACACGAACCAGGCTCTCTCAGATCAGTCAAAGTCGATCGTTCGTGAGCTCAAGAACACGCTAAGCTCGCACCACCAAGGCGACTCAGTTGGATGGCTGCTGACGCTCTTCTCCAAGGGGCCCATTCTCCGTGAGATTCGCGACGAGCTCGATCCCAAGGCAACGGAGGGATGCTCCGCCTTCGACCGGGCACTGCGGCTCATAGACCAGGTATCCCTCTCGGCCGACACCCTCGGCTGGATAACGCCGCTGCAGGAGCTCGTCGCGATAGGGAGGAGCATGGAGCTCAAGCACAACGCAGAGGCCGAGCCATTCGATGCACTTGTGACTTCATGCATCGAGGTCTTTCAGCAGATCTCTCGGGCTCCCCTCACCCCAGTCGCGCTCATGGCAGCCATGGAGAAGATTCATCCGCGCATCGCTCCGAGCCGCGATTCTGTGAGGGGCACGCGCGCCGAGCCGATACTTGAAATGCTCTCTGTCCTTATCGAGGACTCGCGAGATCTTCTTCTGGAGCACGAGCAGACGATATCGATGCTGCACGGCTCGGTCACCAAGCTCGTCGAGGAGATGGACTTCTCTTTCCTGTATGACGAAGGTCGCGCGCTTTTCACAATCGGCTTCAACGCCGAGCACGCCAAGAAGGACGCGAGCTTCTATGATCTGCTTGCGTCGGAAGCTCGGCTCGTGAGCTTTCTCGCGGTCGCGCGTGGCGAGGTGCCGCAGAAGCATTGGTTCTCGCTCGGGCGCTCGCTCACATCAACCGCTGGCGGCAAGGCGCTCGTATCGTGGAGCGGCACGATGTTTGAGTACCTCATGCCATTCATCGTGATGCACGACTATCCGACGACGATCCTGGGCCGGACTGGCCGGGCTGTCGTTGGGGCCCAGATCCATTACGGGCAGCGGCAAGGTGTCCCGTGGGGAATTTCCGAGTCGGCATACAGCGGTGTGGACTTTGAAAAAACCTACCAGTACCGCGCCTTCGGCGTGCCGGGACTGGGCCTCAAGCGGGGCCTCTCGGAGGACCTCGTCGTCTCGCCCTACTCGACCTTTCTAGCGCTTCCATTCGCCCCGACCCTCGATATGGGGACCGACAACCTCAGGACTCTTGAGGCGCAGGGGGCACGGGGGCGTTACGGCTTCTTTGAGGCAGTCGACTACACCTCCAGCCGCCACCTGGCGACCGAAGGGAAGCACATCGTGCAATCCTTCTTTGCGCACCACCAGGGCATGTCTCTCGTCAGCATCAACAACGTCCTCAACGACCGTATCATGTGCGACCGCTTTCACTCGCAGCCGCTCGTCAAGTCAACCGAGCTCCTGCTTCATGAACGATTCCCCGATCGTGTATCAACGATTGTGCCGCACGAGCCCGAGCTTCGCACGATTCAGCGTACCGAGGAGGGCCCGGCCGAGACGCCAGGGCTTGAGGTCGTCACGTCAGCCCATACCGTGGCGCCCCGCGTGCGCGTCCTATCAAACGGCAAGTACTCAGTCGTCATCGACTCATCCGGCGGAGGCTTCAGCAGCTTCGACAAGAGCATCATGCTCACGCGCTGGCGTGAGGATCCAACCACCACGAGCGCCGGCTCGTTCGTGTACATCCACGACGCCAAAAAGAACAAGACATGGTCGGCCGCCTACCAGCCCACCAAGGCCGAGCCTGCCTCCTACGAGTCAATCTTTAGCCCTGGTCGCGCAGAGTTTAAGCGCTTCGACGATAAGGTTTTCGTGCACACCGAGATCACCGTCGCGCCGGAAGACAACGTGGAGCTTCGCCGCATTACCGTGACGAACCTGGGCGATGCCGAGCGTGAGCTAGACGTAGTAAGCTACATCGAGCCCGTCCTCGTCTCGCGCAAGGCCGACGCAGCTCACCCCGCCTTTAACAAGCTTTTTATAGGCGTTGAGGCGCTTAAGGACTCTGACTCGATTCTGTGCTCGCGGCGCCCCCGCACCGAGTCCGAGCAGGAGATTTTCTTCTTCCATCGTGTCACGCTCAAGACGAGCTACGCTCCCGTTAAGTTTTACACCTCCCGCACCGACTTCCTCGGTCGCGGCAGAAGCCAGGCCGAGCCGCTCGTGTTCTCGCGAGAACCGCACCAGTCGCGCCCAGCCGAAAGCAGCATCGATCCCCTTGTTTCTCTCGGCTGCAAGGTGCGCCTAGAGCCTGGCATGAGCGAAACGCTCGTCTTCATCAGCGGTGCGGCGCGAGCCCGGAGAGAGGCTGTTAGCCTTATCGAGCGCTACCAGGAGCTGCTGCACGTCAACCGCGCATTTGAGCTCTCGTGGAGCAGAGCCCAGGTTGAGCTCCGCAGCCATGCTTACACGGCTGCCCAAGCAGATCTCTTTCACCGCTTGGCCGGCTGCCTCCTGTACAACGAGGCGTCGGTGCGTGGCGCGCCGGAGGCTCTCGCCTCAAACCGCCTGGGCCAGTCTGCTCTCTGGAGGTTCGGTATCTCAGGCGACCTTCCGGTAGTTCTTGTGAAGATATCCGACTCCCGCCAAGGCAAGACGGTCCAGGACGTGCTGCTGGCGCACCACTTCCTACGCGAGCGTGGCATTGAGTTTGATCTGGTTATTCTGCACCACAATCCCGGCAGCTACATGCAGCACCTGGCCGAGGACCTCGACTACCTCGTGCGGTCGAGCCCGGCTGGCTACCTGCTCGACCGCCCCGGCGGGGTGTTCCTGCGGTCGACGAGCCAGATCTCAGACATCGAGTCGGCGCTTCTTGAGACCGTTGCTCGCGTCGTGATCGACGCTGCAATCGGCGGCCTCGCCGAAACCGTGAAGTCTAGCTCGTTCGAGCAAACGACCGAGAAGATCGCTCCAGTATCCCGCAAGCGCCTCCCAGGCACGCCGGCCATGAGCTATCCGCTCCTTATCCCGAACGGAATTGGGGGATTTGCTCCGGGAAGCCATCACTATTTGATGCCATCAATCGGCGCCCAGAGGCCACCACTGCCGTGGTCGAACGTGATCGCAAACCCTCATTTCGGCTTCCTCGTCACGGAGTCCGGAGGCGGATACACTTGGTCCGAAAACAGCCGTGAGAATCGCCTTACGGCTTGGAGCAACGATCCCGTCCTCGACACCCCAAGCGAGGCCGTGTACGTTCGGCGGGCCGACAGTGGCGATTACTGGTCGCTGACACCTGCGCCTGCGGGAGATGGGCTCACCTTCTCCGTCGAGCATGGCTTCGGGCATTCAACCTTCGTCACCAGCAATGCCGGCATCGAGTCATCGCTGACCCTCAGCAGCTCTACGACCGACAGGGTAAAGTGGTATTCGATAACTCTTTCGAACACGGAGTCGACCGAGCAGAAGCTCGATGTTCTGCTCTACCTTGAGCTGGTGCTTGGTGTTACGCGCGAGGACTCATACCGCTTCGTGTCGAGCGGCTTCGATCGGACGGCGCAGGCCCTGTGGGCAGTGAACCACTACAACAACGAGTTCGCGGGCCGCATCGTTACGGCCGGAAGCAGCGAGCCTATCACAAGCTTCACCGCTTCGCGGCTTGAGTTCCTTGGTCGCAACGGAGACCTCTCGCGCCCTTATGCCCTCGAAAAGGTGGCGGCGGTGCCCTTCTTCCCGGCTAAGGCGAAGCCGCTCAAGCTGGCCGGCAAGACAGGAGCCGGTTTCGACCCCTGCGCGGCGCTGCAGGTCTCTGTCTCGCTGAAGCCCAAGGAGGAGCGAACCCTCACGTTCTTCCTTGCTGAATACCCTAACATGGACACGATGCGCCGGGACGTTGCGCGCCACAATTCTGTCCAGGCACAGCGGCTTGAGCTGCAAAACGTGTCCGAGTGGTGGCGAGGCCTCCTGTCCGCGACCCAGGTACGCACGCCAAGCGAGTCTTTTAACGTGCTTATGAACGGCTGGCTCCTGTACCAAACGGTCTCGTGCCGCCTCATGGGCCGTTCGGGATTCTACCAGAGTGGCGGAGCGCTTGGCTTCAGGGACCAGCTTCAGGACTCTCTGGCCCTACTGGCTATTCACCCTGACATGGTGAGGTCACAGATCCTACTCCATGCCGCGCACCAGTTCGTCGAGGGCGACGTTCAGCACTGGTGGCACCCACCCACCGGCCGCGGCGTGAGGACACGGATATCAGACGACCTGCTTTGGCTGCCATACGCCGTTAGCCGCTATATTGAGGCGACCGGCGACTACACAATCCTCTCTGAAACAGTCCCCTTCCTGCAGGGCCCCCCGCTCAACGAGGGGCAGATGGAGACGTACTTCGTGCCCGATCTCAACGGGCCTTCCGGATCGATCCTCGATCACTGCCTCAGAACGTTCCAGATCACCTCGGCCGTTGGCGTCCACGGGATGCCGCTAATCGGCGCCGGCGACTGGAACGACGGGATGAACGAAGTAGGTCGCCACGGCAAGGGCGAAAGCGTCTGGC
The DNA here is from genome assembly GCA_947467385.1 of Deltaproteobacteria bacterium. Classification (GTDB taxonomy): domain Bacteria; phylum Bdellovibrionota_C; class UBA2361; order UBA2361; family OMII01; genus OMII01. The sequence continues at coordinate 16,379 of CANIHJ010000006.1, read as the reverse complement.
TCGCGTGGTTCCAGATAGAGGTTATCAGGCGATTCTCTGCGATCCTTGAGGTGCAGGGCAATGCCGACCGCGCCGCCCAGCTGCGTGCCCACGCAACATCGCTCAAGGCTGCCGTTGAGGAGAACGGCTGGGATGGGCGATGGTACCGACGCGCCTTCTACGACGACGGCACGCCCATCGGAAGCGCCGAGAGTGACGAGTGCAAGATAGACTCGCTTGCCCAGTCTTGGGCCGTTATCAGCAAGGCCGCCCCGATGACCCGAGCAGCGCAGGCGATGGAGTCGGCACGCGAGCATCTCGTCGACCCACAGGCCCGCATCATCAAGCTTCTTACCCCGCCCTTCGACAAGACCCCAAAGAATCCCGGCTACATCAAGGGCTATCCACCGGGCATTCGCGAGAACGGCGGGCAGTACACGCATGCAGCAGCATGGCTCATCATCGCAACGGCACAGATGGGCCGCGGCACAGAAGCCTTTGAGCTGTTTGACCTCATCAATCCGGCGAACTTAACTAGCGAGCCCTCAGGGATCGGGCGCTACCAGGCCGAGCCGTACGTCATGTGCGGGGACGTCTACTCCGAGGAGGCCCTTGCGGGGCGCGCCGGCTGGAGCTGGTACACCGGCTCGGCGGGATGGCTGTACCAAGCGGGCCTTGAACACATCTTGGGCCTCAATTTCGGCCCAAGCTCCTTCACGGTCAAGCCCTGCGTGCCCGGCTCCTGGAGCGAATTCTCGTTTAGCTATCGGGCTAAGAATCGCACCTTCAACATCAAGGTAACAAATGAGGCCGGCGTTGAGAGCGGCGTAGCTTCGATATCAGCGGACGGACGGCTCATGCCCGACATGTTCATCCCGCTCGACGATCCACAGTACAAGGGTGACGTCACGGTTACAGTCCGCATGGGCTGAGTGCCAACTAGCTCTTGAGCAGCGTGTCCTGAACCAGCTTGATCGTGTCCCGAATCTCGGCAGCCTTCTCGTACTCGCGCTTGGCAGCAGCGTCAAACATCTGCTTGCGGAGCGACTCCAGGAGCCGCTGTGCCTCCTTTGGATCCTCGGGGACAGAAACTCCTGCCCTTATAGCGATCGCCTCCTCGCTGTCCGCGCCCTCACCAAGGGATACCTGCTCAGAACGGGTGGCCGAGCGCGGGATGATACCGTGCTTGGCGTTAAACGCGGCCTGAATCGCGCGCCGGCGGTCAGTTTCGGCGATAGCCTCCTTTATCGACTTGGTCATGGTGTCCGCGTAGAGGATTACCCGCCCGTTAATGTTTCGGGCGGCACGGCCCATAATCTGGATGAGGGAGCGCGCGGAGCGGAGAAATCCCTCTTTGTCGGCATCGAGGATCGCAACAAGGCTTACCTCGACGAGATCAAGCCCCTCTCTGAGCAGGTTAATGCCGATGAGGACATCGAAATCGCCACGCCGCAAGCCGCGTAGGATCTCTACCCTCTCGATCGTCGTGATGTCTGAATGCAGGTAGCGCGCGCGAATCCCGATCTCTCGCAGGTACGCAGAGAGGTCCTCGGACATCTTCTTGGTGAGAGTAATGGCCAAGACCCGCTCGCCTTTTGCGATCGTCTTCTGGATTTCAGGGAGGAGGTCGTCGACCTGGTGCGTTGCCGGCCGTACCGAGATCTCGGGATCAAGCAGGCCGGTAGGCCTGTTGACCTGCTCAATAACGACGCCCTCGCTCTTCTGAAGCTCGAAGTCAGCCGGTGTCGCCGACACAAAGATGGTCTGTCCCACTCGTGACCAAAACTCCTCCTGGTTGAGCGGCCGGTTGTCGAGCGCAGACGGCAGCCTGAACCCGAAATCAACGAGGGTCTGCTTGCGGGCCCGATCCCCGCGATACATTCCGCCAAGTTGCGAAACGGTAACGTGGCTCTCGTCGATAACGAGCAGGAAGTCCTCCGGGAAATAATCAAGTAGGGTCGTGGGTGGCTCTCCCGCAACCCGGCCCGCGATGTGGCGGCTGTAGTTCTCGATGCCAGAACAGAAGCCTATCTCGTGCAGGAGCTCCACGTCATAGAGAGTGCGCTGCTCTAGCCGCTGAGACTCAAGGAGCTTGCCCTCAAACAGAAGCTCCCTGCAGCGCTCCTCAAGCTCTTTTTTGATTGCTACCACTGCCCGATCCACCGCCTCGCGCTCAGTCACAAAGTGGCTTACCGGGTACACTGCGCACGACTCAAGCTTTCGTGCAGTCGCCCCGGTCAGGGGGTCAATCTGCCGGATCTCTTCGACCTCATCCCCGAAGAAGAGAAGTCGAATCGCGGCTGAGTCCTGGTCAGAGGGGAAGATATCGATATTTTCGCCCCGCACGCGGAAGCTTCCGCGCACGAACTCGATGTCCGTGCGCTTATACTGCATGTGGACGAGCTGCCGAATGACCTGCTCTCGCGGCACCACGTCGCCGCGCTCAACGTAGAGCATCATCTTAAAGTAGTCTTCCGGCGCGCCGAGGCCGTAGATGCAGCTCACGCTCGCGACAATTATCGTGTCGCGGGACTCAAGCAGCGCCTTCGTTGCGGCGTGCCGCATCTTGTCTATTTCGTCATTGATCGCCGAGTCTTTCTCGATATAGGTGTCGGTCGAGGGGATGTAGGCCTCGGGCTGGTAGTAGTCGTAGTAGCTGACAAAGTACCTGACATGGTTGTTCGGGAAGAACTCTTTGAACTCACCATAGAGCTGGGCAGCTAGGGTCTTGTTGGGCGCAATAACGAGCGTTGGGCGGTTCTGCTTGGCGATGACGTTGGCGATTGAGAATGTCTTGCCGGAGCCTGTGACCCCGAGCAGGGTCTGGAACCGCACGTGCTTCTCGATATTTTCGTTGAGGCTAGCTATCGCCCGGGGCTGGTCGCCGCAGGGCTGAAACTGGGTTACGAGCTGAAATGGCTCTGAGGCCGGCGCCGGACGTGCGGCTGACGGGCGCTTCGTCACGGCCTCTTTCGGCTCTTGCTCGCCGCGATTCGCTCCTTCGCAAGCTCAATCGCCACTTCCTCAGCGAAGCGGCCACGCCGCTTGGATTCCTCAAGCACTTTTGTGGTGGTGTCGAAGATGCCCTCTACATGCTTCTGTATCCACGGAACTCCCAGCCCACCTCCAGCAACTTCGACGCTCACGCAGATTACTCCGCCCGAGTTGATCGCAAAATCGGGGCAGTAAATGATATTCTTGGACTCAAGCAGCCGGTACACCGAGGAGTCCGGTAGCTGGTTGTTTGCAGCGCCCGCCACAATTGAGCACGACAAGCGGGGAATAGAGTTTGTATTGATGGTCTGGCCAATCGCGCACGGCGAGAAGATGTCGCAGGGCACGTCGTAAATGGCATCGACCGGGACCACGGCTGCCCCATACTTACTGGAGGCGAGGCGCAGCGTCTCCTCATGCGGATCGCTGACGGTGATAAGGGCGCCCTCCTTTGCGAGGAGCTCGACGAGGTGCATCCCCACGTGCCCCACTCCCTGCACAGCAACGCGCTTACCCTTAAGGCTCCGCTCCCCACCATGCAGTTGCGCAACTGCCGCTCGCATCGCCTGAAAGACACCGAGAGCTGTCCACGGCGATGGATCTCCCGCGCCACCATTCTTGGTGTCGGTGCCAACAACGAACGACGAGGTCTCCTTGACCCACATGATGTCCCGCACCGATGTTCCCATGTCCTCGGCGGAGATGTACCTCCCTGCCAGTGCATTGAGGCATTCGCCGAACTTCTTGAACAGCTGCTCCCTGCCCTCTATCAGCTCTGGGTCAGCCATGAGGATCGCTTTTCCTCCGCCGAGCGGAAGCCCAGCGAGAGCGCTCTTGTACGTCATGCCCTCCGCAAGGCGCATCACATCCTCAATAGCCAGTGCCTCGCTCGGATACAGCCGCATGCGGCATCCACCAAGGGCGGGCCCAAGAGTCGTATCGTGGATCGCAACGATCGCTTTAAGGCCTACATCGGGGTAGCTGAAAAAAGCTACCTGCTCGTGACCACGGGCAGCACAGGCTTCGAGAATGGACTTGGTCATACAGATTCTTCAGCCGAATGGCCCCTTCCAAGCGGGGTCAAATGCAACAAAAAAAGAAGAAGCGGTCGTCGCAGACCTAATGGCTAGTACCGGGCGTTCGGGTCAACCGTGCCGGTCGCCTGCGCCTCGGGAATCCCCGCATAGGCCTGCTCACGGCGCTTACAGCCGGCTGCACCCAGCACCAATAATGAGGCACAAACGAGAAGGGACAAAAGAGCTTTTAATTTCATAGCGATTCCCAAGTGGCAGCGCCCGTCTCACGAACCAAAAAACCAGGCTAACCATCTGGAAAAACTGATTAATTAGCTGCGTACGTGTAATGCCCTGGAGAGGACTTGAACCTCCACACCCTTGCGGACACATGACCCTGAATCATGCCTGTCTACCAATTCCAGCACCAGGGCAGAAACAGTGCTTCTGGAGGTATTAACACACCCCGCAGGGGATTGAAACCCGACGTGAACAGCCCCTGAAACTAGGAGAAAACGACCCCTTGCGCGAGCGGCAGATCGTCCCCGTAGTTGATGGCGCAGGTCTGTCGGCGCATATACTGCTTCCACGAATCTGAGCCCGCCTCTCGCCCCCCGCCGGTCTCCTTCTCGCCACCGAAAGCACCTCCGATCTCAGCGCCGGAGGTTCCCATATTAACGTTTGCGATGCCGCAGTCGCTTCCGGCTGCCGAGAGAAAACCCTCAACGCTCTGCATATTGCGGCTGAAGATTGAAGAGCTCAGGCCCTGCGAGACACTATTGTTGATCTCGATGCCGTGCTCCACATCCCGAATCGGAACCACATAGAGGATCGGCGCGAAGGTCTCCTCCTTGAGAAGCTGCATGCCCTCGTGCGCCTTAACGATGGTGGGCTCGACGTACAAGGGGGACGGCATTCCAGCCAGCACTTTTCCGCCGTAGGCTACCTGTCCCCCCTCTTTCGAAACCCGCTCAACCGCCGCGCGGTAGCTATCGACAGCACCCGCATGGATGAGAGGCCCCATGAGAGTCCCTTTCACCAGCGGATCCCCAATCCGAACCTGCTTGTAGGCAGCCACAAGCTTCTCAAGAAACTGATCCATCACGCTCTCATGCACAAGAGCACGCCGTATCGACGTGCAGCGCTGCCCTGCTGTTCCGACCGCGCCAAAGAGCACCCCTGAGGTCACCAGCTTCATGTCGGCATCCGGCATCACGATCGTTGCGTTATTGCCGCCGAGCTCAAGAATGCAGCGTCCGAGCCGCTCCGCAACCGTTTTTGCAACCGCCTTCCCCATGCGACAGGACCCGGTGGCCGAAATGCACGGAACGCGCGCATCCGCGGCGAGCTTCTGGCCAAGCTCGGGCCCATCTCCGACGACAAGCGAAAAGATCCCCTCAAAACCGCTCTGCTTGGCGACCTGCCGGCAGATTGAGTTGACCGCGACCGCGGTCAGCGGAGTGAGTTCCGATGGCTTCCATACAACAACATCGCCACAGACGGCGGCGATCATAGCGTTCCAAGCCCACACAGCCGCCGGGAAGTTAAAGGCCGTTATGACCCCGACGATCCCGAGCGGATGCCACTGCTCGTACATGCGATGGTTGCGCCGCTCAGAGTGCATCGTCTTGCCGTATAACTGCCGAGAGAGCCCGACGGCGAAGTCCGCGATGTCAATCGCCTCCTGAATCTCGCCCTCCCCCTCCGACAAGATCTTCCCGGCCTCAGCAGACACGAGCCTTCCCAGCTGCTGCTTGGAGTCGCGCAGCGCTAGCCCCACCTTGCGCACAAGCTCCCCCCGCTCTGGTGCCGGAACCTTGCGCCACTCCTTAAACACCTCAAGCGCGTCCGAGACGACCCGGTCGTAGGCCGCTCCATCTGCGACGGCGACCCGCCCCAGCTCTGCGCCGTTGGCTGGCGAAACCACGCGCACCTCCCTGCCCGAAGAGCTGCTTATCGTTGACTTGCCAAATGCGCCGGGAGAGCTGTCCTGAAGACCTAAAGCTGAAAGGATGTCACGCATGAAGACCTCAACCAAAGACGGTTCGCCTAAGCGGCTATCCTACCACTGCCCCCCGCAAGGCGACGAGGACAAATATGCGGCGGAAAGCGACCTGTGAGGGGGCTCAACGCTCTACTTTGTTGGGGATGAGGTGAACCCGCTGCGACGCCGCCACTTCCGTAGCGGTCTGTGCCTGATCAGCTGGGGCGCGGAACAGCACCCACTGTATCCAGTCAAGATCGTCGACCGACGTGCCGGAAGCCCCGAGAATATCGGCTTCGTAGCGCTTCCAGAGCTGCGGCCCAAGCAGGTCCTTAAACTGGCGGGCGTAGCGCTCCTCCGTTGCGCTGTAGCGCCGCGCGAAGGCCTCCTCCTGCTCGCGAGAAAGCTCCGGTTGTCCCATCAGCTTTCCGATCTCCTTGAGCAAAGGGGCGCGATCCGGATCGAGTGGATCCCGCTCCTGGTTGCGCTTCTCGGCCAGCAGGCGAACCTTGTCGGTCATCTCTGCCGAGATTCCAAGGTGCGCGCTCAATATATTGAGAGCTGCCTCTGTCTCTTGCTTGATCTCTTGCTGCCGCATGCCATCGCACTGGCGGGCCACCTCGATGTATCGCGAACGGCCCAGCGCCTTCTGGAGCGCTGCGTGCCCAGCCTTCTCGTCAAGCGAGTCATCCCATTCGATGCGGAGAGTCGGAGTTATCTCTCCATGCTGCTGAAGAGCGGCGCGCACCTGCGGCATCTCCTCCCTCTTAATTGCCTGCTCGCACAAGCCAAGCGACGCAACACTCGGCTCCGGTACGGGGATTATCTCTCCGCTTTGCTTTACTAGCTCAAGGATGATCTTTCGCTCAGCTTCTTGGCGGGTGCGCGCAAAGACCTCGCCCGTCTCCGGCATTATGATGCCATTTCTCCTCGCTGCTTTCTGAAGCCGCGACATGCGGCGCTGGATGGCGGCACGGCTCTTTTCGCTGCCCGGGCCAGAGAGAGACATTGACGGGAGCCGCAGTGATGCGCGCTGCTCATCCGCATGGAGCAGCCCGGCTCGCCACAAGGTCGATGCGACTGCGCACACGCCAAGCAGCGCAACTCCAAGCATCTTTCTCCGTCTAACCGTCCTACAAAGATTAAGAGAATTCATGCAAACCCCGCGGCTGTAGTCACCGCTTTTGATGCGCAGGAACGTGGGTTGGACCGAAGAAAAGGGGTCGCGAGCTAATCAGCAGCAAGATGGCGCAGTTAGACCTTGCCTCGGTCCCTTTTCAAAGCCCCGCATATAGGAAATTCCGTGAGTAGCGCGCCGCTGCAGCCAGCCCACAAAAAGCCGCTCTTGCTGGTGCCGGCACGAATGTCGGTGCTAGTCAGGCAGGCTTTCGCCCACTAAGGCCCTCTCAAGCCTCAGCTTCAATATAAAGGGGATCTCGCGCTGAAGCTGCGCGTCAACCAGCCTCCGCACCCGCGGGGTGAGCAACTCATCCCTGTTGCACAGCGGGCTCGTCACAACATCACAAAAAATTCCGATAAAATCCTCCCTAAGCGCCTGTATCGCCGCATTGTGAAGAAGGACTCGGATCTCGCCCGGCGCAACAAGCTCTCGCTCCGGCTGAAACACGTCGACCAGCCCCTGGTAGCTACGCACCTGTCCCTGAGCAAGGAGTCGCCTAGCTTGCTCCTCAAGCTGCTCATGTGAGGCGGTGGGGCGCTGCTCGTCAGAAAAACCCGCGGCCAAGAAGATTGTGGCAGCCTGGCCTAGGTCTCCTGCCTTCATGGCCGCCCTCAACTCCTGCGCTGCGCATGCGTGCAGGTCGGGCTCGCGCCTGATAAGCGCGGCAGATCTCGACTCGAGCCATGACGACCAGCGCCGCTCCTGTGCCGCAACTATGAGGCGCTCAACCTCGACGTTTTCACAGGGCTCTCGCCCCCTCTCTCCCTTGCGCTTGTCGCGCAGGGCCTCGTGCAACTCTCGCCGAACCTCCCGTGCTTCTTCCTTGCCAAGCGCACCAGCTTGCACAAAGAGCGCCAGCAGCGCCGACTCCTCACCGCTTGCTATCCGCTCAAGGCTCTGGCCCCACTCAAGCAGGAACTTGAGCGCGTCGTGGCCCAGCGCCTCCCTGATCGGAACAAGCAGCTGCGGCATCTTGCCCGTTACCTGCGCCTTCACCGCGAGCTCCCGAAAGCGCTCGGCAGCCGCAGCGGGGGAAAGGTCCGGATACACCTCGATTGCGAGGCCATCGAGAAGTGACACCAGATGGTATAAGGAGGCTCTTTCTTTGCCGGCGGAATCCGTCCACGAAATAGCCTCGATGGGCACTCCCAGCCGTGTCTTGTCCCGCACAAGCGCACGCTCCCACGCCCGCGCTCTGCCGGAACTCTCCGTCTCGGCATACATACCGGGGTCACTCAGGCGCTTGAGGATTTTAAAAAGCCTCACGTCAGCCTCAGAATGCCGTCCGATCGGCAGGTTGCAGATCTTCTCAGGTCGGGCTTCCTGCAGCTCGCCCAATGAGGCCATGTAGAGAGACTGGTTGGCGCATGCAGCATACTCCTCAAATATGAGCCCAAGAGCCCCGTTCGCTTTTGGCTTAAGCATGCATCCAGCGCGTGAGATCGTGAATTTCCATCCTGAAGGCTTGGTCGCATCTCGCTCCGCACCCCATGCGACTGAGGCCGTGGCGTGCGTAAGCTCATGCACCCATAGGCTTGCTGACTCCCACGGCTCACGCTGCGCTCCCGGCTGATACAGAACCCCTGGAGATCGCGACAGCGTCATGCATATGCCCGAGCCATCGCGAGGAGAGCTATACACAAAGGGCGTTCCTCCTGGATCGAATGGCAGCCCAAGCTCTTTGTAGCGCTGCTCAAGAAAGCGGCGCGCCTCAAGATAATCCCTGTTTTGCTTCAGCGAGAGGCCGAAGCTGACGTCACCCCGCTTGCACAACCACGCGATCTCTTTTGAGACTAGATCATGGCCAAACTCTGGCCCGCCTCCGGAGCGCAACCCGTGCTGAAACGAAACACGCGATAACGCTGGCGTCTCGAGCGGGGGTTCGTGATGATTTGTGCGGTTGGTGTCGCGCATCCTGCGAGTATCGAGGCGCGTACGCCACTAGTCAAAAGGCCCTGTTCCCCGCTGCTATGAGCACCTCCTGCCCCCCCCCAAACAGCGGCGCCTCCGCCCCCGTCCAGTCCTGTTAGGGTGTTAGGCATCCTTTTGTTTGCTGCTAAGTCACTGAAACCCGCGTACGCCCAATAACCAGCGCGTCCTGCCGTCTCCGAATTCGTATGGTGTCAAACAACCCAGAACTGTCGCAGCGCCCCGTTTCCTTCTTAGCCGAGCGGGAAAACATCTCGCGAGCGTCGGCCGCTATCCGCGAGGTTGGCGACGCCTTCAAGGAGTTTCATCGGCTCATGCGCTCAGTGCATGACCGTGATTGCCTCAAAAGAGAGGACCATAGCCGCACGAATCTGGATGCGCAGGCTTGCGGAGCGACCCTGGCCGAACTTCAGGGTACCGAGCAAAAGCTGTTGCGCGAGTGCTGCGAACTTCTCAGCCAAAAGGTAGCATTCCAGCGTAAAGAACGGTTTTTCGCTGCGGCTCTCACATGCTCTCGCGACTCCTTCTCGACGCAGGGGAGCGGAAAGGAATTCGCCAAAAGGGCCGTCGACCTGTGCAGGCTCCCACACGATGTTAAGGCTTGTCACAACAGCATCAACCTCAAGCTCGAAGAGATAGGCCTCCTCCAGCCCCTTCTCAAGAGCCGCTTCCTCATAGAACGTGGCCACCACACCGAGCAACTCTTCAACCAGTCGCTCAGGAGAGCCTTGGATGATGTGGCACATGCACGCGGAGCATTAGGCCTGAGGGGCCTCTTTGCGCCAGCCGCGCTCAGAGCAGCCCAGGAGCGTGTTGAGAAGTTCCGTACCGAAGAGAAAATGTATCGAGCCCTGGATTCCCACTCGCTACAGGACGACATCCGCCGCCATCCTGCGTTTTCCATCGAGCTTCACCTAGACAACGAAACACAAGTAAGAAGGTCGCTCATCGCAATATCGAGCTCCCTGGTCGGCGAGCTGCGCTCTTCGCTTGAGCAAATCTCTCCCGCGCATATAGCGGAGCGGATCACGAACCAAGACAGCCCTCCCGGTTCACCGTCTTCTAGCGCGATACTGCGTAGCATGCTTAAGGAGCGCCTCATGGCGACGCCGACGTATGGGCGCCTACATGATAATGAGGACTGCAGAACGGCAGCGATCGCACTTCTCGACGACATCGTTGCCCAGCCGGTGATGGCGGAGCCGAGGCATGGCAACAACTCATCACCAAGCCAGTGCGACGTTGAGGATTTTTTCGCTCGATGTGTCGGATCAAATCCGCGCCAATGCCTGCATGCCAGCTCGCAGGCCCTTCACCGTATAGCGCTGGGCGACTGCCTCGCACCGGCGGCTGACTCGTTGAGGACCCTCTTATCAGCCGGCATCAACGAACTGCCATACGACACCAGGCATGAGGTGCAGGCTCTCATTAGCTCAATACCTGCCCTTCCACCAGACAACACGCCGCCCCTGTACCACGATCTCCTCGGCGACCCCGGCGTTATTTCCCTAGCCGAGGCGGCTTTTCGGGGCCTCGATGGAACGACGATTAATCTCTCGCCAGCCTCTCTTTCTCGTGTTCGCCTGGAGATCGCAGATTCGGCCCTGTCTATTATCCTGGTGAGCCGGGAGCACCAGGAGAAGACGATCCAGCTGGGGTACACATTCGCAAAGTACTGCGATCCGGCGCGGCACGCCCCCTTTCTGCTGCTCAATTCCCTGCGCGAGCCGGGCTTCTCCGGGGAGTGTCCATTTATCTCTTCGTCCTCCCCAGCGGAGCCGAGCATCCTCGTCAAGGCTCTCCTATCGATCCCCGATGAGCGAGTTGAGGCGATGCGGGACTTTCCCTGCCCGAGCCTCTATAGCGCGGTGTCCCTTCTGCGCGAACACGGCCAGGACGTTTTTCGCTCCTACGACAACCCCTTGAACGAGCCGTTTTGGCGCCATGTCGAGCAGCTTGCGCTCCACTACATCAAGCACGGCAGCCCCTCGGAGCTCCAATTCGGGGTCAGCGTCCTGGGCCAGGTTCGGGTTGAGCTCGGGACAGAAACGATCATGGCACTGCGCGACCTTGTCGATAAGGACAGCCCCGAGGCCCTCGATCGGGAGCTGCTGCGGCTTCTCGAAACGCGCAAGTTCTACTCTTCACGGTGGCCGGCCGAGCTCTGCCTGCGGCTCATGGAGAAGGTGGCTATCCCGCAGTCGAAGTGGAGCCGGTGGCAGGACGCTGACGCGGCGCTCGAGAAGCTCTTTTGGATTCTGCAGCCCGAGACTATTGGGGACCCTGGTATCCGCGCCAGGCTCGCCCGTTGCTTCTCGCTCTCCGGCGAGGAAATGGCGAGGTCGCTTGATGCCCTGGATTGGCTCTCCAAAAATGGGCTTCTTCACTCAAAAGAGTTAAAGGGCTCGAACCGCTCCGGGGACGACAGCCCCGACATATTCAAGGTCAGTCGGTGTTGGCGCATACTCGAATGGGAGCATGTTGCCCGTTTTGGCCGGGTGGCGAACCTCGCTGAAACGCTTGAGCGCCATACATTTACAGCTGCCAGAACCCGCGAGGAAGCCTTGTCCCTGTCGGGCATCATCGTAGAGGCGATCCTGTTATCCGAACGAGAAGAGCCCTTTACGGCAGGCAGTTTTGATGATGCCTGCCGCACTATCACAAAGCTGTGTGATGCGCAGCGGCGCGCTGGCATGCTCGACACGGATGGCAGCGGCTCCGCAAACTGGCTCGAATCGATGGCTAAGATAATCGCCGACGTGGCCCGACAGGGAAGGTCCCTCACCCCCATCTCTGAGGCCCTCGACAAGGCTCTTGGCCCCCTGAGCTCCGCTGCCCAAGCCGCAAGGGCACTTCCCCACGACCGCTACGACCCCGCTCTCCTCTTCTCCGAAAAGAGCCTCCCCACTCTGCTCAACCTCTTCCCTGATGGCCAGGACCACTCCGGCCTCCTCCAATCAGGCATTCCGCTCCTCGCCAGGGCAGGGTGGCTGACCGAGGAGGGCCTGCCGGTACTTGCTGAGATGCTCCCAGCTTTCGCCAAGGAAGGTGCCAGCTCCCTCGATGCATGGCAGTCGCATGCCGCCAACATCGGGCACGGTAAAGCCGACTTCCTCGACTCCGAAGACTTCTCTTTGCGGGGCGAGCTGCGATCCATGCTGGAGTTCCAGCGGCACTTCTACGCCCTGCCAGCCCCGACGCTCTATCGCGCCTTCCGGGCGATCGGACATCCAGAACGAGCGCAGGACCTACAGGAATTCGGCCTCAAGCACATCGACACCCGCGTTATTAGCGAGCTCAAGCTTCGAATAGCAGGCATTCGGGAGCAGCTCCTGACGAGCGAAGCTGCTATCCCGATAGAGTCGGAGCTCGACGAGGAGCTGCTATCCGCCTTTATCGGGTATGGCGCAGGCCCCTACGACATGAGCGCGGCGACCAAAAAGTTCAACTCCTCAGCATCAGAGGGCCGTGTTAAGCCCCTAGAGCCTGGGTTCTTCGACAAAGCCTTCACGGTTGACTGCCTCGATGCCGAAAGGATTCGGGCCTTCTCGTTTTCGGAGCCAACGGCCAATCGCTACAAGCTCTTTGTGGGAGATCTTCAGGCGGTGCGCGGAAAGACGCTGAGTGAGGTTGTCGACTCCGAGCACAAGCTCGCCTCCAAGATGCTCTCAAGCGAGCGAGATGCAATTGCACGCGCCCTCGCCTCGGGCGCAGAGATGACTTCCGCACAGCGCAGTGGGCGCGAGCGCGAGCTTGCGCGCATCGAGGGCATCCTTACGAAGCTAGACGAAGACAGCTCTATACTTGGACTCATGGGGGGCTTAAGTGAATTCAGGCAGAAGGAGAACCCAGTGTCGAGCCCCTCCCTGCGCCGCATCTCGCTCAGGCTCGGGCTAGACGAGCTGAGCGATGAAGCGCCTCTCTTTGGGCTCCTGAGCAGCGCCCCATCCAAGGAAGCCCTGGAGTCGATCGTGGCCCTTGTGAACACCAACCTCAAGAATGAGGCTCTTGCCCAGCCTGCTTTTCGCAAGGTAACCCAACAGCAGCTCGCTTCAATTCAGGCCTCCGTCGGCACGCTGCCTTTTCAGGAGGACCTCAAGAAGCTCAATTCAATCGGGACCGCCGGCAGCGAAAAGATACTTGTCCATCCCACTCGCGGGCTGCTCGGCGAGCTGTCGGGATACAACTGCTCTGCGTGCTGGGCGCGCGAACAAGACATCATGGCCCGGTACCCGAACGCGACTGCCCTCATGTTCGTTCGCAACGCCGACAATGAGTCGCGCAAGAGGGTCGTTGGGGCCTGCATCCTGCTCAAGGTCAAGGACACCGCAGGCAATAACACCTTCGTTATACGGGGCCTTAACCCAACCCAGAATTTCATCACGGCCCTTAAGCCTGACAGCTTCTTTGAGCGCTTTATAGATGACGTGGTTGTTCCATACGCGCAGGCCCAGGGAGTCACAAAGATCGTCATCCCGAACGAGGCAGTTTCGGGTGGGGCCCAAACGAATCGTCCCTCCCTAGCGGCATACATACGGCCCACTTACCGGGATTGCGAGCTTGTTCGTCTCGATACAACCGGTCCGAATTCCTCATTCAACGGCTACCAGATAGCCGATGGCTGCGTGCTCGTGCGGGACGTGGCTTCAGGCCTCGGCCGCGCTGAAAATGGCTGAGACGGCAAAATCTTGTTGCTTTTCGGCCTCGCGTGTCAGATATCTTCCAACGACTGGTGTGCTGGGCCTCGCGCGGCGTTGCACCCTTCGATCTTTCTCACTCCTGGCTCGGGCAAAGCATGCAACTGCCCTTCCTCGGCGCTGGCGGCCAGCCGCAGCCCTCGGGAAGCGCAGCGTGCTTCGACATAGGTTTTGTTACCCTACAGAAGGAGAGCCCATATGGCCGTTTTTTCCACCGGCGAGGCGGGATACATCACGTACACGTCAACCCAGTCGATCATTAAGTTAGTCGACAGGGGATTGCTCAAGGCGTGGAGAGTGCCCGGGTCGCGCTTTCGCAGGATTGAGGAGAAGGATCTTCGTGACTTCATGATTCGGAACGAGATCCCCATGGATCGGCTTCCGACAGGCACGTCGCCTATCATCCTCGTATCAAACGACAGCGACCTGTGCTCCACCGCCCAAAAGCTTTCAATTGGGGATGCGCCAATCAGGTGCCTGTCTCTCTTCGAGGCAGGATTCTCTTGGGAGACTGACTGCCCCCGTGCTGTCATCATCGACTGGAATGTAGGCGAGGATGCCGCGCGAGCGATACTCGCCAAAACCTGCTTCGGTCCCCAACAGATTCCGGCTGCAGTCATTTCGCCACTCCCCGACTTTATGGTTGAGGGAGCGCGCGATGTGGTGAGTCGTGACTCGATAGAAACGCAACTGCCGTTGGCCGTAAAGCGACTGCTTGCCGGATAAGCACTACTGCAATCCCAGGCATCGGTCGCACCCTGTACCAACTCGGAAGGCCACTCAGCGTTGCCTCTTTCTGTTTAAGAGGTTTTACCTGTTAGACGAAGAAGCACGCTGGCCTTCCCTACCCCCTTCAGCCTACACACCTAATGCAGAGGTATCGCGTCCGGCGTGTCGCGCAGGGCTACGGCGTATTGCAGGGCGTATTGCCCCAGATATTAGTCACCCGAGCCTTGAACCAGCTCACGGAGCCGTCCTGATCTAGATCCCCACGCTGAATCATATCTATGACGTGCCGCGCAACCCGTATGTAGACCTGCTGAAGCGCTCCCTGGCAGCCGGCGTACGGCGTGTGATCGTACGGGATAGCTTGCTGCCAGAGATCAATCGCCCTCTGCCAGTCGCCATCCTCGGCCGCCTCGTTGGCCGCGGTGTTGAACTCCTTGAACTGTTCCGCGTCCTCTTCCTTCTGCTCGGGCGTGAGCTCATTGTCATCATCGTCATCAGCATCGCCCGGATTATTGCTGTCATCCGGCGCATCCTGGCGCTGTGGCGCGAGAGTGTCGTCGCCATCTACGTCTGCATCTTGCGCAAAACAGCGCGGAGAGGCCACAACGGCGGCCACAAGGAGTGCAACGATCTTTGTTTTCATGAGGAACTCTCCCTTCGAAATCGACCAGCCAATTGTGTCATGTAATCTCAGGCACAGGAAGCTCTGCATGACGAGGCTCTCCTGGCAGGCAAGCCATGACGAGCACCACAACGCGTTACCGCTGGTCGGCGAAGTGAGAGCTGGTTGGTATCAGAAAATCAGGTTCGAGCGAGAACGCAAAAGCCCGCACCACCTTACTGCCCAAGAACAATACCTAGCCGACGAGATCGGCCATGCCGTAGTAGATCGCCGCGCAGCTTATCGCCTCACTGGTCGAGTCCGGCGTGTTGCAGTTGTTGAAGTATGAGGTGATGGTCACCTCAGCCTTTGAACTGCCCTGTGTGAGATACCCCACCTGCGTCTCAGTCGAGTCGCACGTGTACGGAGAAATAGAGCCATACCTATCGAATTTCTGGAAGGTGGCGAGGAAGCTGATCGTTTCCCCATCCCCCTGGCCGCCGGTCGCAACGTTCCCGTCCACCGTAACAACCTTAAACACATCGTTCTCGTCAACGGTAACGGTCATCGGAAAGAGGGGGTTGATGTCTGAAATAACCGAAAATGGGCAGCCATTGTCGAGTGTCGTAAAGGAACCATCCCAAACGCCGGCGAAAGTTGGGGCGTCGCTGCCACAGCCCGCCACGCCGAGAGCCAGTGAGAAAATGACGAATAGGTTTCTCATATGCATTGCGAATTTATAGCGCATGGGCGGGGAAAGGCAATGCGAAGACCCGGGGAAATACGGCCGACCAACAGTTAGCTGCCCTAAAACTCATGTCTCACGGTGACTTCTCTCTGCCCTCCCAGTAAAATGCCACGCAGAGCGACCCCCTCTTTCGGAACACCTTTTGAGCGGCACCAGTCCCCATCAATGAAATCCGGTAAAAAGCCGCTCTGTGTGGCCGCTTTCTCGCTTCCCCTTAAGAAACACCTCCTTGTGAGGGAAGCGCTACCCCTATTCTAGCCCCCATTCTACATCTGCACCTGTAGCAACTTATCACTTTTATGTGACGTCTATGATTCCAGTTCTCAGTCGCACGTTTGAGGCGTTCGCTTCAAGTCTTCTGGCCTTCGTTTCTCAGGTCCCCGTTACCAATAGAGATAAAATACTCGCTGGCTCGTCTTTTTATTGTGGCCTTACGTGCTAGGGGGCTGCTCGCTCTGTTCCCTGCCCCGCACGTTGTCTCCTCCCTGAAATTCACCCATGGCCCCGGGGCTTGTCGCCTCTCGT
>CANIHJ010000005.1 GCA_947467385.1 Deltaproteobacteria bacterium | reverse complement strand
CTACTCGCAGCCCGAGGGGGTGGAGGCGGCGGATCTGGCGCTTCTCTGAATGGTAGCTGAAATCAAACGACGTGTCGGCCGGACCTGCTCGATTGTCAGCGGTTGCGTCCTTGGGTTTTGGCGGCATGGCGAGGTCTCCGTTGGGCTCTCCGACCGTCTAATCGTAGTTCTACCTTAATGAACAAGCAACGGCTGGAGGGAAGCCACAGGGTTTCGGGACGGCGCTGAACAACATGCGTGAGAGATGCTGTGCATCTTGGCGGCGCGTGTTATATGCCTCAGCATAGTTTGCGTGTAAATCTTAATAGTTGGACCCTTTTCGATGTTTTGGGAGTCTAAAGATGGCACGAGCATTGTGAAAAGCTTTTAGGTTCGATTCAAGGAGCGGAAATGTCCGAGGTAGCTGAGCTTAAACTCGAGGGGCAGACGGTAGAGCTGCCGGTGGTTGTTGGCACGGAGAACGAGAAGGGGATCGACATCTCGAACCTGCGAGCAAAGACCGGGTACATCACGCTCGACAACGGCTACATGAACACCGGTGCATGCACGAGCGCCATCACGTTCATTGACGGCGAGAAGGGCATTCTTCGCTATCGCGGGATTCCGATCGAGGTCCTTGCGGAGCGATCCTCCTTTCTTGAGACCGCGTATCTCCTGATCGATGGCAAGCTCCCGACACAGCCAGAGCTCGACAACTTCACGAATCGTGTTCGCCGCCACACGATGATTCATGAGGACATTAAGCGCTTCTACGACGGATTCCCGCGTGACGCGCACCCGATGGCGATCCTCGCCTCCGTGGTCTCCTCGCTTTCAACGTTCTATCAGCACGAGAATAATCGCACCGAAGCCGAGCTGTTCTCGCTCAACACGGTGAGGCTCCTTGCGAAGCTTCCGACGATTGCTGCGTGTGCCTACAAGAAGTCGATTGGCCAGCCCCTCATGTACCCGCAAAATCACATGAGTTACTGCGAGAACTTTCTGCACATGATGTTCTCCACGCCGGCTGAGCACTACGAGGTCGATCCGGTGATGATTGAGACCCTCAACCTTCTGCTTATCCTGCATGCGGACCACGAGCAGAACTGCTCAACGTCGACGGTGCGCATGGTGAGCAGCAGCAAGGCAAGCCTCTTCGCAGCCATCACGGCGGGCATCTGCGCGCTGTGGGGCCCACGCCACGGAGGCGCCAATGAGGAGGTTATCGACATGCTCACCCAGATGCGTAACGAGGGGGGCAGCGTGAGCAAGTACGTGGAGATGGCCAAGGACAAGAACACGAAATTCAAGCTTATGGGCTTCGGGCACCGCGTGTACAAAAACTTTGACCCGCGCGCGAAGATCCTCAAGGCGGCCTGCGACAAGCTGCTCGCCAAGATGAAGATCTCGGATCCGCTGCTCGACCTCGCCAAGGAGCTTGAGGAGGCCGCGCTCAAGGACCCGTACTTCATCGAGCGCAAGCTCTATCCGAACGTCGACTTCTATAGCGGCATCATCTACAAGGCGATGGGCATTCCAACTGTCGCATTTACCGTGATGTTCGCGCTGGGCCGCCTACCAGGCTGGATCGCGCATGCCAAGGAGTACCTTAACGAGCCGGGCAACAAGATTAACCGCCCGCGGCAGATCTACATCGGGCCGGCGCTTGCGGATTACGTGTCGGTCGACAAGCGCAAGTAGCAGAGAGGCTCCGATCTCAATTGCCGGCGAGCTGGGGCGTGCGGTAGCATTCGGTGGTCCCTGAGCGGAGGCGGCTGTTGCGCGCCCAGCCGGGTGACGTGTGAAGCATCGCGCTAGGAGCCCCATGCAAGGAAAAGCGTCCCCGATCTGTTTGCGCCTCGTATCCCTTCTATGCGCCGCCCTGCCTATCGCTTTTGCTGCGACGGGATGCAACAGCGGCGGATCCTCCGAAACTTTTGAGAACCCCTCGGAGGTGAACGGGGGCAACAACCTCAGCATGGACCTCGTCATCTCCGAACAGAAAAATAAGGTCGGGGACCTCGAATTTACCTCGATGGTGTTCAACGGTGATTACGCGGCACCGGTGATTCGCATAAACGCCGGCGGGCAGATGAATATCCGATTCCAAAATCTGGCACCGCAGCAGCCCTCGAACGTGCACACGCACGGGATGAACGTGTCTCCGCAGGGCAACTCGGACAACGTCTTCGTGCAGGTTGAGCCGGAGAACTGCTTCAGCTACCAGATTAACGTTCCGGAGACCCAGGACTACGGCCTTAACTGGTATCACTCGCACATGATGGGCCTTGCGGAGACGCAGGTGTTCAACGGCCTGTCGGGAGGCCTTATCGTCAACGGGATTGAGAAGGCGCTTCCGTTCCTGGCTGGACTTACGGAGCGAATTCTTATCCTAAAGGACGTGCAGGTCGATTCTGACGGCACCGTTACGACACCGGACTATTCGAAGCCGACGCTCCGGACTATTAACGGCATTGTCCAGCCAACTATTTCAATCGGCTCGGGCGAGACGCAATTCTTTAGGGTAGGCAACCTGGGTGCGAACCTCTTCTACCGTTTCGCCATTGATGGACACGAGCTCGTGGAGCTCGTTCGGGACGGCAATACCCGCACGCGGCCAATACGGCAGGGGTCGATCCTCCTGCCGCCAGGCGCGCGCAGCGAGTTCCTCGTCACAGGAGGATCGGCGGGCTCGTATACCATCAGGACGCTCGCGGTTAACACGGGCCCAGATGGCGACCCAACGCCGGAGGAAATCCTCGGCACGCTTGAGGTCTCGGGAGGGGGAACGCCCGTTCAGGTGCCTGATACCCTCGTTGCGCATGAGGACCTGAGGAGCCTCGCCCTTACGGGAACTCGCCGCATCGTGTTTAGCGAGAACAACGACAAGGGGCTCTTCTACATCAACAACCAGCTGTATAGCCCAAGCCGCGATGACGTCACCGTGGCGCTTGGATCGGTGGAGCAGTGGAACCTCGTTAACAACTCGGAGGAGATACACACCTTTCACATTCACCAGACGGACTTTCAGGTCATCTCTGAAAACGGCGTGCCTAAGGACTTCATCGGGTACCAGGACACTGTTGATGTGGATCCCGGCGAGACCGTCTCGATCATCATTCCCTTCAACAAGCCGAACCAGGTGGGCCGATTTGTGTTCCATTGCCACATCCTTGAGCACGAGGATGGGGGCATGATGCAGAATATCGTTGTGTTTGACCCAGCCAATCCTGGTGCAGTTGATGACAACCGCATGGTACAGGGCAAGCCGTGCAGCTAAGGCGCTGCGCCGTTGCGTTGGTGCTGGCCTTTGGCCTCCTCCTTGAAGCCCCTGCTGCTCGGGCCGATGTTGTGCAGCCCCGCATGGGTGTGTTCATCCAGCCTAACGCCCAGGTCGATCTGGGCCTGGAGTTTGTTGATGCGGGTGGGATACGGGGAACGCTCAAGGATTTCGTGCCGAAGAATCGCCCCTTTATCCTCGTACCGATCTTCTACAAATGCCCGCGGTTGTGCGGGCTTACCTTCAGCGGGCTTATTGAGCTCGTCGACAACCTGCCGCTTATTTTGGGAACCGACTACGGTATCGTTGCATTTAGCTTTAATCCAGCTGAGGGGCCGAACGAGGCAGCAGAGAAGCGCGATTCGGTGCTCAAGCGGCTCAAGGCTCAGCCGGTGCCGCTAAACGGCTGGCGCTTTTTGACGGGTGATGGCAAGGCTATCGCGGCCCTCAACAGCCAGCTCGGCTTCCGGGTCCGGATGGCTGACCAGGAGTTCGAGCATAGCTCGGCGATCTTTGTCGCGAGGCCCAACGGTACCGTTGCGCGCTACTTCACCGGGGTGGAGTTTGACCCACGAAAAGTGGCGGCCGCGATCAAGGATGCCCGCTGAGGCTCAACCTACCAGGGCAGAATGGCGAAGAGGCCCCTGTTGCTCACCTCTGTATCGAAGGTGTCGCGGTTAAGGGCGTCAGCGATTATCTGGGCCCAGGTCTGGCAGATCTCGCGATTGGGGCTAGTGGTCATGACCTTACTGAGATCCAGGAGGCGAGTCGGCGGGAACTTTCTGTCGCCTACGGTCGCCACAAGCTCGCCAGTCTTTCCGTCATACACTCGGGAAGCGAAGGCCTGGTGCGGGTTCGATATGGCCGAGAAGAGAATAGACGCGCCCGGTATCGGCACAAGGAGCGCCCCTGTATTCGTCACTGGATTCGAGAACTCAAGCTCAGTAAACGCCGTGTCAAACACGAGCGTGTGTGGGCCGGCCTTGTCAACCACCGCCACGGTGGCCTTGGGATAGTTGGTTGCCTTGTCAACAAGCTGCTGCTGAAAGTACTTTGCAAGGAGGTCAGCTTCCTTGTTGAAATCCTTCTCAGTGAGGATGTAAGTGCTTACGCTCGCCTTGTATTCGCCCTTGGGCAGCTTGCTAGTGGTCACCGAGCGGAAGTACACCTTTGTGTAGTAGTCGTTCGGAAGCCCGGGCTTAATCCACGCGTGGTCGAACGGAAGTGTCTTGTCCTTGACCGTCGTATCTCGGTCCTCCAGGAACTTGTTTGAGAGAGGCTTGGCGCGGTCGTTGATGGCGCAGCCGCTTATGGCGCCCACAAGAGCCAACGCTGCTGCGAGTCTGCCGAGGCAGTTGTTGAGCGATTGTCGTGCCTGGAAGAACGTCTGCATGCTGTCCTCTCTGTTGTGTGCCTAACGCTCCGCATCGTCACACCATACGGGGAACCTTTCAAGTAAGCTTTCAGTGTTTTCATGCCCAGTGCTGTTGCACATACCGTCAGTTGTGGGCATCGCGTTTTACGGGGCACTCATGGGCCCGCCAGGACGGGGCACGGGCAGGCTACTTTTCGGTTAGCCGCCGAAGATCTCTGAGATAGCCGGCTGCATGATCCGATCATATGGGGCGAGCTGCCCGTCTTGCGGGGAGCTCATGAGGTGCTCAACCTCTGAAAGCAGGGCCTTGCGGGCATCCCGATACAGGGCATCCCAGCGCCTCATGGGACCCTCAAGCAGGCTAGCGGAGAGCCTCAGGACGCCAGAAAGGTTGTCGGCAATGCGCTCGGGTGAGTGCCTCTCTCGCACATAGGCACGGGCAGCGGCTGTTGCTTTCGTGATGTCGATTCTGTGTGCGCTCTCAAAGATCTGTTGGAGCTGAACGCCCTCGGAGATCCCCGGCGTCACCTTGCACACCACGTCGTCAGGGAGGTCTTCACCTTGAGCCATCGACGAGACGATGGTGAGGCGCCCCGCCGCGAGCGAGTGCTGCAGGTGGGGTGCAAGATGGCCGAAGGAGCTTGTGCGAAGGTGCAGCGCAACGTGGGACTGGGCCAGGGCCTCGCGCCACTGCTCAATTGAGCGGCCAGCCACGAGGGTAACTTTGCTGCCCACGTCGAATTCACGGAGCAGTACCTCCGCCCGGGCCCTTTCGGTGGGGTCGATAAGCCACGTGACGGCCCACGGAGCTGAAAGGCCCTTGAGCGCTGCCAAAAACTTGTGGGCCCGCCCCTCGTGTCCCGTTCCGGCGAGCGCCGCCACTCGCAGCGTGTCACTTGGGGGCAGCGCAGCAGGAGCGGAGGTTGCAATTGGAATGTTGAGGCATTCGGCCCGGTGTGCCCCAAGCTCGGGCTCTATCCGGTCGCTAATCATGGTCTTGCATTCAGCGAGCGCCCAGCGGGAGCTAAAGAGCGCCACTGGCGAAAGCGACACCTCCCTATAGGCGCGCGGCCAGAGCTGGTGCGGGGCGACAGAGCGATCAGCAAACGAAACTGACGGATCATAAAACTGGGCGATCGAGCGCTCCCAAGGGCTTGTGTGAGTAGCCTCGGGGCCGAGATCCTGAAAGAAGAGGTCGTGAAACCAAGTGACACCCGGCATCATGCCGACCGAGGAGCGCACGAAGCGCGAGCGCTTGCCGTCCTCAAGCTGGTAAAAGAAAACGTCAAAGGGCTCTGTTCGATGGCGCTCATACGCCTTGAGGTAGTGAAAGTGAGGCGCGCCGAAACTCTCTGTCTGGAACGAGTCCGAGAATAGCTCGATCGAATGCTCGCGGGAGAGGAGCGGAACGAGAATGCGTGAGCAGTACGCAGCGAGGGATTCGCTTCCTGAGAGGTCGCTCACGAATGCGATCCGTAGCCGTTTGCCTGCCATTAGGCACCCACAGCCTGACCGGTCGCAGGGGCCGCAAGCGGAGAGAGGAGCCCGTCGATGACTAAGTCCCACCCGGCAGACAGCATGCCGGAGCCCTCGATAAACGACCGGCCCGCGCGCCCGAGCTTGTCTCGCAGAGCTGGGTCTTGCGCCAACGCGTTGAACGCTGCGGCGATGCCAGCTGGCGTTGGCGCAGTTACAAAGCCGTTCTCGCCGTCGCGCACGAACTCAAGCGTGCCGCCCGAGTCCGTTGCCGTGACAACCGGCGCACTGCTCGCCATGGCCTCAAGGGTCACGTAGCCGTAGTCCTCGTTAAACGGCGCGTAGAACACGCCGAGCGCCCGCGCATAGAGTGACAGGAGATCCTCGTCGTTCACACGGCCAAGAAATGACACGCGAGACTGAAGCCCGTGTTGGTTAATCGTGTTGACGAAGTACTCCATCGCTCCCGGCTCGTCAGCCACACCCACAACTTTAAGCGAGAGGCTCGAAGTCTGTGCTAGGGCGTTAATCATGAGGTCGAGCCGCTTGATACGGCAGATGCGACCAACAGAGAGCACGTAGGGCTCTGCTGCCGCGCTGTAGTACCTGTCGCCGAGCGGAAGGGGGGGATAGAGAACATCCGCCGAAAGCCCGTTAAAAGCCCTGAGGCGGTCTGCAACATTTTTCGATATTGCAGCGCGGTAGCTGCACTCGCCGAGTGCGATATTGTCGCCGTCGGTGAGCATGCGGCGCATCGTCTCGTCGCGAGGGTCATCGCCGATATCAGAGAACGCAGTGCCGTGCAGGTCGTAGATCGAGCGTAGCTGGTGCACAAGCCATACGCTCTTCTTGGGGTGACGTGCGTAGTAGCTCGGGAACTTCGTGGCGATGACGAGATCCACCTTTTGGCCGGCGAAGTTCTCAAGGTCAAGCGTCCGCCACATCGCCGCCTGCACAAGCAGGTTCTGCTTCGGGAGGGGATTGAAGGGCAGTTCTACTTGGTCAACCTCGTGTCCCCGCTCGCGCAGCTTCTTGATGAGGCTCGCCACGAGGACCTCCTGTCCCCCGTGCGTGAAGGGGACCTTGACTCCAAGAACAAGGATGCGCGCCATGGCTAAGGCACCTCAAGAACGAGACAGTAGTCCTGGAAGCCATACAGGAGCTTGTTGAGCTGCTGTATGTTGATGTTGATGCGGGTGATGGCGTCTGCCACCGCCGGGAGATGGCTTGAGTCGACCGGTATCTCCTTAAGGAGCTGGTTGGGTGCGACAGGCGAGAGCATCTTCACCTCAAGAATGGGAAGCCCTGCAAGGGTTGCCATGTATCCAAGGGTGTCGGGATGCATCGGCCAGACGTGCGTCGGATCACGGAAGTAGTTCGAAGAAAGCGCCAGCATCGACTGCGGATTGATCGTCTCAAATGCAACACGCGCCCCTGGTATTAGCTTTCGCTTGGCGAGGTCAAAGAGCTCATGGAGTTGGTCGCGCGTGAGGTGCTCTACAACCTGAATCGCGACGAGCCCGCCCAGAGACCGGTCAGGAAGCGAGCGCAGGTGAGCGATGCCGTCCCCATACTGCGCAGTGCAGCCCGCTGCCTGCGCCACGTTGACCATGGCCTTGTCGAGGTCGACCCCGTAGGAGCTGACTCCTTCGCGAGCGAAGAGCCGCTGCAGCTCGCCGCGCCCTGAGCCGATCTCAAGCACCTTGCCCTTCGCCTGTGCGAAGATCGGCGGGTAGACCGCCAGGCGCCGCTCGATCTCGCTCTCGCTGCCGCGGAAGCGGTTCTCGAGGAGCAGGTATGAGATGTCAGCCGGCTGCTGTTGTCCTGGAGCTTCCGATGTCTTTGGAGGGTTCGGGTTTTGCAGGGTCGCTTGGTTGTTAATCATGCCCTCAAGGCCGCGAACCATGGAGTCTATTGTCTTGATGCGCGACTCAAACGCTTCGCTTGCCTCGCGGATCTGCCGCTCGGCATTGAAGATCGCAAGCGACTTCTCGTCGTCGATTCGGCTCAGCATCGATA
Source organism: Deltaproteobacteria bacterium (assembly GCA_947467385.1). GTDB lineage: Bacteria > Bdellovibrionota_C > UBA2361 > UBA2361 > OMII01 > OMII01. The sequence goes on along the minus strand of CANIHJ010000005.1, from coordinate 33,982 downwards.
GCGTATTAGTATCCCGGGCGTCGACATACCGAGCGAAGTCGTTAAGGAACCGCACAAGGTTAACGTGGAAGTCCTCCTCGGCCTGAAGGTAGTCCTTAAGCACGGCATCACGCGTGAAGGTCGTGAGGAGCCGCTTGCACTTGACGAGGATCTTTCCGATTAAACCAGGGCGGTGCGAGGTTATGTTGAGCTCGGAGATGCGCCCGCGATATGAGAACGAGCGGTTGAGGAACTTAAGCTCCTCAGAAAGCTGCATGTCGCCGTAGCTGATGCCACGCTCGTCAGCGAAGCGCACAGCGGCGCGCGAGAGCCCAGCGCGGCTATCGAGGTTCTTGTCGATGTCACCCTTAATGCGCTCCCGAATCTCCGCCATAAGGGCAGGGATGTCCGGCGTTGGGCTCGTATCTCCCTGTTTCGGTAGCTCGCGAACTGACTCTGACATCCCTAACTCCCGGAAAGCACCCGACTTCGAAAGGTGCGAGGCCAAGACTGGTATCCTGTAGGGTTAAGGCATCGTCGTCAAGAGGATGGAGGGCGAAAAAGCGCAGGAAGTTTAGGTGCTTGCGCTCACTATCGAGTGTGCGACCCGCTGCGCCTCATCGCGTAGCTCACGAACAGCCGTAATCTCCCACAGGGTCTCGCGTTGCAGGGGGCCGATCACGTAGAGGCCGGGCACTGTTGCACGGGCAGCAGCTCCGATACCGAGACCCAAGGGGCCGGGCTGAACCAACTGCTGTGAGAGGAGGTTCTTAAGGAGTGGATGGTCGATTCGCGCAAGGTCGCCCTCTGGGCCGGCACACAGGAACCCGAGGTCAAACGGTATCCGCTCTGGTGGCCCAGGGCTCTTGCGCCTGGAGACGAGCGCTTCGTTCGGCGAGACTCGCTCGATGCGGCCAGCCATGATGGCGAGGCGCTTGGCCGCTCGGAGCTTTTCAATAGAGCTCAAGTGCTCGGCGGGGATGCGGTGGCGGTGGATCTCCCAAAAGGGGCGGGCGTGGCGCAGAAAGGCCCTCTTCTGGTCAAGAGAGAGGCCCTGCCACATCTGCTGAATGCGCGGGCGCATGGCGTCAAACACAGGCTGCGAGGATCCGCAGCGGCGAGATTCCGTGCGCAAGGTTCGCAGGAGATTAAGCGCCGTGCCGGGGTTCTCCCACCCAGGTGGAAGGCTAGCCTGCGGAAGTCCAGCGGCATCCTCGTGTGGCAGGGGAAAGCGTCCGTTTCTTGAGATAACGGAGTAGTGTCCAAGGAATCCCCGGCCCTCACACTCAAGGATAACGTCAACTGCGGTAAGCGAGCTCCCCAGTATCAGGATGCTTTCCCTTTGGGCCACGTCCTGATAGCTGACCGGGTCGTACGGAGCACGCAGCACTCCAAGGGCGCTCTGAGCGCCGACCGAACGTCGCATGAGGTTTCCGATTGCGAGCACCACGGTATCGGCATCGATCACCGAGGAGTCCGCAAGGGTAATCCGAAAGGCCGTGCGGCCCGGAATCCTTTCAAGAGTTGTGGCCTCGCCGTGCACAAGCCGAAGCGCGTCCGGGTGGGATGAGGCTTTCTCTCTCACTAGTTCCTGCAGGTATATGCCGTACCAGCGCCGCGAGACGAAGGCGTCTGGCGACACGAAGGGTTCGCGTTCCTTAAGCCAACGGAAAAACCCCTCAGGGTCGTTCGGGAAGGCCCCCATGGCTTTGGCCCGGACGTTTAACTTAAAGCGGTCGCTCGGCACGGTATAGGCGAGGCCGGGGCCGAAGGTGCCACGGCTGTCGATGAGGGTGACTGAGGTGCGAGGGGAGCTGGTGAGGAGGTTGAGAGCCGTAAGGGAGCCACTAAAGCCTGCGCCGATAATCGCTACTGAATGGGTCATAGGTGATAGGTACCATTCCGGACGGGGCGGCGCAAAAGCCGGAGACTCATTCAATTTCGACGTGGAAATAGCCGCTAGTGGTGGCCCGCTCCGTTGCGCCGGTATAGTCTGCGAAAAAGGTCTCTTTCTCGGCGAAAACCCGCATGGACTGCAGGGGCGGGGAGTAGCAGTGGAGAGTAACGAGCTCCTCGCCGGACTTGGCGTAGTTTGCCACCACGTGGGTATCATCATGGCTGCTAACGGTGATGTTGCCAGCCGCTACGGTGTGGGTCCCGGTCGGAACAAGGGGGCCATGTCCGGAGGGAGAAAATCCTATCTCGCTCGCTTCGCCCCGCATCACATATACTCCGCATACGGAGCCGGAGTGGTCGTGTATCGGCGTTTTTTGGCCGGGTTTCCAGCACAACAGCAGCAGGTCGACGAAGCCATTTGAGAAGATCCGGTTGCGGCAGTACGACTCTGGGTCGAAACGCTCGAACGCGGAGAGCTCGTCCCGATGTAGTGCCAGGGACTCTAGAAGTTTTCTCACTTCGGGCTCGGAGAGATGGGCGTTTAGGTGGTGAAGGGCACGAAGTGTGCTTACCAGGCCGCATGAGTTAGTCTCGGCTTGGTCAGCGATTTCTTTCGGCAGAGCTGCGTGAGAGGTCATAGTGCACCCTATAGGTCTATGTTCACTTAGTTTATCGGCTTTGTAAACAATGAAGTTAACAAATAAATCAGAATACGCCCTTTTGGCACTCACCGCTTTGGCGCGTAACTATCAGAAAGGGTTACTTTCTGGGGATGAATTGGCCGATGGGCAGGGGATACCCAAGAGATTCCTTCAGCAAATCCTGTTTGCCCTCAAGCGGGCCGGCTATGTTCATTCGGTGAAGGGCCAGGAGGGAGGCTACGAGCTGTCGAAGGACCCGCGAGACATAACCGTGGCAGAGATCGTACGCTTCTTTGAGGGCCCGTTAGCACCGACCACCTCGGTGAGCAAAAACTTTTACCAACCAAGCCCGATCGAGGGGGAGAAGGGGCTGATGAGCCTCTTTGCGAAGATCCGGAATGAGGTCGCCCAGATCCTTGAGGCTACCACCCTGGCGGAGGTAAGCGGCCTCGGAAAGCCGCGCGGCAGGCGCTAATTGTCATCCGCGTGCGGTGGGCTAAGGTCTACTGAGGGAAGCGGCCTGTCCGCAGGAATGCTGCGGAGAGCTCCGCTGCCTGGGCGCTGAAGGGAAAGAGCCCATGAAAGATAGGGCGATGGATGGTGTCGGCGCTCGTTGCCAACATGGCTTCTCGTGCCAGCACGAGCCCGTCGTTGTCCTCTCGAAAGAGGGGAACGAAGCCCCAGCGTGAGTTGAGCGCCCCTACAACGCATCCGATCTCAAGTTGGTTCGGAGTTTCCGTGAGGCTCAGCGACCCAAGATCGCCTAGCACTGGACCGAAGATGGCGCGAATTGGCCTATACGGATTGAGCACCCGTGCAATAAGAGCGCCCTGGTGGGGAGAGCCGAGTGTAACAAGCCGCTTTAGCGGCGCGGCGGTGTCGCCGCGCAGATCCAGAGCGCGAGCAACGATTCCTCCAAGGGAGTGCCCGATAAAGGACACGGGCTCACCGCGGGTGTGTGTGCCTACGAAGGCATTGAGCTGCTCGACGGCGGCTGAGAGGGGGATGCGGCGCGAATGGTAATCAAAGACATGAACGGTCGTTTCAGGGATGAGTCTTCGCAGGCGTCGTGCCAAGAGCCACATGTCGTGCCGTGAGCGGCCGAGGCCGTGGATGAGGATGGTATGCGGGGCGGGGAAATCGCTCGTCATGCGCGATAGTGTATCACGAGGGCACTGCGTGCGCTCGCGTGAACCGTCAATCGATGGCGCGCACCAGGTTTCGGCACGTTCCGAGCCCCTCTACCGAGTACTCGATGATGTCGCCATGGCTGAGAAACTGTGGTGGCTTCATTCCTGCCCCGACTCCTGAAGGGGTCCCGGTGCTAATGATATCCCCGGGGAGGAGCGTCATGAAATGCGAGATATACGAAACGAGGAGGGGAACCTTAAAGATCATGTCCGCAGTTGAGCCGTCCTGCGCGACTACTCCGTTGCGTGAGAGCTGGAGCTTCACACGATCAAGATCGGGAAGCTCATCGGCTGTGAGGAGGAATGGCCCGAAGGGGGCGAAGGTATCGCAACTCTTGCCCTTGATGAACTGTCCGCCGCGCTCCTTCTGAAAAGCGCGCTCGCTGATGTCGTTCATGATGCAGTACCCTGCGATGTGCTTGTGGGAGTCATGCTCTGTGACGTACGAGGCTCTCGTGCCGATAACGACTGCCAGCTCAACCTCCCAGTCGGTCTTTTCTCCGCCCCGTGGCAGGACGATATCGTCAAAGGCACCGCACATGGCGGTCGTTGCCTTGCCGAAGATCATCGGCTCGGGGGGCAGCGCAGAGCCGGTCTCAATTGCGTGCTCACGGTAGTTAAGCCCGACGCATATAATCTTGCTGGGCCGAGCGATGGGAGGCGCGATGCGCACTGATGGCGCTACGCGCGGAGCGCTGTCGCTGTTCGTTGCAAGCCACGCCTTCAGTCGCGCTGGGCCACCTGTTGCGAAGAACTCTTCGTTGTAGTCTGAAATTGCGGCCGACACGTCGATACGGACGTGGCGCGGGTCGGAGTCATCTCCGACGAGCACGCCGGGTTTCTCTAATCCGATCTCTCCGAAACGGCAGAGCTTCATGGCCGCATTAGGAATTAGCAACCAGGCGCGAGAGGTCAACAGGCCGGTACGTGGAGGGCTTGCGCACTTTGCCGCGCGCGTCCTTGCCGACGGCGAAGAACTCACCGTTCACGTTGAGGACCTCGACCTTCACTACTTCCTCTGGCCACGACACAGAGAGCTCGCAATGCCACTCGTGCGCGGCGAGCTCGCGCTCCTCACTAACCCAGTCGGCTAGCCGCACGAACTTTTCAAGGTTGTTGTCGCACACAAGGTCGAACGCCTCTTCGAGCGGGATCCCGAACGCGCAGGCGTTCCAGTACATGGTGTAGGCTACATCGGCGAGACCGTCGACCATCTCGGTTGGGTCTGGCTCATTCTTGGCCTCGTAGGACAGGGAATCGGGTGCGGTGATCGGAGTGCCGTTAACCACTGGGGTTACGCCGAGGCCGTGGATCACGTACTCAAGCACCTCAGAAAGCAGCAGCTGGGCGCCCAGCGCGCGCGTTTTAGGGTCGCCGTTCTCGATCTGCTGGCGGGTCTTCTGCCCAGCTAACGTCATGAAGGCTTGAATCTTTGCTGCATCCATAGGCACCTCTAAAAGGCAAACAAGCAAGAGCGTTACACGGTTGCGGGCGGCTAGCCCGAACGCCCCGTTGTTATACTACAACTAGCCCCAAAGCATAGCAGTTTGAGGCTGTTATCTTGGCGGGTGCACGGCATATTTAAGATCCGATGAGGCGCTTCCGATAGTAAAGGAAGGAAACGGAGGGCTTTATGGCACAAGACACAATCCTCAATAATGACGTCGCGCTCCTCAAGAGCCTTAGCTCGCGCGTTGCAACGGAGATCCTGGCCAAGATCGGTCAGGGGGTGATTGCGCGGCCGGTGAGGCAAGAAGGCGTCGTTGCGCTTGATCCTTCGTTTATCTGGGTCATCGACTCAGGCTCTGTTGCCTTGGAGGCGCTCGACAAGCCCGTGCAGACACTTACGGCCGGAGACGTTGTGGGGCCGTGGATCGTTGGACTCGGGCCGATGCGATTGGTGGGGCTTGAGCAGAGCTCGCAGGTGCGTGCGTATGAGCGCGACAAGATGGAAGCGATCCTGCAGAAGGAAGAGGGGCTCCTTAAGCTCTGGGCATCTTTTGTGTCCGTTGCCGCCACCTCGTACTTCGCTGCTTTTGCGCAGTTAAAGGTTCAGAGCGTTCCCCCGCTTCCACAGTACCGCTCTTTTGGGCGAGGCGACGTTATCCTTAAGGAGGGCGACCTCAGCCGAGAGGTGCTCTCGCTCGTTGAGGGGGGCGCCGAGGTGTTCGTCCACGGAGAGAAGGTTGGGGAGATCCACCGCGATGAGCTCTTCGGCGCGCTGGCAGCGCTGACGGATTCGCCCCGCGGCGCCACGGTTGTGGCCTCAAAGCCCAGCGTCTGCATGGTTTTCGTGCGGGATGATTTTGAGGATCTCCTCAAGTCTCACAGCAAGATGATGAAGAAGCTGATGGAAGACATCGCGCGGGCTGTTGGTGACCTTAACGAGAAGGTTGCCAAGAAAGAGAAGTCTGCGCCGTGGCTTGCGCTCTAGCCAAGCGGTATTTCTCAATTCATTGAAGGAAAAAAAGGTGGGGCGACATCGAAGGTAAAACCTTGTAAAAAACGATGTGCCCCGGGTTGATTAGGAAGGTTAGAAGGGGATTCGGAAGTTTCCAAATCGCGTGTAACCCTTCCCTCCTGCGTTAATGATCGACATGCCAGGGAATTTGATGTTGGGGTACTTGCCGTTAGCGAAGTTCCAACCCAAATTGCCTACACGACCATTTCCGCCGGGGCCGAACCAGAATGGGGGTCGCCCACGCCAGCCCTGGTTTCCACCGCTGCCAAAGATTCCAAATCCCTGGCCTCCTCCAAAGGGGAACAGGTCACCGCTGTCGGCACCGGCCACAAGTCCGTCGTCCTTGGGAGCAGTGAGCTCCGCGAGACGATCCTCAAGCTTTTGAGCCTGGCGCTGAAGTTCAGCCTTGTCCTCTAGGTCGACGACGGTTTGAATCGTCGCCTTCAGGTTCGCAAGGCGAGCCTTGGTGTCTTCAATTGACTCCTGGGCGAAAACGCCCGATGAAGCCATGAGAACCGCCCCTACCACTAATGCAAAACGCATGCTTCACTTCCTTTCGTGAAAAAACGAAACACGCTATCCGAAACACTGTACGTAACAGCTTCCGAAGCGCCGTGGACGTCCATAGTCGGGCGGCCAAGGCGCTTCAGAGCTGCTAACAAACCATCTCTTCGATGTCTTTACCCGTATGAAATTGCTGTGAGAGGTTATGGCGCGAGCAAGGCTACGCGTTACCTCGATGCCTAAGTTTATGACCTTCCTAGAGCTTGATCAAATACTGAAGGGGGGAGTGTCTGAATCAGTCGATTTTAGAACCGCTGCTGCGGCATTGGATCCACTGCCGTTGGCCGAAAACGCTCAGGACTGAAGCTTCTGGGACACGAGGTTATCGAGCTTCAAAAGCTCTGACGGGGCGATATTCCTCAGGAGGCGAGCGCAATCCCGCGAGCGAAGTAGGAGCCGCGCGGTGCGGAGCGACTCATCGGAGGACGATTCCTGAAGCCCATTGCAGAGCGTTCGCACGAGGTGGACTGCAAGCCGAGAATGTCTCGAAATGACCCCCGTGACTCTGCTCTGAAGGTGGTTTACCCGAGCGGGCTTAACGAGGCGCTCGTGCTTAAGGAGGCACTCCTTAAGGGAGGCGAACTGTGAGAGCTGAAGCGAGAGGTTTTCGACCCCTTGGGCGATCTCGGCGGGGGATGCCGAGCCCGATGGGAGCTTAGAAGACACAGTGGCGAGGTCGCGCTCGAAGGCCTCATGAATCTCGTTTATGAGCTCAAGGGCGAGACGATCGACCAAAGCTGCACGGTCCTTGATCAACTCAGAATCGATGCCTATGACGTTTGCGAGTTGCATAAATTGGTCTAGTGCTGCTGCGAATCCCTCTATGTCTCCGCGCTCAGAGGAGATCGCAAGCTCGCTGGCCAGAGAGGACGCGCAGTCGGCCGCTTCCTGAAGCACCTCACCACGGACGGAATCGCGGTACTGCTTGACCTGCTGCTCGTAGGGCGAATCCCCAAAAGAGGATGGCCATGCCAAGACCTGTTCGATTCGTGCCATTAAGTCACTGCCATCTTGTGGCTGCGTGAGCATAGAGAACGCGATGCGCAGGGGCCCTAGCATACCGCTCGGCAGGTCAGCGACAGATTTTGCGAGAGCTGGATTCCGAATGTGCGGCGCCAATAAGGGGAGGGACCGCTCAAAGGAGCCAATATCGTTGAGCAGCTGCTCGGCCGAATCAGGGGGCAGGCCCCTTCTTTCCCGCATGCATGCGGAGGAGGTAAGGCTAAAGTTGGCGGACAGCACTGAAATGGTTCGGGCAAAGACCTCGCACAGCGGTGTCATCTGCCTCTCAAGGATTTCGGCGCGGACAGCTGGCTCTCGAACCGACCATGACGCGGCAAATTCGACGATGTCGCAGAGGCTCCGTATGTTTGTCTGGGTAAAATGCTCTGGGTTAGATACGAGGGCATCCTGCTGCGCGCGGCTGGTGAGCGGGGTCGTGATGATGTGAAGAGACATAAGCCCCTCATTACTTCCGTGGAAGCGCAGCCGAATGAGGACTTCGACGAACTGGGTGAGGGCCGGCGGCAGCTCGCCGACGAGAGATTCCTGGAGTTGGTTCAAGGACTCGACTGCGGCCGGGAGGGAGTTCATGAGCGCCTCAAAGAGTTCGCCGTCGCTATCAGACTTCTCATCGGGAGTCCAAGCCGCACCCGCGCGCATGAGGCCAAGCGACCGCTCAAGCGACTGGATCACCAAGGGAAGCTCCTGCTTCATTAGGGGCAGGAACGGGGCGAGGGCGCCCACTCGCCCTGGAGTGCGGTTTAGGATGCGGTGAATCTTCGCGGCAGAGGAGATGCTCTCAGGCACATCTGCAGCGCTGGGGAGAAGGAAGCGCGGAGGAAGCTGGTCAAAGCAGCCCTCTTGCAGCGCCGTACGAACGCGCGAATACAGCCGTATAACCTCGGGGACATCGCCCAGATCACGGCGGCCTATGGCGGAATCCCAAAAGGCGCTAAGCGCCGCAACGGTCATGGAGACAATGGACTCTCCGCGTTCGCAAAACTTCTCGTACGAGTCGTCAGCGGCATCGAGCCACGCTAGGGCGCGAAGCTTAGCCAAGCCCGCGAGGGCCCCATCAACGGCACAAGTTCCAGTCTGGATTGTAAGCGTTGAGCGCGGGCATGCAACCGCTGAGGCGTGCCGGGCGGCGAGCTGTGAGCGCTCGGCGATAGCGGGCAGCGTCGACGCAAAGCAGCGCGTGATGGCAGCCCGAAGCTGGGACTCATCGGGTAGCTCCTGCCCGGTAATGGCTTTGGCCAGGAGCGATAGCTTCTCGTGCGAGCCGGATGGGAGGCTGCCTGTGGCCGCAAGTGTGGAGAGGTCACTAACCACGCTTTCCCGCAGCGCCAGCTGGCACACCACATCGCGCAGCTGCTGGCTGCGAATCTTTGCCGGAACTTCGATCGAGAAGCCACGATTGGTCTGCTCTCCCTTTGGGGCCTTTGTCTTGGTCTCGCGAATTGAGAGCTCCTGTGCGCCCGACGGTAGGAGGGATGCAACAGCGCGCGCCACGGTGTCGTCCAGCAGGAGGCGCTGCATCATGCGAGTCAGATCAGCCGAGTTGCCAACAATCGAGATGGCGGCTTCCGGATTTGCGGACAAGGGGCACGCGGGAGTAACGAGCGGGCCTCGGTCAGGCGTAGGTGAGGGGCCCCCTTTTTCCGGCGGTGTGAGCATCCGCAGTAACTACGTTGGATGCGCCGTTTAGTCAAAATCTCGGACGAGGGGACGCGTGACCGAGTCATCAGCAAGAGTTCGCATCGGTCGGTTTTGGACTCTGGCGCCTAGCGCATGCCCGCAAAGAGGGCTCGATAGGATGCCCCGAGCTCTTGGTATCCCAGAGCCGATGACAACAGCCCGCTCAGTTCCTGCTCGGTAAGCTGGCGCGAGACCTTGGCTGGAGTGCCGATAACGAGGCTGCGGGGCGGGATGACCATGCCCTTGGGGACGAGGGCGTGCGCGCCGACGATGCAGTGTTCTCCAACCTGGGCGTTGTCGAGAATGGTGGCTCCCATGCCTATGAGCGAGTTGTCTCCGATAGAGCAGCCATGAATGATCGCCCGATGTCCGACGGTGACGTTGCGGCCGATGACCGCATCCGCCATGCCGTGGGAGGTGTGCACGAGAACGTGCTCCTGCAGGTTCGTGCCCTCGCCGACACGGATCGGGTTTATGTCGCCCCTAAGCACAGCATTGAAAAATATCGAGCAGCGCCCGCCAATGGAGACATCCCCTATGACCCAAGCGTCAGGGGCAACGAATGTCGTCTGGTCTACTGAAGGCGTCGCTGAACCGAAAGCGATGATCGGCATCTTTCCCTCTGGGAAGGCCGGCGCTTACGCGCACACTGCGCGCACAGCCTCAAGCACGCGCTCCTTGCTCGGGAGGATGACCACCTCAAGCGCCTTGGAGTACGGCATCGGGGCCTCAAGCGAAGACACCAGGCCAATCGGGGCATCGAGCTCGTCGAAGATCGCGCTGTTAATCATGTGCGCCAGGTACGCCCCGTAGCTTGCGACCTCGTGCTGCTCCTGCACGATGACGCAGCGGTGCGTCTTCGCCACGGAGTTGAGAACCGTCTCGCGATCAAGCGGGCGAAGAGTGAGGAGGTCGACGACCTCAGCCGAGATGCCTTCCTGCGCAAGCTGCTCAGCAATTTCAAGGGTGAGGAACAGGTTCTTTGACCATGTTATGAGCGTAACGTCCGTTCCTTCGCGCTTGATATCTGCCTTTCCGATTGGGACGAGGTACTCGCCCTCTGGAACTGGGCCGCGGCGGCCGTAGGTGAGCTCTGACTCAAAAAATACTACCGGGTTATCGTCGCGAATGGCGCTCTTGAGGAGACCCTTCATGTCGTACGGCGTAGCTGGCGCCAGAACGATCAGTCCGGGGGTGTAGGCGTAGAAATGCTCAAAGGAGTTGGCGTGCTGCGCGCCGAGCTGAAAGGCGGCGCCGCCGGCACCACGGAACACAATCGGGCAGGAGATCTGCCCGGCGGACATGAGCCTGGCCTTTGCTGCCGTGTTGATGATCTGGTCGATGGCGCACAACGAAAAGTTGAAGGTCATGAACTCAACAATCGGGCGAAGGCCCGCCATGGCGGCGCCGATTCCGATAGCCGCGAAGCCGTTCTCGGCGATCGGCGCGTCAATCACGCGCTTCGAGCCGAACTTCTCCTGCATGCCGCGAGAGCACTTGTAGGCGCCGTTGTAGCCGCCGACCTCCTCGCCAACGAGGAAAACCCTCTCGTCACGGACCATCTCCTCCGTCATCGCCTCTTGCAGGGCGTCACGGATCTGGATTTCTCGAACAGCTGGCTGATTTTGAGTGTCGTTAAGCATGGCGTTAGACATACGTGTAATCCAAAGCGGTTTCTGGGGCCGGGAACGGGGACTCCTCGGCAAATCGAACGGCATCCTGAACTTCATCCTCGATTGCCTGGTCGATCTGCTCGCGAATGGCCTTCATTCCAAGCGCGTCCATCTTCTCTCCGAGAACCTTAATCGGGTCGCGCGACTTCCACTGGTCCACATCCTGCTGCGAGCGGTACTTGGCAGGATCGGCCATGGAGTGGCCGCGGTAGCGGTAGGTCTTCGCCTCGATGAGGGTCGGAAGATGCTGCTCTCGGGCGCGCTTTGCCGCGGCATGGATGCAGGCTCGCACCGCGAAGACATCGTGGCCGTCTACGGTGTCGCGTGCCATCGGGTATGCCAAGGCGCGAATTGAGAGGTCGTCCGTCGCGGCGGTCTTCTCAAGCGGCGTGCCCATGGCGAAGTAGTTATTCTCGATAACAAATATCACCGGTATCTTCCACAATGACGCAAGTGCGAGCGCCTCGTGGAACGAGCCGATGTTGATGGCGCCGTCGCCCATGAAGCAGATGGCGATGTTGTCTGTGCCCTTGTACTTCTCGGCAAACGCCAAGCCTGCCGCGACCGGGAGCTGAGCACCGACGATGCCCCATCCGCCCATGAAACGGCGCTCGATGTCGTAGAAGTGCATGGAGCCTCCGCGGCCCTTCGCGCAGCCGGTCACCTTGCCGAGCAACTCGGACATTCCGGCCCGTGTTGATCCGCCGCGGGCGATGTAGTGGCCATGGCAGCGGTAGGCGGTCATGACGTAGTCCTCGTCCTTCAGGACCGAGAGAGCCCCTACGGCGACTGCCTCCTGTCCGATGTAAAGGTGAAGGAATCCTCCGATCTTCTTCTCGGTATAGAGGCGAGCTGCCTCCTCCTCGAAGCGCCGGATTCGCTGCATCTTGCTATACAGGTCGGTAAGAAGTTCCTGCTCCATTGCGGCGTGACCTCGTAAAGTGAATCCCTCAACACCTTCATGACCGTCGTCGTGCCGATGGCACGTTCGGGGTGTCGGGCTGGGGGTCTCTGGGGATCAGCAGCGGCTCTCGCCGGCAGCCCAGGTGCCCGTAACATCGCGGGTTTATACCAGCGACCCTTGGGGCTGTCCACCCGGCCCCATCCGCCGCAGGGTGATATTCAGCCGGAGCGCGGTCGGGCTGGCAAAAAACCCCGGAAAGAATTGTCGCTATAGCGGGTTAGCTCGCCAGAGCTTATCATGAGGCGAATGCAGACCTATCGCCACCTTCTGGCCGTTGACCCGAGCCTGACCTGTTCAGGTTGGGCGCTTTTTGGTGTTGCAGACGGCCGCATAAAGGCAGTGGGAAAGATACGGGCGGAGAAGCCCAGCGTGCCGATGTCCCTGCGGCTTGAGAAGCTTCAGGCGAGCATCGCGTCGGTCCTTGGTGCTTTGCAGCTTGGCGCACGTGATCTTCTTGTGTGCGAGGCCCCTACGACGATGAAGGATCCGCACAATGCCATCAAGGTCGAGCAGGTGCGGGGCCTCTTCGAGTCGCTTGGCCGGGGCAGGGGGGTGGTCGTCCCAGGGCGGATCAATCCGCGTTCCGTTCAGTACGAGGTGATGGGCTTGCGAGGCAAGCAAATCCCCCGGATTGAGGTTAAGTCTGCTGCGGTAAGGACTGCGGCCTACCTCTATGCGCCAGACCTTGAGAGGCTCGGCCTGACCGGGCTCGACAAGCACCAGGATATCGTGGATGCGGTCCTCATAGGGAGGCTGGCGCTCCTACACATCGAGGCTGCCCGGAACGGCAGCTTCCCTGTAGAATCTCTCTTTGAAGTTCAGCGCGCACAGAACCGGCGTTCGTGGAGAGTAAGGGCATGCGGCGACTCGTAGGATCTTTTTTTCGGCGTGGTTTAGTCTTGGTTGCGGCTGCTGCGGCCTGCGATCTGTGCATGCAGGCTGCTACCGGGGCTGACGAAACGGGGGCGAGCAATGCAAAGCGTCAGCCTACAGCCACGCCCATCGGGCTTGTTGCTCCGGATCCCCGCGGGTCTTCAGACCTCACGGTGTGCAGCCAAAATCTGAAGCTCCTAGGAACCTTTGCCTCGGCCAAGACGAAAAACATCAAGTACACAACCAAGCAGCACGAGAACAAGATTGAGGACCTGGTTGAGCGTTTTGCGCGCGCCAAGTGCGACGTCATCGGCTTGCAGGAGATTATATCAGCCAGCGCAGCAGAAGGTGAGACCGCGCTCAAGCCGATTATCGATGGCTTGAAGGCTGCGACGAGCCGCACCTTCGAGGCTCGGGTGGGCCCGCCAGCTGAGGGTGGAATGGGCCTGGGTTTCCTCGTCGCTACCGACCGCGCCACCGTGCTCAATACTCTGGCGTACTCCCGCGTCGAGCTTCCGAAGCTCGTGGCAAAGCAACGGCCGCGGCTTTTCTCGCGCACGCCGCTTGAGCTGCAGCTCTCGGTGAAGGCGCGAAACGATGAGGTCACGAAGGTGGTGTCGATCGTCAATTTCCACCTAAAATCTAAGCGCGGAGGCGAGGGCGATCCGACCGGACTTGAGTGGGAGACCTACCGGATGGAGATGGCAGAGGCGTTTCGCCGCATCATTGAAGTGCGTCACCAACAGGCGTTTGCCTCAAATAAGTCTATCCTTGTCGTGCTCGGTGACCGAAACAGCAATTTCGATGTGGCGAGCGCGCGCATCCTTGAAGGATCGCTCGCCCTGTCGAGCTTTCAGGCTGACGGCGGATGTCGGCTGACGAAGCGCGGCTTCCCAGTGTGCAGGGCGGGAGTTGAACAGCCCAAGCGGCTCTTTAGCGTGCTGACTGCCAACCGGGGGGTTTTCTCTCTTCCAGGCACCTTCGAGTACAAGGGCCAATATTCTTGGCTCGACGACATCCTCCTTCCCGCGGAGAGCCTGCCATTCGCCTGGCTCAACCCGTCGCGCGAGGGGGACTACGATACTGGCGTTGTATACGAGCCGAAGGGCGCATCCGACCACGCCATGGTGTGGGTCAAGCTTAACTGGTAGGCGCGGCACCGGCTGCACGGTGCGGCAACCTTCCGGCGAGCTGCTTCCATATCTCGTCGCAGCTTCGGCCGAGGCTGCGAACGAGACACGGATCCTCCACCAGGGGCACGAACAGCGATTCCCTTACTTGGGCAAGTACTTCCTCAACAGCCACGCCGCGCTCAAGTGCCGCACGGGTCTCGGTAATCAGGTCTGAGGTGTTAAGCAGCACCGCATCAAGATGCTTGCGGGCCAGGCCACCGGTGATACATCCGCCATATGAAAACCCAATACCGGTGAGCTGGATGTCCTTAAACCGCTTGATGGACGTGACGGCTGACTCAAGCGAAAGATCCCCTCCGGGTGTCGCCAGCCGACGACCCTGATAGTATCCAAGGGTCTCATCGCCGATCAGAAAGGAGAAGGGAAGAACAAGGAAGCTCTGAGAATGGTCGGTGTGGCCCGGAGTGCTTATGGCCCGAACCGTGATGTCCTCGTCGATCGCCAGTGTCTCGCCGTCTGCCAGACTCTTGGTAATGGAGAGCCCGTCGCGGAAATCTTTGAGTGAAAGAGGCGTCCCGCTCGCCGTGAATATTTCGCGTAGCTCGCAATCATCCCGCCACACGGACTCGACAAAAGCTGCGTCCCTGAGCTTGGCCGTCATGGCAGCATTACCGCACACCGCAAGCCGGGGCAGCGCCTGCCGGAGCAGCGGAATAGCGCCGACGCGATCAGCATGGAGATGGGTTATGAGGATGCGCGACACCTGGCTGAGCGCCAACCCAGCGCTCGACAGCCGCTCCTCCAGTGCGGGAATGTGTGCGGAGGAGCCGGGATCAACCAGGGTGATAGAGCGATCCTCGGAGACGATAGCGAAACGGCAGGTCCCACCTATAGTAATCTGGTGGCAGCGCGGATAGACCTCGGTTGAAGCGCGAATGAACATAGAGGGCCTCTCTGTGATAGCCCCGCTCTAGCATGCACCCCGTAGGTAAGCATGGCAGAACAGGTGATGAGATAGTCCCACACTTCGCGGCGGATACTCAACCGCAAACAAAAAAGGAAGCGGCGGGGGAGCCTTACAAGGGCCCCTCCCGCCGCTTCGGCAACCTTCAGATGAGACGGCTAGCCGTTTGCGGCGACCTTCTTCTTCGAGCGCGACGGCCGCTCGGAGGGGGTGCCCTCCGCTTCGTCGCCCGCAGTTGCGCCTGCCTCGGCCTTGGTGTTTTCTGCGCCGACGGCAACCGAATCCATGATTAGCTCGCGGATCTGTTGCGTCATTTCAGGGTTCTCGCGCAGGAACTGCTTCGCGCCCTCACGGCCCTGGCCGATCCGCTCGCCGCGGAAGCTGAACCAGGCACCCGCCTTATCGATGACGCCCTTGTCTGATCCGACGTCGACGATCTCTCCGATATAGCTTACGCCTTCATTAAAGATGATGTCGAACTCAGCTTCACGGAACGGCGCCGCTACCTTATTCTTGACCACCTTAACGCGCACGCGATTGCCGGTGACGCTATCAGCCTCCTTAATCGACCCGATACGGCGGACGTCGAGGCGAACAGAGGCGTAGAACTTCAGGGCATTTCCTCCGCTAGTTGTTTCCGGGCTTCCGAACATGACCCCGATCTTCATTCGGATCTGGTTTATGAAGAGGATCGTGGTGTTGGACTTTGCGGATGCGGCCGTCAGCTTGCGGAGTGCCTTGCTCATGAGGCGCGCCTGCAGGCCAGGCTGCTGATCCTCCATCTCACCGTCGATCTCGGCACGCGGAACAAGGGCCGCAACTGAATCGATAACAACGAGGTCAACCGACCCAGACAAGACGATAGCCTCGCAGATGTCGAGGGCCTGCTCACCGGAATCCGGCTGGCTTACGAGAAGCTTTGATGTGTCGACACCAAGCCGCTTTGCGTAGTTGACGTCGAGTGCATGCTCCGCGTCGATGTACACCACCGTGCCGCCAGCGCGCTGAACCTGCGCTGCGGCGCTGAGCGCAAGCGTTGTCTTTCCAGAGGACTCAGGCCCGTAGACCTCGCATATACGGCCCTTAGGGATTCCCCCGATTCCTAGGGCGATGTCGAGCGTGAGGCTGCCTGTGGAGTGTGCCTCTACTTTCTCGGCCATTGACGACCCGAGGTTCATGATGGCGCCCTTGCCGTACTTCTTTTCAAGCTGTGTGATCGCCGACGAAAGTGCCTTGGTCTTCTCGCCTGATGTCTCTGAATCGGTCGCATTACGCTCGTAGAGGTCCATTTTTGCTCCTTTTCCTTTTTCGTTTATAAAACTTTCTCTTTAAACAGCCGGGGCATTCCCTCCGGCAACCTCACAGGCTAGTGGCGTGTGCTTTTCTACGGCTCCGCTTTTTCCTGTGTTTACTCTATTGCCCTTGGGTTGTTAACGACAATCTTTAATTGAGCTGCCTAATTACTCCAATAAGGCGCCCCTGAATCGTAACCTTGTCGACCGTGATGGGCTGCATAGTTGGGTTCGCCGGAATGAGCATCACCTGACCACTCTTCAATCGTCGATACCGCTTAAGAGTTGCGCTTCCATCATCGAGGAGTGCCACCACAATCTGGCCGTCCTCAGCTCCATCCTGTTTCTTGATAACAACAACATCCCGATCGCAGATGTGTTCATCGATCATTGAGTTCCCGCTCACCTCGAGGCAGTACACCTCCCCGCGGCCGTCGATCATGCTTGGTGGGATCTCGATAGTTGTCGACTGTTCGACGGCTTCGATAGGCCTGCCGGCAGCGATTACGCCCACGAGCGGCACGGCGCTGGGGCCGAGCTCAGGCGTGGCGCGGTCGAGAATCTCAAGCATCCCGTCGGAACCCCGTCGGATAAAGCCTTTCTGCTCAAGACGCTCGAGGTGGAAGTGTGCAGTCGAGGCAGACTTTACCCCGATGAAGTCGGCTATGGATTTTAGGGACGGAGCATAGCCTTTCTCCGCAAGGAAATTGCGAAGAAATTCAAGTGTTTGACGCTGTACCGGGGCAAGGGTGCTTGACTGGAAGCCCGCCGCATCCGCTAAAGCCGCAATTGTTTGCTTGCGTGTTTTTGTCTTCATTGCAGTCCTGTGTAGATGCGGTTCATGGTCGTACCATATGCAAAAAAGATAGAATGGGCAATGAATTTTTTTAGGGAATGTTCACCTGTTGCCAGTTGTTTACCGCAAGGGGGCCCGCCAAAAAAGCGACATTCAGGGTTTTGGCAGCCCTGCCGATACTCTAACCATGGGGGGCGATTGGGCGCCTCAAGAGCAAAGAAGGTTGAATAAGCTGATGACTGCAGGGATGACACAGCGAGCGGTCGACGCGACTCTGCGCAGGGAGGTGAGGCTCCTCGTCGTGGACGACCACCTCGATCATTACGAGCAGATCGTCGAGTTTGCTGAGATGTACCATCCCGAGTTCAAGGTTGAGTGCAAACTCGCCACGACTCCGGCGGATGCCGTTAGTCTGGCGAGCTCCTGGAAGGCCTCTGTTGTGCTCGTCGATCTCCATGCCATATCGAGCGCGCTTGAGCTGCTGCAGCAGCTGTCGCATCAAGGCTCCGCTGTGATCGCCACAAGCGACAACATGCTGCCGGAGCTGTCCGAGACCGCCTCCCAGTACGGGGCCGTGGGGTACCTTTCAAAAAGCTCCAATCCGGATGACATCGAGGTGCTGCTATCGTTTGCCGCATCGGTGTCGAGCCCCTCCCGACCTGCGCAGTAGGCCGCACCTGCCCCTCGAATAGCAAGCATAATCAAGATCCTATCGTCGCACCTCGAATAGACCACGAAGTCTCTGAGACTTCGTGGGGTCTCACGCCACCCCTTTTTCGAATCGGTGGGGCGGGGTATCGTGGGAGGGCTCAGAACGGAGTTAGAGATTTAGGAGTCCGGAATGCTCAGTAAGTTCGCGCTTGAGAAGTTCACCGCCTGCGTTTCCATCGTGGCGGTGGCAATCCTGGTTAGCGGGACAGATGCCTGCCAGACCGATTATTCGGTAGGAGGTCAGGCCTCGGGGCCTGCCGGAACGGGAACTGCAACGGCTGGTCCTACCAGCACTGTTACGCCTACCGAAACTCCAGAGGGTACGGTGAGTGTCACGCCGGAAACAACCGGCACGGCGGAGACAACCGGCACAGTAACGAGCACGCCAACCTCAACCCCGACCCGCACTTTAACCCCCGACAATAATGCGACCTCCCTCGGCGCCAAGTCGGACCGCTCCGGCAATCTCCTCGATGAGCTCTCGCAAGCGGCGGAGTCAGAGGGCGCTGCGCGGGGCGCAGGCGGCAACTGGCTCGGCAAGGGTTTTGGGGACTCAAAGTCAGTGTGGCTCGACTCGGATGGAGACGGATTCTCGGATGACCTTGAGGGGCGCACTGGCTCCGGTCCGCAGGACTCGCAGTCGATTCCGGATCAAGTCGTGACCACCGACATTAACACGAGGGTTCGCAGCAACGATTCTGATCTTGATGGCCTCTCGAATGGGGATGAGGCGAAGCTCGGGACGAATCCTCGGCTCCTTGATTCCGACGGAGACGGGAGGAGCGACGGCGCGGAGGGCGCATCAGGCGGAGATCCAAAGAATCCGGGTGACTCGTACGCCGATGTCGATGAGGACGGCTTGAGCGACTCGTACGAGACCGAAAACGGCTCAGATCCAAACAAGCTCGACACCGACGATGACGGCCTTCGGGACGATCTTGAGCTTGTCATGATGACGAATCCGCAGGTAGCGGATTCCGATGGGGATGGGATCTCGGACGGCAAAGAGTTTACGCTTAACGCAGATCCTGGCGTCGCGGAGTAGGGGACCCCGGGCACTCCTGTCGCTTTATTTCTGCCCCTCAGTCGGTGCATGATGCGCTGATGTCATGCCTAGGCCGGAGGATACATGGCGGTTAATCGCACTCGCTCAACGGAACTCTTTGCAAAAGCTAAAACGAACTTTCCCGGAGGGGTAAATTCCCCGGTGCGGGCTTTCCGTTCGGTTGGAGGAGAGCCCTTCATAGTCGATTATGGCTCGGGCCCTTTCCTCTTCGATGTGGATGGCAACAGGTACGTCGACTACATCAACAGCTGGGGGCCGCTTGTGCTGGGCCATGCCCATGCGGGCGTTGTCGACGCGCTGCACGCGCAGGCGCAGCGAGGAACAAGCTTTGGCGCCTGCCATGCCGGAGAGAGCGAGCTGGCCGAGATCGTGCGAGGCCTCTTCCCGTCGCTTGAGCTGATGCGCTTTGTGAACTCGGGCACGGAGGCAGGGATGGCGGTGATCCGCCTTGCGCGGGGATTTACCAACCGGAGAAAGATCGTCAAGTTCGAGGGATGCTACCACGGGCATGCTGACATGCTGCTCGCCAAGGCGGGCTCAGGTGTGCTCACGCTTGGCTTGCCAGACTGCGCCGGCGTTCCCCCGGCGGCTGTTGAGGATACTCTTGTGGCAGAGTTCAACAGCGTGCCTTCCGTTGAGCGCCTCTTTGCGGCGTGCGGGAGCGATATCGCTGCAGTGATCGTTGAGCCGGTGGTAGGCAACTGTGGCCTGCTTGTTCCGGAGCCGGGGTTCCTGCGCGCGCTTCGCGACATCACGTCACAGCACGACTCGCTGCTCATCTTCGACGAGGTTATGACTGGATTTCGGGTGCACCTCGGCGGAGCGCAGGGGCTGTACAGCGTCAAGCCCGACCTGACGATGCTAGGCAAGGTGATCGGGGGAGGGCTGCCTGTTGGGGCATTCGGAGGGCGCCGCGAGATCATGGAGTGCCTGGCGCCGCTTGGCCCGGTGTATCAGGCGGGCACGCTTTCGGGAAATCCGCTGGCGATGGCAGCAGGTATTGCGACCCTCAGCGAGTGGAGCAAGCCCGGGACCTTTGAGCGTGCGGCTGGAGTTACAGAGCGCTTGGTTGACGGATTGCGCGCAGGCGCAGCTCGGCATGGTATTTCGCTGGTGGCCCAGTCTGTGGGCACCATGTTCGGATTTTTCTTCTCGGATAAGCCCGTGCAGTCGTTCCGGGACACGCTGCAGGCGGATAAGGAAGCATTTAACCGATTCTTCCATGCCATGCTTGATGCAGGGGTATATTTTGCGCCGTCTGCATTCGAGGCCGGGTTTGTCTCGGTTGCCCACGAGGGTGAGGCGATTGAGCACACGCTACGGGCTCTGGATGATGGCTTCAGAGCAGCGAGTTGCCGCTAGGGGGCGGCAGCTTGGTTACTGAGTCGGAACGTCCAGGAAAGATGAAAAGAACCTGCCAACGTGAAAGGCGCTTTGCGGGAAGAGGGACTCAGCGCACGTCATTCCCACGAAGAAAGATCCAATCAGGAGCGGAAGGCACAAGACCGCCATCAGGTATGCGGAGCTGATGGGAGTGTTGCCTAAGGCGCGAAGCGCGCTCACAAACACCAGGAACATGAGGGCCGCGGCGATATAGAGCAGCGTGGGAAAGAGCCCGATTAGCCATTCTCCCTCGGCAAGCCGGCCGGTTGTGAAGAAGCTCAGGATGGTGAGCTCGCCGTTGATGGCGAAATTTGCGCCATAATACGTGAGCATGAGCGGAATGGTTGCGACGAGCGAATAGGTGATGGCTCCGATGACCTTAACAACCGGGGCGCTGATACCCATCAGGCGCAGCAGCACCGTCGTGCACAGGGTGAAGAGAACTAAGGTCAGCACCAGGGTGATGATGATGGCGTACGCCAGGGTTTTATCGACCGGAGTGACGCTGTAGGTGTGGTGGTAGTAAAGGGCAGGCAGGACGAGCACGGCCACAATTGCTACCAGGGAGGTCAGGATATAGGGTGGCGAGCGCCGTTCCATCAGCAGATGGTCCATGGCCCCGCTCCGATCGAGCACCGAGGACATGAGGAGATCTAGGGCCCCCATGCGCCGCTCGTATTTCACCGGTTTCTTATCCATAGCCTCTTTAGTGTGCAGCAGGGGTGGAGGGATTGGCGAGCCTAAATCTCTCGTTGTGCCATCTGCCCTGACTCGGCGCGCCAAATCCCCATTTTGAAACGGCATTTTCACGGGTGGCGAGCTCGCTCATGTGCCGAAAGATGTTACCCCGCAAAGCGTAGGTCTGGATTGCCTTTTGCCCCCTTTTAGTGTTGAATTCCCCCTCCGCGACTGACGCTGCCGATGAATTAATCCCTTACCAGGTGAGGGCTTAGTTGAGCGGGAGTAGCTCAGTTGGCTAGAGCATCAGCCTTCCAAGCTGAGGGTCGCGGGTTCGAGTCTCGTCTCCCGCTCCATTTTTTTCCTATTTGAACTTGGCTTCGCCAAGATTCAAATGACGGCTAGGGGGCTGCCTGCCCCCTAGGACCCTACGGGGGTTCTTATTCTGGCTTTCTTTTTCCTATTCGAACTTGGCTTTCTTTTTCCTATTTGAAATTGGCTTGGCCAAGATTCAAATGACGGCTAGGGGGCTGTCTGCCCACTAGAGCGCCCCCCAAGCGGCACGAAAGAGGATGGTATTGAGCTTGCGGTCGTACTTAAAGAAGACTCTCAAGCGTTTTGGGATGGTGAAGACGGTGTCTCGATGGGGGACGTCTTCGATAACTTCGCTGTAGATGTGTTCTGCGAACTTCACTGCTCGCTTAGCACCGCATGAGGGGCATACCCCCCGGCGTTTGCACGAAAACGCGATCAGGAGCGAGTGCTTGCATCCATCACAGTATACCCGAGCAGCACCGTGAGCGAGGACACCACAGTTTAAGTACTCATACTTGTAAAAAATGGGGCTGAAAATCGGCACCTATACTTATGGCTCTACTTCCATTGGAACAGAGCCCCTTTTCATACAACATGCCTATCCCTTTAGCCCTTAGGCTAATACGAGACCTAGGACGTGCCTCTGGTGGTACCTCTGGTACGGGGTTACTTTCTCTCTCCCCGAGGTCACTGAATAGACCATATGATTTTATAAGAACGCCTTCTGTCGGCGAGCTACAAACGTAGCCCCGTACCAGAGCAATCCAGAGTAATATTCCTTATCAGCTACCAAAACCGATCCTAGCTACCTGGTTAACTGACACGACTCCGGAATTAACTGATTTTTCTTATCCTTCGACTTCTGTTTAAAGGCGCTCCTGCGGCTAGGTGTCCGGCAGGTAATCGCGGGCAAGGGTACGGCAGCCTCAGGCACGTCCTTCGTGCAAATTATGAGCGCTCACGGGACACGCACGTGAGTAGAGCTTCGCCAATTCTCTCTCGTTCAAGATCCAAGATGTCTTGATGCCCCGCTTGAGCTGACGAGATAAAGGCTAGTGGATGGTTTCCGTGGTAGCGGGCTTTAAGCCGCTCTGAGTGTGCATAGGAAATAATAGTGTCACGCTTGCCGTGCGCCAAAACCACGCAGGTTTCCTTGAGTTCAGCGAGGTATCGGTGAGTTGGAAATTCATACCAAAGGAACGGGACCAGGAATCGGAACAACGGCCTCTCTCTGACGATATCTGGCACGCTCGTGTACGGCGAGATGAGCACGAGAGTGCTGCCCCCCCGCTGTTGGGCGATAAATGAGGCGGGGCCAGTTCCGATCGAACGCCCGAAAACGACTACATCTCGCGGCTTAATAGATTCGTTCTTTACGACCAGATCGAAAACAGCTTCAGCATCGGAGTAGATACCCTGCTCAGACGGGAAGCCGGTGCTTGAGCCAAACCCTCGGTAGTCAAAAGCGAAATTCGTGAAGCCAAGCTCCGCTAGCCATCGCTGCTCCACAACTGACGAGGGCAGTGACTGGGCATTTCCGTTAAAAAGAATAATCCGCTCTGGCCTCTTTTCTCCGACGGCCTCGGCTCGCCATACGGCAAGGGTCTCGCCATCAGCGGTCGTAGCGGTCAGGGTAGTGCTCCCTGGGGGCGGCGAGGCAGGCTGCCGGAGCCTCGTTGAAAGGACACCAGGAAAGATCCGGAGGTCTTGAGTGAAGATGACAAAGGCGATGATGAGAAGGGCGCCACCTCCTGCAAAAGCAAGTGGCATGATGACGATTTGGCGAAACCTCTTCATACAAACCTCAGACCCCATGGTATCACGAAGCGGATCGCTACGCTAAAGGGCTGCAGGGGCCAAGATCCCTCGTTCGACCGCTGGTATAGCCAAACTATCTTAGGGATAGGACGATCGATCACTTTTTCGTAAGTAGCTGAACTGTAGTAGCGGGCGGATATTTGTTTTGTCGAGATGGGTCAAGCGAGGTTCGAAATGCGAGGTCTGTCCCACCTCGCTATGGTTTCAAGGCTGCAAAGAGAGCGTGGAAGGGCGAGCTAAGTTACTAATAATGGCGTGAGGCACGCACTCCTGCCTTTCCGTCACAGAGGAAGCGGAGTTTAGAAGTCATCAGGCGACGGCTCGAAGGAGTCGAACGGGGGTAGCTCATCGATAGCCTGTTCGGTATCGATGAACTTAGGAATAGGAGGAGGGGCTTGGAAGTCCGGGATCCCTTGAGCCTTCATGATGTCCTTGATTGAGTGAGCGTCTTGAATGAAGGCGATGATGCGCATCTGTGCTTTACACTTGGGGCACTCCAAGGGGTCTACCTCGTAGATTCTCTTTATGCACGCGGCCCAACTACTCTTGCGGAAGTCCCTCCGATAGTCGCTCTCTTGCTCCTCGGCTGAAGGAGTGATTTTAGCGCGTTCGCCTCTGCGCCTACAACTTATCCGTGCCGACTGCCGCTCCTCTCCTTGGCCATGTGGGGTACCATTGCGCCTCTCTTTTCCTCGGAACGGTACAGAGCCGTTGTGGCCACTCTGTCCCTCCTCGCCGCTGCGTATTCGGCGCTGGCTTGGGCGAGCATCACCTACGCAAAAGACCACCTTCTGTGATGGCGGGTCAGTTTGTTCACTCAACCGGGCCGTTTCGGACGGGCGAGCGATTTACCTGTTCACGAGAGCAGTCAGGCATGCCTTCTTGCAACAAAAAGCACAATTCGATGGGGGAAATTATGTCTCTCTCCGTTAGAATGACTGTGGGCTGTTCCTTCCTCATATTCGACACACTGCTGGACGGTCCACTGATCCTCTGGAAATTGATCCGTCAGATCTTTGCCTGCAACTAAGTCGGGGCACGTTGGAAAGTTGCGATCACCAGAAGCCAACGCAGTCAAAAGGAGAAATCCTCCTGGCTGAATAACTCGCTGAAATTCCTCCAATACGTGCGCCTGTTCTGCCCGCGAAAAGATATGAATGAGCAACTCCGAGATTACAGCATAAAATGCATCAGTTTTAACGCTCCTTACATAGTCCCTCACATCAAACTGACAGATATCCAATACACCAGCCACTGACTCTCTGCGGGTTTCCCAATGCATTTTGTAGTCGCTACAACCCTCTGAGCTTGAATCAACACCAACAACTCGCGCTCCAATTGACGCAAGCCACATCGCGTCCGGAAAATTCGCGAATCCGGGTACTAATACCGTTTTCCCAACAAGCTCTTCTCTGAACGTAGCTAATTGTTGGAGATACAGCGCGTTCATCGACAAACGCAATCCACCAAATTCAACTTCGTCTAATCGTTGCTCCCAGGTCGGCGAGTTTTTACTTCTGGGACCGGCATCAGGTTCGTGCGTCGACATTTCTAGTCTCCTATCCAGAGGCGTCTCAAGCACCGTGTACTTCCGCCCTTTAGAGGGCCTCTACCATGGAGGTATCGATTATTATGGAGAAATAGCATTTCACCCTCCCCCAAGATAACTGAGGTAATGGCGTCCGGCCGCTCGGCCTTGGCTACTACATAGTTACGGAATGCCTCTAGCGCTCTTTCCTTCTCGGGGTTATCCAGTGTGTGCCTAGCCCATGGTACAAAATTTGGTCTCGCTTCTCCATTCACCAGAACCATCGCCGTTTCATCTTTATGCTGCCTCCCCGACCCGGGAATTACTATCGTGGATAACGTGAGTACAACATCCTCTCCGAGCGACCTACGGAAGTCAGAAATGTCGAGGATGTCGGTCCCTACAGCGTCTTTAGCTTGTTGTTGCTCACAATACCACGCCAGGTATCGAGCATGTGGCTCATCGTTATGAAGAGCAAGTGGCTGATCGCTAGTTGCAAGAGACACTGGATTTCCGAGGATCTGGATTTTCCCATCACTGAGAATAGTTCCCAGTTTTTCCCCAATGACCCTGAATTCGCCTGACGAAACGGTTGGTTCACGCATTTTAAACCAACCTCGTTCTTCAAGTTGCTCGCGGATGACGTTGGCTAACTCTTCAAGCACCGGCAACCGCATTGAACTACCCGGATTCGCATCCTCTTGATTGTGTCGCTTCTGTCGTGCTGGGGTGTTCATCTCAATCTCTCCTTTTACAGTTCTAGGTTTTCAATTGTTTGCATAGAGTGAGCCAAAAAACGGGTCGCTAACTCAGCTCCTGGCAACGAGTCAAAGTCTATACCGAATGGCTGTCCCCACGACGCGTAAGCTACAGTTCCGCCCAACACCAGGCGGTCCTGTAGGATGTTCATAAATTCGGCCGGATCCTGCCTTGCCCGAAAGTACAGCGCGATACCGATGACTGTAGCAGCCGGATAGAAGGACTGGGTCAAAGGGGAACGAAACATCATATACTGATCGGCCCACCAACTGTCGAACTCCGTAGGGAGTGTATACAATCCAGTTAGAAGCGGTTCATGCGCTTCCCTCCAAACCTGTGATAAAATGTCAGCGTTCTTGATCTCTTCAACTTCCAATTGTGAAACTGTCTGCTCGTAGAGAGCGTATGCGGTACGTTCGTAGAGGTCCTCGAAGAGAGGGGCCAATATCGCGAGGCGATCTCCTCGCCCGAAGTGTGCACAGGCGGGGCTCTCAAGCATAAAATTGAGCGTCCAAAGCTCAAAAAATGTTGCAATTGACTCCGAGAGCAGGCGTTCTATTCCATGGCAGAAGTAGGAGCAGCCACCAGCAAGAGTCTTCTGGAATGCGTGCCCCATCTCGTGCGCCAGGCGTGTAATGAGCGGCGCACTACAGGTGGGCATCGGGACTGATACATATGGGCCTATCTGCGGGAGTCCAACACAATTGACCCCTCGGTCTGATGAGCGCCCAGGCTTAGTAAATACCCTTCCCTTTTTAAAGATGCCTTTTACAATATCTGCGGCGTCTCCGCTGAGCGATTCGAATGCTGATACAATCAGCCGTGCAACGTCTTGTGGACAAAAGAGGTCGTTGAGAGAAGCTTGCCTTGCAAACTTCTTGAATACCGGTGCCGTACCAGTGCACGGTAGATTAAGTCTCAGTCGCTCGAATCGATGAAAAAGAGATACACACTTTTCGTTGTAGATGAGGTCAGTGTGAATTTTAGGCGTGATATTCTCTCTAGTAGAGTACGACCGCCACGGCTGACGCCGTAATTTCGCCCTCTCTTTCCTAGCGAAGTCAACGAGCTTGGAATACAAGTCAGCAAAAACACCTCGGCTTTCTGCCATCCACGAGGAGTACGCTTGGAATGTCTGCGCTCGCACCTCTTCGCGACCTCGACCTAGCACGAGCAACGCCTCTGTGAGGCTCAACGGACTCGTATCAACGGCTGGTATAGTCAGACGCATGGACTGTCGAAGGCGACCGTAATCACACCAGATAGAGAAGTTAGTTCTGCTCGGATCTGAGGAAGAGCCAGCAGCCGTTGAGGCCGATGTATCCTGCGGGCGGATGTCCGAAATATTGTCCAAGAAGACCTTATACTGTTTTAGGTCCGCATTTTCCGCCTCAATCATTGCGGAGTTAATTCGGCTCAGCGGCTCCTCTAGGGCTGATAGACAAGAAAAGTATATCTCTGTTGCGTGCTGCCCGATAAGTAAAAAGCTGTCCGAGTTGCTCTCTCTGGCGGTCACTATAATCTGGATTGCTAACTGGAGAGTATAAGCGCGACTGAGGAGGGCCTCAGCATCTTTTAACAGCCGCGCAACTGAGGACTGATCGATCGAGTGCTCTGCCCCTGGCCCGGAGTGTTTCTTCCGAAATTCAGCTAATTCAATCGTGATATCATGAATGTCCTGCCCAAAAGAGAGGAATTGATCGTCGTCTGACCTGATCAGCTCATCGAGATTCCACTCCAAGTGAGCCAGGGATGCATCGCTCATAAACGGGTAATAGCCCCACGAGTGTCATAACACCAGACCCGCGACTTATAACAACAGACCGCTATGTTCTAAAGACTTAATAACGCGCACGACGGACATCTGATTTCTCCTCTGACGCCTAATCCCGGAATTATGTTGATGAGGAAGAACCTTGTGAGATAGTCCAGCGCAATCTTACGACTGAAACATCTGACTCGTTGATTCGTGGTGAATCGTCGAGCCAAGAGTCGGTCGGAACAGCAACGTACTACGCAAGGAGAACGTACATGGCAATAGAAACACTAAGAGAACGCGATTCAGCCACTGGAGTAACGCAAATAGATGCACTCCACTCTCCCGCCGCACCTCAGCAAAGTTCTTTTGAAGAGCGAGCTGGGCTAATTCGGCGACTGGTAGAGGCAAATCTTGTTGCGGAGGCTCAATGCAATGTGAGTGCTTGTGGCAGTAAGTGCCGAGGGGCCACCTAACTGTAGTGTCAACGGACGGGCAACGGCCACAGGCCCTCGCCCGTCCGTTTCATAGACGAGGAGGAAAACATGAATGACGTAGGAATCGAGAAAGCGTCGTTGCCGCTAGTCCTTGGTTACAAACATAGTGATCTTCTCAATCGCTTCGCCTCTAAATATCACTTCTCGCTCGAAGAGAGCGAAACGATATTCAATGATGTCAAAACATGGCTCTATCTGGTAGGAACTCGAACCCCTGATGCCCCCCCTCTCGTTATTCTTCCAGCTATGGACGTCGTGGATGACCTCTGGCATGAATTCATTCTTTACACCACAGATTACGCCGAGTTCTGTCACAATCACTTCGGACATTTTATCCACCACGAACCGACACGAGATGCGGAGAGAGACGAGCTGCGGTCTCAGCGCGAGCATGACCCTGTTGGCTTTCGGTCTAAAAAACGGAAGGAGCTTGAGGAGTTTATCGGGTATGTTCACGACAAGCTCGGCTCAGATACCTGTCTTCGGTGGTTCTCTGGTGTTCTCGGTAAGAGTGTCTGAGGCACAAAAAGATGAGCAACCTCGACTCACACTTCAAAGCTGCGGACTCTAGTTTTGTGCAGGAGGGGCTAACACGGGACGTCCGCTTCAATACTTGGGTGCGCACAACTACTCCACACGACGCTCCCCTTCTCAAAGAAATGATGCATTCCTGCATCACTGACCTTGTGCGGCGCTGGTACTCTCCAAATCCGGAAAAGTTGCGTGAGTGGCTTGGCCTCATTACTGAAGAAGGGCTAGTTCGTGGCTCGACCGATCCCCGATTTAATTCCTTCGTAATTTGCGAATGCGGGTCTGATATCCCGGTGGGACTCGGGTCCTTCGACCTTCTCGAGGGACGAGGTCTACAAAATTATGTCAGTCCAGATTGTCAAGGAAAGGGCGTGGGGCGAACTATCGCTAAAAACCTCGATATTATCGCGGCCAATGCGGGCTTTAGTAGCTATCCGGGACTTGCCACTCGAGCGGGTTTGGAGTTTTGGAAGGCGCAGGGCCATATTCAGACTGGTCCACCCCAGCTGTTTTTAGATTGTTTTGAGATGTTTCCGGTATTGCGCATTCTTCCTGACCAAAAGGTCTCTAAGCCATGAAGGCTCGAATCTGCATAGTCGGCAAAGTGCCACCTTTACAGGGGGGAGTCAGTCGGTTGACTCTTGAGACGGCAAGACGACTGGGTCAAAGAGGTTACGATGTGCATCTCGTTACAAATGCCGAGGAGACTGAAAACTTTTTCAAACAACAGTGGGCGCCGTCTGACGCTGAATATCTGGAGCAGCTTCAGAGCAGCGGAGTATTTGTGCATAATCTAGTACCGCTCGATGAGCGAACGCACATCCCCTATTCACCATGTTTTGAGACTCGCATGTGTGGGCGAATCTGTCATGTCGTGCGAGAGTTTAATTGTAGCATAATAGTGGGCTGGTACCTGCAGCCCTATGGAGTAGCGGCGTCTATGGCTGCGCGATTTACTAATCGACCCTACATGATTATGCATGCTGGAAGCGACTTGGCCTACTTGACCGAGCATCCTGACCTTGCAGTAGTGCATAGACAGGTACTGAAAGATGCCGCGGTCGTGATTCATAGTCCCAAAGAGCAGGTAACGACTCGCCTTCGAAAGCTGGGCGTGGATCAAACTCAGCTTCGAGCTTGCAGTGGCATACCAGATCTGGATGCGCTTGCTGAAGGCTTCATTGAGGATGTTGCGTTGCCCGATGTAGAGCTAGATTCTACTGAGTTCTACCGGCAACTTGAGGCTGAGTACCCAGATATTTATCGCTCTACAGATGCCTCTGTCTCTCGAAAGACGACTGATGGCCCCCGTATTTTGTGTGCCGGAAAGATAGCATATTCAAAAAACTACGGAGCTCTTTTCGAGGCCTTAGACCAGCTCGCTCAAGACGGGGTTGAATTCCACTTAATTCAAACCTTGATCGGTCGCAAAAGTGACCTCAAAGAACATTTGGCTCTTCTTGAAAAGCTACCTAGGCTAAGGATGCGCCTTACGATGCTACCGCCGCTAACACCGTGGAAGATTCGAACCCTAATGAAGCAGATAGATATCGGAATCTATCTTGAGTCTGGCTTTACTATGGACTTCCATACATCTGGCCTACCATTGGAATTTCTAGCAGCAAACGTAGCTCTGTTGATCAGCCGCGAAGGCGTCAATCAAGGTCTTCTGAGAGAAATTCTGCGGGACGGACTTAATGCAGCTATTGTGGAGGTTCCCTCAAATAGCGGAGAAATTCGGGAAAAGCTCCGTGGATTGCTGACAAACCCGGGGAATCTCCATGAGATGAAAGATTTGGGGTTGATGACACTTAAACATCTCTCTGGGAAAGTAAAAAAAACTAGGCAGTCGCCTCTAATTTACCAAATTATAAGTGAATTCGCTGAATCGACTATGACCAGCAACGATCCGGATGCGCAGTTGCTAGGAAGAACTCCTCCCCGTGCTTGAGTGCGGTCAACAATTGAACGTAACCGCCCACAGAGCGACGTAGTAGTCTTCTGGGTTTGTCAACTATAGTCTAATAGGGCAGCGGTGTGCCCCACCCCAACGCCTCCGAAACCTGGGAGTGAGGCTTTGGAATGTTGGCAAGAATGAGCGCAGAGATGGAAACTCGTGTCAGTCATGACTTCCCGACTTTTAGCGGATTTTCCCGGAAGCTAATCAGGGATTCGGGCCCAACCTCCGAAGGAGGCAGACCGAAAAAGGCGGAAAGTCATGACTGACAGGGGTTTCCGACCCCTGTGGCGAGATAAACGATCCCGCAGTTGTTGGCGCCCCCGCGTCTCCTCTGAGCCTGGGGACCGCCTCTCTCTCGCGATGATTAGCCAAAACATTTCATGTAGTTACGCTTTCGCCCCCCGGCGCTGACGGTGGGAAGCTTTTACGGCCCCAGGCTCCTCAGCGATTGACTGCTATGGGTTAGCACTAAAAGATGCTAAAGCCCTTCGGAGAGCGGCTAGACCCAGCCACCCAGACGTGTGGGAGGCTGAGGTTTAAGCCTAGGAACCCAAGGGAATATCCCTCAAGGTGTGCAAGGAGAAAGAGCTATGGTTTCACGCAACCTCAAAACGATTCTGGGCACCATATTCTTGCTGCTTCTCTGCCCCCTCCTCGCCTCCGGAGTAGAGACCCTCGAAAACCCTAAGGGCTCGGTGAAACTCACCAAGGCTCAGTTGCGACAGAGGACTGGCTACTACTGCGGTCTCGTGCAGGCCCGCTGGGTGCCTGGCACGCGCCTCTCTGAGACCCGCTTCTATCCGACGGATGCAGAGATTTCAAACCTCACGGCAGAACTGAGGAAAGCCACCGGCAGGAGAAGGACCGCTATCTCCAAAGAGATCGCAGGAATCAAGAAGCCCCTCCCCACTCGACGCCTCGTGTGCTCAGCCATAGTAAAGTCGAGTACGAAGAGGTCTCTCACAAAAGTCCTCAAGACTCAGTCATCTAAGTGGACGAACTTTCAGTCGATACGTCGCGCGGCCGGACAGTCGCAGTCAAACTCGGGCGGAGTCCGCCCGATGGATGCGAATGTGCTGTTTAACGTGAGCGGGGCGGTCGCGTTGGCGAAGCCAGAGACCCCCACAGGCAGCAACCTCCTTGCGGTTGACAGCTCCGGCAACGCAACCGATGCGCTCGTCTCTGGAGTGGCCTCAGTCCAAAATTTTTATGTGACTCCAAACGGCAGGATCTATGTCGTCTTTGCGTCGAAGATTCCGCTCGTCGATGGGGCACAGCCGTGCCTCCTCGCGGAGATAGACAAGCAGAGTGGCGTGCCCACGTGCGTTGACACATCGCTGGATTCGATCGAGCTCTCGCAATTCTACCGCTTCCCGGGCGCCATCCAGTTCGACGATGCCGGCAATATCTTTTACACGGGTAGGAACACAAGCTTCAAAACCGTCCTGCGCCGCTCGTCAAACGGGCAGCCGACAGACCTCATCAACGACAACATCTGGCTCTGGGGCTTTTTGGTGCTGCCGAACGGCGGTGTCATCGTCTCTGGAACGACTGCAAGCACGTCGGTGAGCTGGGTGAGGCGCATCTCCGCCAGTGGCAGCCTTAGCACCCTCGTTTCTGGCACGTCCGCCATCTTCCTGGAGAGGTTTGCCGATGGCAATGTGTACTTCGGGTTGTGGGGCAGCCGATTTTTTGGAGTGCAGCGGTATCTCATAGGCTCAAATGCAATCGATCCGAAGTACTGGATAAGCGGTGACATTAACTCGGATACCCCGAGCCGTTACTTCGATGCGGGCAAAATGTGCGAAACTGACAGGAACCTCATGGAGGGATTCTGCGGACTCTTCGGCGCCAACATACGGGCCCTCTACAACTACCCGGGGAAGGCCACCTACGTGATCAGCGGCTTCACTGGCCAGCCGGGCTCGGTGCTCATGCAGTACTATCCAACGGTAGAGAAACAGGAGGTGTCGTTTTCGGATGTGTCGCTCTCAGTAGGGGCGGGGAAGAAGATCGTCCTGACTGGAACAAACGCGAACGGAGGTAACATAACGACCCTCTTTAATACAGAGACCAAGGTCGAAACGACGGTAGTCGACTCAGCAAACGAGATCGAGATGTACAACATCACGTACGTGCAGACCACCAACAAGGTGATGTTCAACGGCCTGCGCTTCTCAGACAATCAATTCGTCGTTGGCGAGATCAACATCGGGGACTAGCTCGCTGGCCTAATCTCGAAGTGTCCTCTCTATCTCCGAGGTGCGATTGATTTAGCGCTGGGACCCCCTAGCTAATTACAGGGATAGGACGATCGATCATTTTTTCGTAAGCAGCTGAACTGTAGTAGCGGGCAGATAGTTGTTCGGCCGAGATGGGTCAATCGAGGGTCGAAATGCGAGGTCTGTCTCACCCCGCCAGGGTTTCAAGGCTGCAAAGAGAGCGTGGAAGGGCGAGCTAAGTTACCAAAAATGGCGTGAGGCAGGCACCCCTGCCTTTCCGTCACAGAGGAAGCGGTTTTTAGGGAAACTCGTGTCGGAAACTCGTGTCAGTCATGACTTCCCGACTTTTAGCAGATTTTCCCGGACGCCAATCAGGGATTCGGGCCCAACCTCCGAAGGAGGCAGACCGAAAAAAGCGGAAAGTCATGACTGACAGGGGTTTCCTTTCGACACGCTTCCGCTGGCTTAGCTGTCGAACGGGCGATACTTTGCGTTAAGGGTCCCTTTAGCCAAAATGTGGGGGAAGAGGGCCCCTACTCGTCCAGAGTAACTATCGAACTGCAACTCATAATCAAGGTCACCCGTATACTTGTAAGCGCTTTTGGGAAGAACGATGTTCAGAGCATACACTTTAAAAGAGTATGTGGAGCTCGAACTATTGCATGGGCGGGAGTATCCACTTTTTCCGTCAGAATTGATGGTAGAGCCTACCTTAGATGACCTGAAATTTTCAGCAATTGACCTCTGGTTCTTGGCAATATTATAGATGCCCCATTTGCTGGGGCCGCTGTCGCTCGCTTCATCTGGAGCCAAGTCCTCCAGAATAACAACTATAGAAGCCGTGCCGGGAGGAACCTGGCTCCAACCGATCTGTGGACTTATGCCTCTTCCGAAGCAGGTAAACTTTTTCGGAATAATTCCCCCATTCCTGAAGGCCGTGCTAGTCACGGTGAGTTTTTGCGGCACAGCGTTCGCCTCAGTCACAAGACTTAAGGCCAACAGTAAGGTCAGAATCAACGCTCTCGGACACATAAAACACCTCAAAGTTTCGAGTAAAAAGGGAGGCCCAAGCTTGAATCCCTTGGGGAGATCGCCCCGAGCACCACGCATCAGCTTCCAACTGATTCGCTTTAAGCTAGTGTCGTCAAGGGGCTCTCCAACTTAAGCTTCTGCGCCTTATTTCCTTGTCGTCGCGCTAATGCCAGGGATAGTTGCTATGTAGACCCCTAAAAGAATCCCTCTCCGTCCGTAGGTAATCGAAGTGATTGAAATGAGTAATTACTTTGAGAGAAGAGGGAGATGGGAACACCCAGTTACGAAGGTAAGCAGGTGTATATGGGGTTGGATGTTCATCGTGAGTTTTTCGTTGCAAGTTGTATCTGTGACGGGGTTGTGGTCAAGCGGTGCCGAATGCCTGGGACGGCGCAGGCTGTTATCTCGCTGGTGTCCAAGGAGTTTGGTGGCGCAAGCGTTCGCGCGGCGTACGAGGCAGGGAAACTCGTGTCAGTCATGACTTCCCGACTTTTAGCGGATTTTCCCGGAAGCTAATCAGGGATTCGGGCCCAACCTCCGAAGGAGGCAGACCGAAAAAGGCGGAAAGTCATGACTGACAGGGGTTTCCGACAGGGGTTT
>CANIHJ010000004.1 GCA_947467385.1 Deltaproteobacteria bacterium | reverse complement strand
CGCAAAACCCCTCAGAAACACTGGATGTCCTCGTCCCGATTGAGAAGATCGAGGTCGGCACGCAGCTCGATCCCTCGCTATTCCGCAAAGAGACGCGGGCTATTATCGGTGGCAGCGCAAACGTCATCACGGGCTTTGAGCAACTGAAGGGGGCCTACGCGGCGTCGTTTATTGCTGCGGGGGAGCCGGTGCTTCTCGACTACATCACCTCCAACCCACCGCTAAACCAGATTCAGGCCAAGATCCCTGATGGATTTCGGGCAGTAACGTTAGCGGTTGATTCAACGACGAGCGTTGAGGGCTGGGCGCGCGCAGGCGCAAAGGTGGACATCCTGCTATCTCCCGCCAAGAGCGAGAAGCCGTCGCTTACCATGATAGTGCAGAACGCAAAGGTGCTTTCGGCCTCGCGCAGCACCACCTCAGACCCGGGAGCGCCACCAGAGAATCCGACCGACCAAACAACGGTAACGGTGATGGTCTCGGGCGCGGATGCGGCTAAGATTCAGCTTGCGTCGA
This sequence comes from Deltaproteobacteria bacterium, assembly GCA_947467385.1. Classification (GTDB taxonomy): domain Bacteria; phylum Bdellovibrionota_C; class UBA2361; order UBA2361; family OMII01; genus OMII01. Next base: position 42,021 of record CANIHJ010000004.1, on the reverse strand, counting down.
ATGCGGGCTCGTTGAGCCTTGCGCTCCGTGGCGACGAGGACACGGTTGAGTCGCCGCAGAACACGACCGTTGGGATTGAGTCGATCGTAGGCATCGCTGCCAAATCCGGCCCGAAGGAGCTTCAGTCGGAAGGCCGGGTCAAGGTCGGTGGCAAGGAGTTCTTGATTATCGGGGGCAAGCTGGTTTCCCCTGAGGAGGCGGCTGCACAAGCTGCTGCGCTGGCGTCCAAGAAATAAATAAGGCTTGCATCCTGTCCGCCAGCCTCGCCAAACTGGCGTTTGCCTCTCGCGCTGGTCTCTAGGAGTTTTTTTTAACAAAAACGCGGAATTTACTCAGCCTCTAGAGCTGATCGGCCGATTCTCCATCTGAAGAGGTAAGGGGCAAAAGAGTCGCCTCTAGCCCGGCTGTTCCATGAGGGATCGGCCCTAAAATCTGCATGCGCGTGATGGCTGCATGTGGAGGAGAATCTTTCTATGGCAGGCTCAGGAAAGGACGAAAAGGAAGGGTTGCTCAACCTATTCTCAACGCGCTCGGCTCATGGCCGTGGATCGCTTGAAAAGCCGGAGGGGCAAAGCCCGGAGGAGGCGTCACAGCCGGCTTCAGCCAAGCCAAAGTCGCCGCCGCCACCGCCGGAGGGATCAGGGGGCCAGGGCGTTAACCCTCACCAGGTTCGTGCAGCAACAGCCAAAACTCAAGAGATGTCGGCAGTGGCCTCCACGATCATGCGCGAGGCGAGGCGTGAGCTTGGAAGCGACCTGACCCTTCAGCAGCAGATGACGACCGCCCAGGCGACTGAGGGTGTGATCGCCCAAGCCGTTGATCGCGTCATTCGCAAGCGCGGCGAGCCCCTTGATGACATCGAGCGGGTCAACATCATCATTCACTTGCAGAAGGACCTCGTCGGATGGGGCGTGCTGCAGCCCCTCATGGACAACATGGAAGTCACCGACATCCATGTCTATGACTATAGGACCGTGGTGCTCCAGCGGGGCAAAATAAGCGAAACAACCGGCTTGAGCTGGCCCAACCCGCAGTCGTATACGACCTTCATCGACCGCCTCCTGCTGCGGCTCGGAAAGTCGCTCACAACCCAGCAGCACACCGTTGACGCATCGTTTCCGAACGGCGTGCGCCTCTGCGCTGTGCATGAAAGCGTATGCGGTCAGAGGGGCCCTCTTCTCTGCATCCGTGTGCCCCGCATCAGCGAGGTGAGCCTCGAGAATATAGTTTCGTACCAGGTGGCTCCGCCCCTCATCGTTAACTATCTCGCGTGCCTCGTGCGCAGCGGGCTCGCGACAATGATCGTAGCCGGCGAGACCGGCACCGGGAAGACGACCCTCATCAAGTGCCTCGCAACGCAGTTTGGCCCCAGCGAGTCGATTGTTGCTGTCGAAGACACGCCCGAGCTTAACTTTCAGCACCCGTACTTCCGCTCGCTCGTTTCCCGCGCGCCGAATGCTGAGGGCGTTGGAGAAGTGACGCTCCAGGAGCACATCAAGACGACCCTACGAATGACCCCCACCCGGGTTATTCTGGGCGAGATGCGAACTCCCTTCGCTGCCGAGGCGTTTCTGGAAAGCGCCCAGACCGGGCATGTGGGAATGACAACGGTGCATGCCCGAAACGCACGCGAGACCCTCGTGCGGCTAGAGAGCCTGCTCGGCCGGGCGCAGAAGTCGGTGTCCATCGACATAATCCGGCAGCAGATCGCCCTCGCCGTTGACTCGATAGTGTGGCTCATCCGGGAAAAGAGCACCGGCAAGCCGCGCATCGCCGAGATCATAGAAGTTGGGCACTTCGTGGAGGGCACGATTCAGGTGCGGCCGATGTTCTCCCTCATCAAGCAGGGGGCGAAGCCGGTGTGGCGAGTCGACTCCTGGACTAGCAACTTCGACGAGCAGCTCAAGGCGGAAGGAATCCACCTCGGAGACTCGCCGCAGGAGATAACTCTCTCTCCGCTCGTCAGGCCTTCGGGGAAGGGGGGATGACATGACGCCCCTGTCGATCGTCGCCATACTGGCTGCCGTAACGGCCTGCCTGCTTATTGTGCTGCTGGTCATGCGACTGCCCGTCACCGGGCGGGCCGTATCGCCGATGCATCTTCGGCAGCAGATGAAGGCCTTGGCGGACCTACAGCGCGAGGACTCGGACGACGATGGCCCTCAAGTATCCATAGCTGATACCGCGGCGCAGGAGATGGCCGTTGAGAAGGTTGCGGATACCCAGCTTACGATCAGGAAGCGCCTCAAATTTGCGCAGCTCTCGAACATACCCCCATACGCCTTCAGCCTCGCGCAGATAGCGACGAGCCTAACCCTCTTTCTCGTCGTCCGGCTGTACTTTGACACCGTGCTGCAGATGATAGCGCTACTCTCTGGTCCACTGTTGATTAACTGGGTGATCAACAGGCGGATCGACAGCCGCTTCAAGAAGTTTGACATGGACTTTCCGCAATTCCTTCTCTCGCTCGTGGGGATGCTGAGAATCGGCCTCAATCCGATCCAGGCGCTGCAAGCGGCGGCGAGCGGGCTGGAAGACGAGTCACTGGTAAAGATGGAGGTGGACCTCATGCTTGAGCGACTACGCATGGGCGTCTCGGAAGAGCGCTCGATCGGCTCTTTCGGCGAGGACATCTACCACCCGGAGATCGAGCTGTTCGTTCAGGCCCTGATCCTCAGCCGTCGTGTTGGTGGAAACCTCTCGGACACCCTCGACCGATTGGCCAAACAGGTGCGGCGCCGGCAGTACTTCCGCCAGTCCGCGAACGCGGCTGTCGGCATGCAGCGCGGCTCTATCTGGTTCATCCTGGGCGTGCTTGGCGCCATGGAGCTCTATCTTTACACGATATGGCCAGAGGCGGTAACAGGGGCGTGGAAGCATCCTGATGGGCGCATGGTCTGCCAGGCGGGAATAACGGCAATTATTCTTGGCATATTTTGGGTTAGGCAAGTGACGAAGCTTCGGGTGTAAGCGTATGAGTCCTGATTATCTCATCCCGATTCTGGCAGGAGCGATGGCAATTGTGCTCCTCGTGCTGCTTTTTCGCCCCAGCCGGGGAAGTCGAAGGGGCCAGCTTCGCAGCCTTATGAATGCTGAGGAGCTATCGGCATCTATGGCCGAGCTGCGTGAGCGCATAGCGGGAGACGAGAGCGGTGAGGAGCTCGAGAAGCTGCGACAGAGCGTCGTCAAGGAGAAGAAAAAGGGCGCCGAGCCAACCGCTGCCGAGAGGCTCTTTCGTGCGGGCATCTTCTCAAGCAAGCAGAAGGCTGACTACAAGCGGTTGCAGGTGCTCTGCCCCATCATCTTTACGCTCGTCTTTGCGGTTGTTGGGCGCGGCATAGGCGCCGTGGACGGCATGCTGCTTGGCCTCGTATTTGGCGTGATCCTCGGGCTCTATGTGCCGATTAAGGTGCTCGACCGCAGGATAGCCCGGCGGAACGAGGATATTCTCTTTTTCCTCCCGCTCGTCATAGAGCAGGTGGCCATCGGGGTGAGCAGCTCGCTCGATATCGGCCCGTGCCTGGTCCGCATCGTCCAGATGGCGGATGAGCGGGACACGCACAATCCTGTCACAGAGCTCCTGCGCTACGCCCAGTATCACATCAAGTCAGGAGTGGGGCTCGAAGAGGCGCTCAAGGAGGTTGGGCAGCTTTCGGGACAGCACGATCTCAAGCATGCGTTCATGGCGCTCGCGCAGGTGGCCAAGTTCGGCGGCGAGATCTCAAAACAGCTGCAGGATCTTGCAGATAGCATTGGAACGCAGCGGGAGGGCCAAATCGAGGCGAAGATCAAGAATTTGGAGCTGGCCGCAACGGCGCCGGTGGCGCTCGTATTTTTCGGCTATCTTATCATCTTGCTGATTGGGTTCGGCATCCAGATTATGACGGCTATGTGATCGGGCGGATTAGGGCTAGGATGAGACGACGATGGTAAAGGGGTACCAGGTGCAGGGCCGGATACGATACTCGGATTTCGTGCTCATGGCTTTCGTGGTCGCGATAGCAGCGATGCTTATCGTCCCACTTCCGACCCAGCTTCTCGATGTCCTGCTGGTCGTTAACCTCTCCTTCTCAATTCTGCTTCTCCTCGTGGGTCTCTACGTCGCGAATTCCGCGGCGCTCTTCACGTTCCCGACGATTTTGCTCTTAAGCACCCTGTTTCGCCTTGGACTGAACGTAGCCTCGTCGCGCCTTATCCTGAGCCAGGGGGATGCAGGTCGGGTCATCGAGTCCTTTGGCACCTTCCTCATCCGTGGGGAGGTGCTGGTCGGAGTCATCATCTTTACGATCGTCACGGTCGTGAACTTTATCGTAATCTCAAAGGGCGCAACGCGCGTTTCGGAGGTTGCTGCACGATTCGCCCTCGACGCCCTTCCGGGCAAGCAGATGGTGATCGACAACGACGTCCGATCAGGGCTGCTCTCCGCCGAAGAGGCTCGCAAAAAGCGCGATGAACTGCGGCGCGAGTCGCAGCTCTATGGCTCGATGGACGGTGCGATGAAGTTCGTGCAGGGCGACGCCATAGCTGGTCTCTTTATCATCCTCGTGAACATCTGCGGCGGAATCTTCATGGGGATATCCGGGGGGCTCTCCGTTGCAGAGGCTGTGGACCAGTACACAGTGCTGACGGTGGGCGATGGGCTCGTGACCCAGATACCAGGCCTCTTGACCTCGATCTGCGCCGGCATCATCGTGACCCGTGTTTCCTCGTCGGAGTCGTCGAGCCTAGGCTCGGATCTGAGGCTCCAGCTTTTCTCGCAGCCGGCGGCCCTTCTCGTCACGGCGGGCATTCTGCTTCTTTTTTCTCTCCTGCCGGGAATACCCACACTTCCCTTCTTGGCCGTGTCGGTGGTCGCTGGCCTGTCTGGGCTCTTGCTTCTCAGGAAGCAGCGGGCCAATCCAGAGCTTGCGCATGCGAACGAGTACGGCGGGATGGTTGGCCTGCCGGCCTCCCAGTCGAGCCGAAGCGACTCGGCGGCGGATGGCGACGACCTGGTTATCGGGCTCGACAGCGCTGTGCTCTTTAAGTCGTACCGGGCTTCCGTGCCGCGCTACGTGTCGTGGTGGACCGGATTCCGTGGCTCCCTCTACGGAGACGTTGGGCTTCACCTACCGAATATACGCGTCGAGAGCGACGACCTTGGAGCGTCCTCTTCGTACCGGGTCACGCATGGTGGCATTGAGATGTTCTCGGGGAGGGTTCTGCCTGATGCCCTTCTCGTCGAGATATCGAGCTCGCAGGCCCCGATTCTTGGGCTCAATGTGCTTGAGCGCGAGGAGCACCCGATCTCTGGGCACCAAGTATTCTGGACGAGCTATTCTCCCCGAGTAAGGAGGATGCTCGATGCGGCATCAATACGAAGCTATGACTTTTTTGAGTTCATCGGGCTCAAGATAGCGGGATTCGCTCTGCAGCACCCCGAGGAGTTCATCTCGGCTACCGATGTGCACTCGCTCTTGCGGCAGGTGGAGAAGCGCCACCCTGGCCTCATCGGAGAGGGTTTCGGGCGGGAGTTCGTTTCGGTGCCGAAGCTAACCGAAATCCTGCAGGAGCTGATCCGGCAGGGGCTGAGTGTTCGGGACTTCCGCGCCGTTGCGGAGGGGGTGGCCTCCTTCTGCTCAGCATCCGGCGTGACGCTCGACAACGAGAATACGGTCGATGCTGCAGCTGTCGTAGATCACATCCGCGCCGCGCGCCGACGACAAGTGCTTCGGCGCTTTATCGGGGGTGCCCGCGCACTGCGCGTTATCACGGTTTCTGAGGACGTTGAGCAAGCGCTCCAGGAGGCTGAGCTTGAGAGCCGGTCGATAACGCTGGCGCTTGAGGACGAGGTGTACGACTCCGTTTGTAATGGCCTCCACGCGGTGCTCAAGCCCGCGCTCGATCACGGCGTGTTTCCGGTGGCGATACTGTGCTCCGACGATGTCAAGCGCAAGGTGCTCTCGCTGACCCGCAGCACCGCCAAGAGGCTGTTCGTCCTTACCTTCGGCGAGCTTGAGCCGGGAATCCCCGTCGAGCAGGTCGGAATATGGGGCTTGGTATCACGGTAGGAGCGAGCGCATGAGTCTGGAGACGACCGAAGGGGAGACCAAGCGCCAGGATTCCCAGGTTCCTATAAGGGAAGGCTTTGCGCTGGAGTCCCGCATCACCGCGTCTATTTCCGGCCAGGCCTTCAAGGCGATTGAGAGGCGCAGCCGCCTCTCGCTTGGGCTCTGGATATCTCGTTGGCCGCTCAGGGAGCCCTACATCGACCAGTTCCTTCGTCGTGCGGCCGATATCGCGCGCGCGGGATCGCAGCCATCGCTGCTCTCGTTCGGGCTCGATGCTGAGGGCTACGGCTGGGCGACCTTCAAGCTCCTTTCGGGGCGAAACATACTGGAAGGCAAGCTTGAGGGGGCCGAGCTTGAGCGGCGCTGCTTGGGCTGCATTCGTGCTATCGCAGGGCTGCATCGCGCCGGGATGCGATGCGGTGATGTCTCGCTTGATTCGTTCTTTATGACGACAGGCGGGGAGCCACGCTTTATAGGCGGATTCGGACTGTTGTTACCGCCTGAAGAGGTAGCTGCCCTTCCCGAGGACCCTGAGCTCGCTGAACTGCTGGCGTACCTATCGCCAGAGCAGCGGCAGGATCGGGGAGAGACCGCGCAAGGGGACGTTTTTTCTCTTGCCATGCTGGCCTATCGGCTTTTCCTGGGACACTCCATCTCGAACTCGTTCCCCTCATTCGGGAAGGGCAGCGATGTTGCACTGCCCGCCATCCCTGGCGCGCCTGCCTGGATGCGAACGGTAATAGAGCCGATTCTTAGTGGCTCTGCGCAATGTCGGCCGAAGGATGCCGACGACCTGACGAACTGGATCATTCAGGCCCGCATGGATATGAAGGCTGACGCCGCTGCCGCCACAGGAGGCGAATCGCGCAGGAGTCCGTCGCTGGCGCGGCAGGCGTCCTCTGTGGTTGCAGTGCCGAGCGGGGCGAAAGGTGCCCCTCGCCGAAATCGCAAGCTGGCGCTGGTTGCAGCAGTCGGTGCGACGGCCTTGGTCGGGGTATTCCTCGGCGCATTCGGCCGGTTGCCCTTCTCGGCGGCTCCCTCGGGCACAGATGGTCCGGTGGCCGGAACGCTCCTCGAGGTGCAGGGCACCCTGCAGCAGAAAGTCGACACACTCTCCCGCTCCGATGATCCGATGGCGCATGAGTCTCTCCTCCGCCTCCTTAAAGATTGCGATTCGGCGGAGGAGCGCCGACTTGTCGTAAACGGGACACTTGCACGAGTGAGGCGACTGGGGCTCATCCGTTCTGCTGACCTCGTGCGGGGGTGGTTTGCGTCAGACGAGCATAAGGCGCTGACCGATGGTGTTCAGCCGCCGGCTCTCAAGGCCGTCAATCCGTCCCTGGCAGTGTCGTTGCGCGCAGAGACCCTCCGAAGGGCATATGACCTCGGACGCTCGCCCACGGCTCAACTTGCGAGCGCGCTTGCCCTCGATGGCGCAGGCTTTGATCCGTTCCGGGAGATCTTTGTTTCGGCAGCGAAGGATGTTGGCGGCATACCAGATGCGGGCGAGCATTCGACAAAGGCAGCTGTGCTGTCTGTGCCCGCGGTGCGGGCGCTTTATCTGGGCGACCTTCTCGACGCTGTCCCGCCCCTGTCGGCCGTTGACACTGCGTGGCTTGTGCGGCTTCTCGGTACCCAAGGAGATTCGCAGGTGCGCCGCGTCGCCGCCCTCGGCCTTCAGAGCGGCACGTACAGTGGGCCGCAGCGGGTGTTCGCGGAGGTGCTCTCCGGAGGCGTGGCTCTCTCGTCGCGTGAGCGGTGGGCGCTCGTTGCGGCCTTGAGCGGCTCGATCTCCCAGGATACCGTGAGCTCACTCGTCGCTTCCTATTATCCAGAGGCCTCAAAGGCGCTGTTGGCGACGATGTTTTTGTCTCAGAGCCCCGACGTGCGGCTGTCAGCCTTCGATGGCCTTGCGACGAAGCCGATCTCTGATCCGTACCTCCGGGGAGTCATGCAGTTTGTGAGGGCGAACCGCGCTTCCGAAAGGGCGAACTACCTGCCGATAATGGCATCAATCGGGCTGCAGCCTTACCTTACAGAGCAGGAATTCAATCGAGGTTTTGCCGGCCTTGCTGAGGGAGCGCAGCCGAAAATAGCCGATTCGCAGTTCATTAACGTCTTGCTCAGCAACGCCCCTCCGCGTGTAGTATTCGAAGTGGTGCGAATCCGAGGAAGCTCGCTCGAAGCCGGAGTTCTCCTTGACCTGCTCAGCAGCCCCTATAAGGAGGTTCGCATCGAGGCACTCAACAGGCTTAACGGAATCAATGATGCGACAGCAGTCACCTACATCAGGCAGCGGTACCAGGACGAGACGGATCCGGAAGTTCGCCAGAAGTTTCAGGCGCTCTTCTTCCCGCAAGGGTGAGCTGGTATCCGAGGCGCCGGCGGCGCGGCCGCGACAATTCCCGCTCTTTGTTTCAATCTTGTGGGCACTGGCGCTGGCTGCGGTGACAGGGTGCTCTTCGCTGCCTCCGGGGGCCCAAGCGCTTATCGGACAGCCGGTGCCGGAGGCGCGGCTTATGCTCTTGAGCGGCGATGATGTCGCAATTCGCCCGGATGACGGCAAGATCAAGGTCATACTTTTTTGGGCAACCTGGTGCCGGTACTCAAGGAGCGCCATCGAGGATTTTGAGGCGCTTGCTCGCGAGTACCGCGATCGCAGGGACGTGAACTTTTATGCGGCGAGCCTTGACCGCAATGAGGACCTTCCTGTTTTGGAGAGCAGAATTCGGGAGCAGGAACTGCACACCGTTCAGCATGTGTTTTCAGGAAATGACATTCAGGACGAGGCCTTCATCAGCGTGCGCGGTTCAACCATTCCGTATGCCGTGGTTATCGCGCCTGACGGAAACGTTACGTTCTTGGGGGTAGGGGTGTCTGGCCTTGAGAGCTACCTGCATGAGGCTCTAAGTCCGCGGGGATAGCTGACCCGGCTGACGATCTGAACAATGCGGAAGGGGGGACTTGAACCCCCAAGCCTTTCGGCACCAGATCCTAAGTCTGGCGTGTCTGCCAATTCCACCACCCCCGCGTAGGGCGACTAATAAAGCCTGTCGTAACGAGCAGTTGGCCGCTCACATGCACGTGGCGGAGCCCACGGCGGCGCTCCTACCTTGGCTTTATAAACCGGCGGAGAGCATATATAATCGCCACAGTGGTTGCAATCATGACTGCAGCCTCAGTAAGTTAGGTTAATGGGTTACGTGCCTCCTCTGCATCCAGTGTAGGGAGGTTTTGGGCTCCCCGCCGCCGCAATCGTGTGCGCGGCTCCTGCGGGCCCGGAGACCCCTGAAACATTGTATGGCCGAGGGGGACCAGCAGAGAGCTGCGAGCCTGCCTTGTGCCTTCAGTAAGTGGAGACGAAAAAGAGATGGATTTTCAAAGTTCAATCCAGGATATCGACGAGATAACCAAGCAGATTTCGGTGACGGTTCCCAAAGAGCGCGTCGAGAAGGAGTACGAATCTTCTGTTGTGCAGGTGGGGCGATCGGCCAAGGTAAATGGCTTCCGCCAGGGAAAGGTGCCGCGCCACATGGTCGAGAAGCTCATGGGCGACCGCATCCGCTTCGATGTCACCAACCGGCTCATCAATGAGGCGCTTCGGGGTGCCTTCGAGCAGCACAAGCTAGAGGTTGTTGGTCAGCCCGAGATCGACCTCAAGGAGATCGAGCCGGCACAAGCGCTCGAATTTACCGCAAAGGTTGAGCTTTATCCCCAGCCCAGCGTCTCAAACTACCTCAACCGCAAGGTGTCCGTCGTCAAGCGTGAGGTGACTGACAAGGATGTCGAGGCGTCCCTCGACCGCCTGCGCGAGTCTAAGGCCGAGCTGAAGCCGATCGAGGACCGCAAGGAGTCCGAGAAGGGTGATGTCGTCGCCCTCTCTGTGTCAATCAAGGTGGGTGACGGCGAGTTTTCTCGTGGCGAGCCGTTCGTTGATGAGCTTGGCTCGGGCCGGCTGTCGGCGGACGTTGAGGAGCAGTTTGTCGGCGTCGCAGTGAATGACACTAAGGAGGTCACTATCTCCGCTGGCGAAGATCACCCAAACCCAGAGTTTCGTGGCAAGAGCGTTACGTACCGCGGAACCCTCCACGGCATCTTCTCCAAGACCCTTGCGACCATCGACGATGAGTTCGTTAAGACGCTGGGCCTTGGAGTTGAGTCTGTCGCGGCCCTCAAGGAAAAGGCTCGCGAGCAGCTCGTCAAGCAGGCGGAAGAGGAAATGAAATCAGAGTCGCAGGGAGCGCTTCTCGACATGCTGGCCAAGGACAACGCCTTCAAGGTCCCGGCAGCAATGGTAGACGACGAGATTCGAGGAATTGTAGCCCGTTACGGCTTTGCTGGTAAGGGAGCCAACCCTGAAGCCATAGACGTAACCCCCTTCCGAGCCCAATTTTCGGATTTTGCTTTGAATAGGATCCGTTGTGCGATTATCATCGACCGCATCGGCTCGGCGGAGGATATCAAGGTTGAGGAGACTGATCGGGAGCAGATGATTCAGCGCGTGGCTGAGCAGAATGGCTCTACGGTTGAGGCAACCAGGAAGAATCTGCTCGACAAGTCGAGAATTATGTCGTTCCTTCTTGAGGTGCGGCGCTCAAAGATTCTTGACTATCTGATGAGCAAGACGACGGTTGAGTACGCCGACGCGCCTGTCAAGGAAGGCGAGGAGAAGGCTGAGCCGAAGAAGCGCAGGGCGGAGAAGTAGCGCAACTCGAAGAAGTCGGGCGCTCGGGATTCAGCCGACCTCAAGTCGGTTGAACCCAGCCGCCCAGTTCTTCGGGGGCAATTACATCCGTTGCTTGAAGTTAACGGGTTTTGGTACGGTCTACCCAGTAGAGCGGCCGGTTGTACAACAGCAGCGTGGCGCAAAGACTGTTCCAGGGGATTTTCATGACCTACATTCCTTTCGTAATCGAGCAAACGGGGCGTGGTGAGCGCTCATATGATATTTACTCGCGCCTTCTCAAGGAGCGCATAATCTTCCTCGGAACTGACGTTAACGACGTTGTTGCGAACCTGATCATCGCGCAGTTTCTGTTCCTGGAAAGCGAAGACCCAGAGAAGGACATCTTCCTCTATATCAACAGCCCAGGTGGCGTAGTGACAGCCGGCATGGCGATATACGACACCATGCAGTACATCCGCCCGGATGTGTGCACCGTGTGCGTCGGCCAGGCGGCAAGCATGGGAGCGGTCCTCCTTGCAGGAGGAGCGAAGGGAAAGCGGTCGGCGCTTCCGCACTCAAGAATCATGATCCATCAGCCGCTCGGCGGCTTTAGCGGTCAGGCATCGGACGTGGAGATTCACGCCAGGGAGATGCTGCGCGTGAAGCATGAGCTCACTGAGATCCTTGCACACCACACGGGCAAGCCAATGAAGCAGGTGGCAGAGGACTCGGACCGCGATTTCTTCATGACATCGGCGCAGGCAAAGGAGTACGGAGTCATCGACGACGTATTCGAGCGGCGCCACAGTGAGGGCAAGTAGCGTAGGAGGATGAGGGCTGTATGACCAAGTCTGGCGATAAAAATAGGCACACGTTAGTTTGTTCCTTCTGCAACCGCTCGCAGGAGGAGGTGCGCAAGCTTATAGCCGGCCCCTCGGTCTACATCTGTGATGAATGTATCGACCTCTGCAATGATATCATCGCTGAAGAGGTAGACACAGAGAATCCCACGTCCCCGACGCAGTCAAAGCTTCCAAAGCCCAAGGACATTAAGTCTTTCCTCGACCAGTACGTGGTTGGCCAGGATTTCGCCAAGAAATCTCTCTCTGTAGCGGTGCACAACCACTACAAGCGGCTTGAGGCCAAGGCCGGCGGCGCCTCGGAGGTGGAGATCGCCAAGTCTAACATCCTGCTCATCGGCCCGACCGGAACCGGAAAGACGCTGCTCGCCCAGACCCTGGCCCGCATCCTTCAGGTGCCCTTCACTATCACCGATGCCACCACGCTCACGGAAGCGGGGTATGTCGGCGAGGATGTCGAAAACATCATCCTCAATCTGCTCCAGAACGCCGACTACGATGTCGAGAAGGCGCAGCGCGGCATCGTCTACATTGATGAGATCGACAAGATCTCGCGCAAGGCAGAGAACCCATCCATTACCCGCGACGTATCGGGCGAGGGCGTGCAGCAGGCGCTGCTCAAGATGCTTGAGGGAACCGTGGCAAGCGTTCCCCCGAAGGGCGGGCGCAAGCACCCGCAACAGGAGTTTTTGCAGGTCGACACAAGCAATATCCTCTTCATTTGCGGCGGCGCGTTCGTGGGCCTGGAGGACATTATCCGCCGTCGAGTTGGCGAAAAGAAGCTGGGCTTCGGTGCCCATAAGGCTATGAAGGACAAGGAGCGCGTCAAGAAAGAGGAGAAGCGCTCGCTCTTGGCCCAGGTACAGCCAGAAGATCTCCTAAAGTTTGGGCTTATCCCAGAATTCATTGGCCGCTTGCCCATGATCGCTGTTCTTGACGATCTGGACGAGGGAGCGCTGGTTAAGATTCTTGTGGAGCCGAAGAACGCACTCACCAAGCAGTACAAGAAGCTCTTCGATATGGAGAGCGTGCAGCTTCGCTTCACCGAGGGCGCCCTGGGCGCTGTCGCGCGGCAGGCGATCGAGCGCAAGGCGGGGGCGCGCGGCCTGAGGGCCATCCTTGAGTCGATTATGCTTGAGGTGATGTACGAGGTGCCCTCCGACCCCGACATCAAAGAGGTGATCGTCTCCGAGGACACCGTGCTCAAGGGAGAGAAGCCACTCGTAGTATACCAGCACGCCGAGTCGGCTTAGTGGACGCCCTGCCGCTTCTGGCGCAGGCTCCATGTGTACCAAAATTGTCATTAGTGTGGCCGTCGCCGAGCAGAGCGATCAGGCTAGGCGAGCTGCTGTGGCAATAGCCGCACTCATGTGGAAAAGAACGGGAACATGCTGCAGCGAAAGCGATTCTTGGCTTTCGCAAAAATCTCGTTGGGCGCGCACGCAGCATGCGACGCGTCAGTTCGCTGAAGTGGCTGTAGTTACTAAATTAATCAAACCTTCATTATTGTGATTTTCCTGAGGCTCGACTAGCATCCTACGAGTAGGGACGGAGATTTACGCGCCGTCTCCCAGTCGGCTAGCGCAGTAAAAACAGCCGGTTGTTTCGGTTCTTTCCTGTCGAGGGGACCCCAGCGTGAGCTGGTGGTCGTCGAGGCGGGGTGGATAGGTTCAAACAGCTCTTTTTCGCTTAAGAGAAAACATGAAATCAGCACCCAACAATCCGATCCCGCTTCTTCCCCTGAGAGAGCTCGTTGTGTTCCCTCAGCAGGTCGTCCCGCTCTTCGTGGGCCGCGAGAAGAGCGTCAAAGCGATTGAGGAGTCGCAGCGCGAGGGCAAGTACATCCTTCTCGCCGCGCAGAAGGACGCGCGCACGAGCAATCCTGGGCCGAAGGATATCTACACCATCGGAACGCTCGGCGAGGTTGTCCAGCTCATTCGGCTTGCTGATGGCCCGATTAAGGTTCTCGTCGAGGGTAAGGTTCGCGCGCGAATCAAGAAGTTCGTGCGAGAGGATGACTTCATGCTCGTCGACGTAGAGGAGATTCTCCCGCCAGAGGAGGTCTCAACAGAGCTTAAGGCGCTCATGCGCTCTGTCAACACGACCTTCGACAACTACGTAAAGCTCGGCAAGAAGGTTAATCCCGAGATGATCATGCAGGTGAATGCGATCGAGGATCCGTCGCGACTCGCCGATGCAATCGTTGTTCAGCTCAACATCAAGCTTGAAGATAAGCAGGAGATTCTTGAGACACTCGACTCGCAGGAGCGGCTTGAGAAGATACTTGGGCACATGAAGTCCGAGATCGAGATCCTTCAGGTGGAGAAGAGAATCCGCAGCCGCGTCAAGAAACAGATGGAGAAGACTCAGAAGGAGTACTATCTCAACGAGCAGATGCGCGCGATCCAGAAGGAGCTCGGCGAGAAGGACGACTTCCGTAACGAGATCCAGGAGATTGAGGACAAGTACAAAGCCAAGGATATGCCTGAAGAGGCTCGCGAAAAGACCGAGAAGGAGATTCGCAAGCTCAAGATGATGTCGCCCATGTCGGCTGAGGCCACAGTGGTCCGCAACTATGTAGACTGGATGCTGGCACTTCCGTGGAATGAGGTTTCCAAGGAAGAGATCGACATGGACAAGGCCCGGGAGGTTCTCGATGAGGACCACTACGGCCTTGAGAAGGTTAAGGAGCGCATTCTTGAGTACCTCGCCGTCCAGAAGCTGGTTGGCAAGATTCGAGGCCCTATTTTGTGCCTCGTCGGTCCTCCTGGAGTGGGCAAGACATCGCTCGGGAAGAGCATCGCGAAGTCAACGGGGCGCAAGTTTGTGCGCGTTGCCCTCGGCGGCGTGCGTGATGAAGCCGAGATTCGTGGGCATCGCCGCACATACATCGGAGCCCTGCCAGGGAAGATTATTCAGTCGCTCAAGAAGGCTGGTACGAGCAATCCGGTCTTCCTGCTCGACGAGGTTGACAAAATGTCGACCGACTTCCGTGGTGACCCGTCGTCGGCGCTCCTTGAGGTTCTTGACCCGGAGCAGAACGACTCATTCAATGACCACTACCTCGACTGCGATTACGACCTCTCGAAGGTGATGTTCATCACGACCGCGAACTCGCTGCACACGATTCCGCAGCCGCTCATGGATCGCATGGAGATCATCCGACTCTCGGGTTACACCGAGCTTGAGAAGATTGCTATCTGCAAGAAGTACCTGCTTGAGAAGCAGCTTCAGGAGAACGGCCTTACGCTCGAAAATGTTCGGGTAGGGGAGGAGGTATACTCCGAGATCATCAACCGTCACACGCGTGAGGCTGGTGTGCGTAACCTTGAGCGAATGATCGCCACGTTGTGCCGCAAGGCCGCGATTGAGGTCGTCGAGAAGGGCCCGGAGACGGTCGTGGACATTAACCGCGAGAACCTGCCGCTCTTCTTGGGCCAGCCGAAGTTCCGCTACGGCATGTCTGAGGAGCTCGACCAGGTTGGTCTTGCGACGGGCCTTGCGTGGACCGACAAGGGCGGAGAGCTGCTCGTCATCGAGACGACAGTCCTTCCCGGACGGGGACGGCTTCAGATCACCGGAAAGCTCGGCGATGTTATGCAGGAGTCGGCGAAGGCTGCGCTCAGCTACGTGCGCTCGCGCGCCGCGATGCTAGGTCTGCCGCGCTACTTCTACGATAAGATCGACATTCACGTGCACGTTCCCGAGGGAGCGATCCCTAAGGACGGCCCTTCGGCGGGCATCACGATGGCAACATCGATGATCTCAGCCCTGACCGGCATCCCGATCGACAAGCACATAGCGATGACCGGAGAGATTACGCTCCGCGGCAACGTGCTTCCGATCGGTGGTCTTAAGGAGAAGGCGCTTGCGGCGCACCGCGGAGGCATCCGCCGCGTTATGCTGCCCAAGGAGAACGAGAACGACATCGAGGAGATACCGGCAACGGTCCGAAACGAGCTGGAGCTCATCCCTGTTTCGCACGTGGATGAGGTGCTCTTTGAGGCCCTGCGATGTAGGAAGCCCGAGGACTTTGTCTCTATGCTTGAGGCAAAGGGCGTGCGCGATGAGTTGCTTTACTCCGAAGACAAGAAGAAGGAGGAGCAGGGTAACGGCGCGCAGCGGGATGAGAAGACCCCGACGTCCGGTATCGTGGCCCACTAGCCTTCCCTGAAGGCCTTGAAGGGGCGCCTGAGCAACCTAGTTGGCTCAGGCGCCCCTTTTCTTTTTTGGCAGGCAAGAAGGGTCCGTAACTCCCCAATAGGACAGGGTCACTGGGATATTTGACATTCCTGTTTGCCCTGGTTAATCTCCTGCCCCGTTCCAAGATTCAACCTGGAATCGTGCGGGCGCTTAGCTCAGTTGGTAGAGCGTCAGCCTTACAAGCTGAATGAGGTGGCTTAACGGGCCGAAGCGAAGCGTAGGACCGTAGCAGCCACCTAACCAACGCTTGATGCGAGCCAGCGAGCATCAAGACGGAAACGACATTCAGCGTCACCCGCGACACTGAATGGAAGCTGGAAACTTGCGGGCGCTTAGCTCAGTTGGTAGAGCGTCAGCCTTACAAGCTGAATGTCGTAGGTTCGATCCCTGCAGCGCCCACCATTTTCTCCGCTCGGCGCTGTTTTCCCGCTCGGCGCTCTGGCCAAGGGGCTTTGCCCCTCTCGCCCCTGATCGGGGCTTCACCCCCATGAAATGATGCTTCGGAGTTTCCCGCTTGGGGCTGTTTTCCCGCTCGGCGCTCTGGCCAAGGGGCTTTGCCCCTCTCGCCCCTGATCGGGGCTTCACCCCCATGGGATGATGCTTCGGAGTTTCCCGCTTGGGGCTGTTATTCCCGCTCGGCGCTCTGGCCAAGGGGCTTTGCCTCTCTCGCCCCTGATCGGGGCTTTGCCGCGTGGAATTCGCGCTCGAACTAAAATGGGCGGACGGCCCTAAATTAAACCTTGTTTGCCTGACAGGCGATAGAAGCGCAATCAATCGGCCGTAGCAGGCGAAGTTTCTGGTGCCAAGCGCCCACGAAGCCTAATCATAACTCTATGACACGAGCGGATAAGTCCCCGGGTCTCTAGTGCTGATGGCAGCACTTTGGGAATGTTCAACGATGACATCCTCTCGCACATATCGGCCTTCTGAGGCTCTCAATGCCGCCGAGGGCATGCAACGGGCGCATACAAGCCCTGCCGGCCATGGTGTTGCCGAAGATGATGGAAGGAGCGACCAGGCACACCTCTCCTACCGCCCTGATATCGATGGTCTTCGTGCAATTGCGGTTGTCAGCGTCCTGATTCACCACGTCTATCCAGAGCTGCTTCGGGGCGGGTTTGTTGGAGTCGACATCTTCTTCGTTATTTCGGGCTTCCTGATCAGCCGAATTATCTGGCAAGACCTGGCGAAGGGCTGTTTCACGATTCGGAGATTCTACGAACGGCGCATTCGAAGAATCTTCCCTGCCCTCATCCTGGTATTGGCGGCTACGTGGCTCATGGGATGGTCACTTGATTTCTGGGATGACTTCGCGCGGCTAGGCAAGCACATTTTTGCAGGGGCGTTCTTTATCTCAAATTTTGCCCTATGGAGTGAGGGCGGTTACTTCGACATTGCGGCAGAGCGGAAGCCGCTGCTTCACCTTTGGTCTTTGAGCATTGAGGAGCAGTTTTATCTCTTTTGGCCGCTCGTGCTGTGGCTTGGCTCGAAGATGCGAGTGCCCTTCCTTTTCTTTGGTGTGCCGCTTGGAATCGCCTCATTTGGGTATGGCGCTTGGCTTAGCTACGTAGACGAAACAGCCGCGTTCTACAACCCGCTCGCCCGCTTTTGGGAGCTGTGTTTGGGGGCGGGCGCGGGCTATCTCGTGATGAAGAAGAGGTCCCGGCCAGCGAAAGCCTCAGAGGTGTTGTCCTGGACCGCACTCATGATGCTTGGCATCAGCATCTTTTTGTTTACGTCCGCACTCGTATTCCCTGGGTGGATCGCCATTGTTCCAGCTTTGGGAACTGCCCTTTTGTTGAGCGGCCGCCCCTCTTCCTTAGTTCACTCGAGGCTCTTGGCTAGCCGTCCGATGGTGTGGGTGGGCTTGATAAGCTATCCGCTATACTTGTGGCACTGGCCCCTCGTTTCCTTCTCGTCGCTCGTTGTGCCGCCCCAGCACCTCGGCATGG
The DNA here is from genome assembly GCA_947467385.1 of Deltaproteobacteria bacterium. Classification (GTDB taxonomy): domain Bacteria; phylum Bdellovibrionota_C; class UBA2361; order UBA2361; family OMII01; genus OMII01. Next base: position 24,290 of record CANIHJ010000004.1, on the reverse strand, counting down.
CGCGGAGCCTCATCATCCCGATTAGCGTCGTCCTTGCATGGCTCACGTTCGCCTTCGTTGAAAAGCCGGTTCGAGGGCGCCACTCCAGACCGATTAAGGTTCGATTTCTGGTGCTCGCGATGGCCGTGGTTGGAGTGACAGGGGGCGTCACCTTTCTTTGCCAGGGTTTTGTCAGCTTCTCCCAAACGGCCGAAACAGCACCCTTTCTTGCGCGCAAGCGTGAGCTGGGAGAGTGGATCACGGATGTAAGAGTAACGACTTGCTATCTTAATAACAGTGACGTGGCTTCCTATGCAGAGGAGTGCACCCAAAGGGGAGACCCGTCGATTGTTCTATACGGGGATTCTCATGCAGCGAGCCTTTACCCCGGCTTTGCGCAGCTTCAAAAATCTGAGCATTTCGCGCTATCCCAATTTACCGCAGGAGGATGCCCACCTCTGCTTGATACAGAGGTGGCATCGCGGAAAAATTGCGTCGAGGTAAATCGGGGTGTTCTAGCGCATGTCACCGACTTGCAGCCGACACTCCTGGTTCTAGCGGGCCGGTGGGTTCGCCCTGAGCTAGGGTTGACGCCGCAACAGGTCCAGGATCGGCTAAAATACTCGCTCGAGATATTGAAACAGCGCCTGCCTAAAACGCAGATCGTTATGGTGGGGCCGGTGCCTCAGTGGATTCCAGACCTCCCGACAGTCCTTGCCTCATATATTAACGAACATAAATCTCTCCCTCCGGCATACCTAGAGCTCCCGCAGAGAGCGGGAGCTCTAGAAGTACAAAAAATGGATTCCGATCTGGCACAGGTCGCAGAGCAGCTGCAGGTGCGTTACGTGTCGCTGTTCTCAATTTTGTGTGAGCAAGAGCGTTGCTTAACGCGGGTAGGGGACTCGCTAATCGATCTTGTTGTGTTCGATGATTCGCACCTGAATGCCCCGGCTTCAGAGCTGGTGGTTGGGAAGATGAGGGGCGAGTTAATCAAGTAGTTCTCGGAGGCCGCTTTGAGGCGCCATTCGAGTCCAGTGAAAGTCTGTCTCCTGGACGCGTATCCGGCCCAAGGCTGGCGGGACTGCTAAGCCAGCGCCCGCACCGTCCCGAAAACAGGATTTCGTGCGCGCAGAACAGACAACCCCCGACTGCCAAATGTGCGTAGGGCCAGCTAACTGAAGATAGCTACCCTCATCTTAAATAAGCCGGCAATCAACTCCCTGGGGTGCAATAGCAACAGGCCTAATACCATTGATTGGAAGAAGCTTCGCAAAGGGCCCATCAAGGTTAAGATCCGGGTTGATGACGTGACGGGCCGGACGGGCATGTCGCCGGAAATTTCGGTCACTAACCGGACATTAGCCAAGCGCTAGCCATGCGCACTCCAGCTTGCAGCATGACCGGGATCTTTTGCTCATATACCGCGTGAGCCATACTTTGAGCATGAGAAATGTATTGGCCTTTGCGATCCTTGGGGCCTTGGTCCAGTCCGCTGGGGCTCAGTGCGTGCTGACCCATAAAGGTGCCTCAGGGCACGAAGAAGTTGCTTGCAACGGAAGGTCCGAGCCGCTTCCGGTGTGCGGAAGCGAGTATGACACGGGAACTCGGTGTGTTGTTCGTGGAACCAGGCGGCCTGCACCAGCGGAGCAGCGCCCCTCATTGGATGCGTGGCGCCTCCGCAGTCAGACTCCCTTTAATGCCGCTGGAATCACCCCAAACAACGCAGCGGGGCAGACGCAGATGAACGCAGGAGGATCGTGGCCGAATCAGGCCAGAAACTACGGGCAGGAATCGGCTCGGTAAGGCGGGGAAGAGCGGCACTGATGGCAGACAAGCCGCAATGGGTGTGAGCAAGGAGGTCCAGAAAGAGATACCATGCCTTGCTCACACCGAACTCAGTTGTTCGCCTTGATTATCTCAAAAGCGATCTGACCCCCAACCACAACGATGGCGGTGGCCAGCCTGAGTCGAGCTGCGCGGACCTCATCGCTCTCACCCGTCCCGAAAATAGCCTGCACGATCTGTGCACCAGGCCTTTCCGAAGTGGGTTGAGCCGGCTGTAGGGGCGCTTGCTTAAAGCAGGGCACCTCAATAACCGCGCACCTGTGGGGCGAGCGGCAGCCGGTCAGGAGCAGGGTCAACGCAACCGTCAGCCAAATGAAAACCTTCATGATAACCTCCTGTTATCGAAAAGTTCCCAACATGATGGGGCTGGACCTTCCATGCCCACACGCATGGTATTGATAGCAGCTCGCGCTCTGGCTCCTAAGCGCACGCACGGTGTCGCTATGAGGCGGTTTTGGTCTGAATCAAGCCCATGGCGGCTGAGCCAGAGGCTGCGAATTGATGGCGGGACTAGAAGTTTCGGATAAGGAGCTCGATTACCGACCCGCGCTTGGAAGCCTTCGAGTTGATGGCGCGCGAGGCCCCGACCGGCTCAACCTTAAATCCGCGATAGAGCTCCTGAATGAGTGTCGTGTTCGAGTTGGAAACCATCCACTTAACCCCGCGCTGATTGAGCTGAAGGCACACGAGGAGCAGCATCTCCTGGGCCGCATCGTCGAAGCCCTCCTTGCTGTAGCTTGTAAAGTCGGCGGTGCCGGAGCTGGGCGCATAGGGCGGATCGAAGTACACGAAGTCGCCGGCCTCTGCGATTTCGAGAACCTGCTCAAAGTTTCCACTCTGGATCACGGTGCGCTGAAGAACCTTGCTGCACGCGCGCAGGTTCTCCGCGTCGACGATAGTGGGATCCGTGTAGGTTCCAAAAGGCACGTTGAAATACCCCTTAGAGTTCACACGATAGAGGCCGTTAAAGCACGTCTTGTTGAGGTAGATAAGGCGTGCGGCACGTTTGACGCGCGAGAGCTCGCCGAAGTCTGGGCGGCGATCCAGCTCACGGACTGCGTAGTACATCTCCTTGTCGTAGCGGTAGACCTTGAGCTCCTCAATCAGCGCCTCAACATCGGTCCTGACGACCTGGTAGCAGTTGATAAGCTCCTGATTGCAGTCAGCGATCAGAGCGACCTTCGGCTGAAGCGCAAAAAAGAGCGCGCCTCCGCCGATAAAAGGCTCAATGTAGCGGTTAAACGAATTGGGGATGCGATGAATGAGGTGCGGCAGGAGCTGCGTCTTACCACCAGCCCACTTCAAGAACGGTCGGCACGAGGAGCGGCCAAGATTCTCTTCAGCGAGGGGCGGGGACTCGGCGGTGTTATTGCTCATGTGTCATCACATCACTCAAAAACGACCATCAGAGAATGGCCGTTTTTAGCGCAAGAGTCCACCGGGAATGGCCCCTGGAGGGTGTTTTCGGGGGTGTCTTGGGCCGGCTAATTGCGCGGAGTGCGTGTTGGAGCTGGGGTAGGGGTGGGATCAGTCGATTCCCCGATAATCTCCACGTCCCAGCGTTCAAGGGCAGAGAAGCGGGGACTGGCGGCCCTAAACTCGCCGCTGTCCGGAACTGCCGGATCATTGTTGTCCAGGTCCACTTCAACATAGGCATCCGGATTGCTCTTGATCGCCTTGAGGTCGAACTCAAGCGAGATGTAGTTGTCGTTGATTGCGGAGCTTGGGTAGAGGTAGAAAACTAGGTACCGATCGCCCTTGAGGGTCGCCTCATCGAATGGCGAGATACGGGTCTCTTCTTCCCGATCGGGGAAGAGGCGAGCGCTGTTGTCGACGTACCGCAGGGCCGCGGGGTAGTGCACTTTTAGGAGAACCCCCCGGGCGTTAAGGTCATTGATCTCGATTGTGACCCGGTTCTTGTCCCCCGTGTCCATCTGTCCCTTCTCAACGTTGAGAGAAACGCTGCCGGCGTTATTTGGGGAGCTGCTGCTTCCGCCGTCACCACCACCACCACCGCCGCACGAAGCGACTAAGGCGGACAGGGCTGCTCCAACAATGAGCGCACTGGCTTTGGCGATATTTCGGGCGCGGGTCCGCATCATGACCGTTAGGATGGACCGGATAGGGGGGCGGATTCCCTTAATTTGTCCCGTTCGACGGCGCCTTAAGTAGCTGAAAGGCAAGCAGTAACCAGGCCGCAATAAAGCCGGATCCGCCGAGCGGGGTAATCATGCCGAGCCAGCGCATGTTGGCCAGCACCAATACGTACAGGGTGCCCGAGAAGATGACGATCGAGACAAGCAGCATCCATGTGATGGCCAAGCGAGCCCGCGCGCTCATGAGAAGCCCCGACGAGCTTGCAACGCACAGGGCAGCGAGGGCGTGGATCAGCTGGTAGAGCACGGCTTTTTCCCAAATGAGGAGATCTGGCGCGGGCACCGAGTCGCGCAGCGCATGCGCGCCGAAAGCGCCGCTTGCAACTCCGAGAGCCATAAGAAAAGCCGCCGTGACCTGAGCCGTCTTCATAGGGAAATAAAAAACTTTAACTCGCGGTGCATCTTCCGATCTGACGGGAGTGGGCGCAAGCGCCGAGTGCCTTAGCGGTTTGAGAATAGCTCTTTGGCGCCAAGCACAGGGTTATGCCCAAAGATCTTGTCCTCAGGCATATACTGGGGGTTTTCGGTTACCGGAGGGCCGTCGGGGAGCTTGACGCGGCCAGAGCGGCTGTCGTACGGGGTTGGCCCGGGTGTTGGAGTCGCGGGTGTCGGCACCGCGGTGGGCTCCTCCGGCAGGTCCGGCGGTGGTGTCGGCAGGCCCTCGCTGCCCGGCGGGGCGGACAGGAGCTGCCGTAGCCCCTCTTGCGACTCGTGCTCCTCGAAGGGGCGAATGTCGCCCTGCCAATCGAACCTGAGCTTCAGGGATATGCGCCGATTGGTGGGCGCCATTGGGTCCTCAGGCAGCTTTGGATCGCTCGATGCCTTTCCAACGACGCTCACGATCTGGTTTTTCGGAAGGCCCTGTGCCTCTAGGAGCCTGCGGGCTGCGTTCGCGCGGTCAGCCGAAAGCTCCCAGTTGGTGTAGGTGCCGGAGGCGGTTGGGAACGGCATGGCGTCGGTATGGCCCTCTATGTCGATCGTGTTTGGGTACTTCTTGAGGGTGTCGGTGATCATCTGGAACGCGGCCTCGGAGTCCTTGTTCAGCCGGGCGCTTCCCCTGTCGAACATAGAATGCTTGTCCGTATCCATAATGTCGATCTTGAGCCCATCCGAATCGACTGAGGCCTCGATCCTTCCGAGAGCACGGGAGATTTGAGGGTTGGCCTGAAGCAGCTTCTTGATGTCCTTCTGGGCCGCCTCGGCGATTAGCCGGAGCCGAATCTCCTTGCGGCTCTCCTCCGGCTTCTTCTTGTCGGTGTTGAGGCCCGTGATCTGGTCTGGCCCGCGGTTCTTCTTTGGCGGCAGGCGACCGTCCCTGATGTAGTGCTTGTCCTGATCCTCATCCGTTTCGCCGTAAAGCTTACGCGCTGGATCATCCGAGGGGTTTTTGAGCTTACGCTTGTCTTCGGGGCGCGGAGGAGTAAACGCATCCTCCAGCACACCTTGGCCCCCAAGGAGCACCGGCATGCCCGATCCCTCGGTGAATACCGACGGCTTCCTGAAGTATGAGGCGATTGCCTCTCGTGTGGTGACGGAGGCCGTGTTGATGAGCCACATGCAAAGGAAGAAGCACATCATCGCCGTGGTGAAGTCGGCGTACGCAATCTTCCATGCTCCGCCGTGGTGGCCGCCGTGGCCCCCCTTCTTGACGATAATGACAGGCTTGTTGTCCTTGTCGGCCATGGCGCTTGCGCTAGTTATTATTTCTTCTTGGCTTCCTTGAGAATCTCTTCGAGCTCCTCAGAGGTCGGGCGAAAGCACGATGGGATCTGTTTGCGGGCGAACTCAAGCGCCACCGCGGGTGGGGCGCCTCCAGCGCACGACACCAGGCCGGCGCGAACGCACTTGAGGATGTCCGTATTCTCGCGAACCACGTGCTCCATCTTCGTCGCGATCGGGCCCACGAATCCGTACGAAAGGAAGATTCCGAGCATGGTTCCTACGAGAGCCGCGGCGACGTGATGGCCGATCTCAGTTGGCGGGCCGTCGAGGTATTGCATGGTGATAATGATTCCGAGAACCGCCGCCACGATACCCATCGCCGGGAAGGAGTCAGCCATGGTCTTTACCGCCGTTGAGGGAAGAAGCCCCTCTTCGTGGTGCACCTCGATCTCTGAGTCGAGCAGCTTGTCGAGCTCAAATGCGTTAACAACGCCGTCCACATAGAGGCGCAGCGCGCTCGTGAAGGTCTCCATGAGGTGATGGTTGTGCGAGGCCTTCGGATACTTGTTGAAGCGGGCACTCTGGTGCGGATTGGAGATATCGCCCTCGATTCCAAGCACGCCCTCGCGCCGCATCGTGTCGAAGATGGTGGCCATGAGGCCGAGAAGATCTTTGTAGACCGCAGCGCTCACGCCACTTCCCTTGATGGAGGACATAAAGGCGGCCGGCAGTGCCTTGAGGACTGCAATAGGCTGCGAAATGAGTACCGTAAATCCGATACCACCGGTGATTACCAGGTACTCGTAGGGCTGAAAGAGAACTTCAACCGGACCTCCTGGCCCGATGAATCCAATCAGCACGCTCAATATTACGCCTAAGACTCCAAGAATAACGGTCATGGCTAGATATCCCTCCGTGCCTTCTCAGTAGTAGGATCGGGCAGTATCAGGCGAAACTTGACCAGATAACCGGAAACGCCGTTTGCGATGAGTCTGGCGAAGGAGCCCAAGCCTTACAGTGCGTTATCCTGCGAGGAATCGCTGCCCGATGATGAGCTGTTATCATCCGTCTGTGAGCCGCCTGAGCCGCTGCTGCCGTTGGAGGGGGAGACGTTCTCGGTCCGTTGCGAGGTCTCCTGGATGATGTACCGCACCAGCTCCCCGGTCTTGAGAGTTACTTCGACTGTGAGCCCGTCGGCATAGTTTCCGCCCGGCCTCGAGAATCGATAGTGGTCGCGGCCTCCGTTGCCGTTTCCGGCGTACCGGCCAGCCTCAAGCAGGTCTCCGCCGGGCCCGAGCAGGCGCACGCCAGACACAAGTCCTGCGAGCTTAGGCGGCAGTAGAACCGCCAGCTTTCCGTCGCTGTCAGAAACCGGCTTAAAGAGGAAGCCTCCGGCTCCCGGCTCAGAGACATGCCCCGCTCCTCCGCCAGAGGGTTTGCCTGCGCTCACCTCATCGAGGCTGCGCTCAGTGGCGGTCTCCGTTCCGCCATCAAAGGCGGCCACGAGCGTTCGGCTTGATAGTAGCGCCTGCTCAAGCGAGGCGACTGCAACGCTTGAGTCTCCGGGGCCGCCACGGTTGTCGTAGAGCGCGTCCTTATTTGAGTCGAGCTGGGCACCCGCAAAGGACTGTGAATAGATCTTGTCGACGTCCTCTTTGGAGATGGCTCCGCTGTCGCGGAACTTGCGAAGCGCGTCCTTAGTTGCCTCTTCAACGGGGATGAAGCCATCGGGCTTCTTCAGGCTTTCCTTGCTCTTACTGAGGAGGTCCTGAAAGGTCTTGAGTGCCGCTTCGCCCTTCTGGCCCTTGATTCGCTCTTGGATGAGAGCGGAAAAAACGTCCTCTTCGCTGACCTTATTTTCCCCATCCACGGACAAAAATGCCTTCAGGGTGGCGTCGAACTCCTTGGAGTCCTTGGTCACCGGCGCGGCATTTTTGTTTGAGGTGTCCGACGGGGTTGCTACCTTTTTTAGGGCATGAAACCCCTCTTTTAAAGCACTTGCGATGAAAGAGTTAATAGCGTCCATTGCTGCACCCTGTTGAATAAATGCCTGACCCATCGTCCATTGATGGGCTTCTCCTGCTCACCTAGCAGGTTTTGTTCCATAGCTGCGCGCCAGCAGTCGGGCAGGGGGCGCTAAAGGATCACGGGCGCCTAAGTAAGCGGGAATTGCCCGAAAATGCCCCCCAATCGGGAGGTGTTCTGGATGCGGCGGAATGGTAGAGTAATGGCGGTGCCTAGAGGTCTTGTACGGTATGAACCACCCGAATCCCCCCACAATCGTTGCCCCCTCAATTTTGGCTGCTGACCTAGGTCGGCTTGACCAGGAGGTTCAGAGCGTCGTCCAGGCAGGCGCGGACTGGCTTCATATCGACGTCATGGACGGAACCTTCGTTCCGCCTATTACATTCGGGGCCAATATGGTCTCGTTAATGAGGCAGAAGACAAGGCTCTTTCTCGACGTGCACCTTATGATTGTTGAGCCGGAACGCCACTTCAAAGCGTTCAAGGACGCGGGAGCGGATCGTCTTATTATCCACCAAGAGACATGCCCGCACCTCCATCGCTCCCTTTCTGAAATACGCTCCCTCGGCATCAAGAACGGCGTGGCCCTCAATCCTGGCACGCCAGTTGAGGTTGTGTACGACGTGCTTGACGTGTGCGATCTCGTGCTCATCATGACGGTTAATCCGGGTTGGGGAGGACAGCCCTTTATCCCAAACTGCCTCGGGAAGATTCGCCAGCTGAGCTCGAAGATCCAGGCCTCCAATATGGATGTCGTTATTGAGGTCGACGGTGGCATTACGGCGGAGACAGCGCCGCCGTGCCGCAGCGCCGGCGCAAGCGCATTCGTTGCGGGGTCATACGTCTTTGGGGCTTCTGACCGCGCTGACGCGATTCGGCGCCTTCGGCCATGACAGAGATCCTCAATGCCCTGCTTCTCTTGCCGTTCTACGCCTTAGGGGCATTCCCGAGCGGGGTCCTGGTGTCGCGGCTCTATGGCGTCGATATCACGGCTCGCGGCAGCGGCAATGTCGGAGCAACAAATGTGGCGCGGGTTATCGGGAAGCGCGCTGGAGTGATTACGCTTGCTGGTGACATTCTCAAGGGCTGCCTCGGTGTCGCAGTCGCCTCGTTGTGCTCCTCGTCAGAGGGATTTGTTGCGGCTGCGGGGGCGGCTGTTGTGTGCGGGCACTGCTTCTCAATCCCGCCGTTCCTTCAGGGCGGAAAGGGCGTGGCGACGGCCATCGGGGTTATTGCCTCGCTGAGCGGCTACTGCGCGCTGATTGCGGTCTCGGTTTTTTTTGCGGTTTTCGCAGTTTCTCGAATTGTGTCGCTGTCCTCCCTCAGCGCAGCCCTCGTCGTGCCGATAGCCGGATTTGTGCTCAACCTGCCGGATAACGTCTGCCTGTCGCTTGTGGTGATTGCGCTAGTCGTGATCCTGCGGCACCGCGAGAATATTCAACGGCTCGTTGAGGGTCGGGAACCACGGTTTGAGCTGCGAAAGCCCGAATAACGGCTCGCCCCAGCGGGTATGCCGAGAAGCTTACTTCACGTGCTCAAGCGCGACAGGGCCGTGGTACGAAAGCGTGCCGTTGTCCCACAGCACCTGAACCATCAAGGCCTTGGCCCTATTCTCCGGAGTCGAGTTTGTGGTTTCGGAACGAATGGCCCTAACAACGCCGGCGCACCCGCAGGTCGTGACCGTCATGGTCTCCAGGTCCTCATCGAGGCTCGCCGTCACGTCGCTGCCCTCCTTGAGAACAGTTACTGCGAAGGGGAGTCGGCGAACGCGGTCGTTGACTTTGAAGGTTTCCATACTGTGTCTCCATGCTCACTAGTTTTGGCTGCGAGCCCGCGCGGAATGGGCAGGGCGAGCAATGTGTAAGACTCTAAACTATGCCGGAAGGGAGCAGAAAGCCCCTTGATGGCGCTTCGGCAGCGGATCAACCGTTATCTTTGAGCGGACGGCGCCTGAGACCAGCCTTGAAAATAAAATGCTGTAAAAGCAGGTGGATAGCGCGAAGCGCTCACTTCTCGCTGACGGAGCCCAAAAAAAGTCAAGTTTTTTAGTGTACTGGCCGAGTCTAGAAAAGGCGATTTTTCATTCAAGATTTTCGCGGAACTGGCCGAACTCCACACTAGGGTTAAAGGAAACCCGACATAGGCTCCCTCATTGGTCAATCCTCCAGCCCGGTTTAAGCATCAGAATAGGGTAAGAGGTTTTTCCAAAGGGTTTTCCGGGGGATCTAACCATGGGCAAGGACAACAGCAAGAACGGCGGCAACCTTATCTGCTCTTTCTGCGGCAAGACGCAGGAAGAGGTGCGAAAGCTTGTAGCTGGACCTTCAGTATATATCTGCGACGAATGCGTTGATCTCTGCAACGACATCCTCACGGAAGAATTCGATGGGCATGCGCACCAGACAAACCGGCTCGCCGTCCCGACGCCGAAAGACATCAAGGCCTCGCTCGATGACTACATTATCGGGCAGGACCACGCGAAGAAGGTGCTTTCAGTAGCTGTCCACAACCACTACAAGCGCATTCAGAACAACCACACGACAAAAGGGGCCGTTGAGCTCCATAAGTCTAATATCCTCCTGATCGGGCCCACCGGCTCGGGCAAGACTCTCCTCGCGCAGACGCTTGCACGTATACTCGACGTGCCGTTCACTATAGCTGACGCAACCAGCCTCACGGAGGCCGGTTATGTCGGAGAGGACGTTGAAAACATCATCGTCAACCTTCTTCAGGCGGCAGACTATGATATTGAGAAGACTCAGCGTGGTATCGTCTACATCGACGAAATCGACAAGATAGCGCGCAAGAGCGACACGCCGTCGGTCACCCGAGACGTGTCGGGCGAGGGCGTGCAGCAGGCGCTTCTCAAGATCATTGAGGGTACGAAGGCCAACGTTCCGCCCAAGGGCGGGCGCAAGCACCCGCAGCAGGACTTCATTCAGGTCGACACGTCGAACATCCTCTTTATTGTGGGCGGAGCGTTTGACGGAATCGAGCGCATAATCAATCAGCGCTCGGGCAAGAAGGGGCTCGGCTTCGGAAATAACATCGTGCAGATAGCTCAAAAGCGGGAAAATCCTCTGGCGCTCCTTGAGACCGAGGATCTCCTGAAATTCGGCATGATTCCTGAGTTCATCGGGCGCCTCCCGGTCGTGTCGAGCCTCGAGCCGCTCGATCAGGCAGCGCTTATCGAGATCCTGAGCAAGCCGAAGAATGCCCTGATTAAGCAGTACCAAACGCTGCTTGCTATGGAGGGCGTCGAGCTCACGTTTACGGCAGAGGCTATGGATGCGATTGCGTTAAAGGCTCTTGAAAAGAAGACCGGCGCGCGCGGGCTCCGCTCGATTATTGAGAACGCGATGCTAGAGGTAATGTATGACATCCCGAGCAACACGTCGGTGAAAGAGGTCATCATTACGCCAGAAGTGATTAACGGCACCCAGCCGCCGATCAAGGTGTACCACAAAGAGGCCGTGGCAAGCTGAGCTGGCCCGCGGCTAGCTCGGATTAAGTATCACGATTTCCACCCTGCGGTTTTTAGTGCGCCCCTCTTCGGTCCTATTTGAGGATATAGGGTCGGTTTCTCCGAGCGCCTTGAGGGAGAGGCGGCGGCTGGGGATGCCGTTCTTTTCAAGCTCCCGCACAACTGACTGGGCGCGGGCCTCCGATAGGCGATAGTTGTGCTCGATGGTTCCGATTGAGTCGGCGTGCCCCTCAATTGAAAGTTGGCGGCTCTCGGCATCGAGCACGATATCCGAAATCTCGTGGATGGTGTCGGCCGCTCGTGGGGTCAGCCCAGCCTTGGCAAACTCAAACAGAACGTCGGGCAGGTTGATGACAACTCCGCGATTTGAGTTCCTCACGTCGACGCCCTTTGCCTTCAGCTGCGCGAGCAGCTTCTGGTTTTCTGCCGACGTGCCGGTGTCTTCCTCGTCGAGTTCCTCTTCGCTGTACCCCTCGGCGTCGTAGGCGGCCGTTACCTCTGTGGAGGGGGACTCAGGTGGCCGGTTGGCCGCAACAGCTCCAATCCTCGTACCATCAGCGGGTTCGGCGCCTCGGGCACCCTGGCCAAACCAGGGCGTTTGGCAGCCTGCCAACAAAACGAGGACTGCAACAACCGATCGCCGCATATCTGCCGGTGCCCCTAAAACTTTTCGCCTCCGGATGACGCAGCCGCAGCAAGCCCCTCTTGGGCTGCTTGGTACTTGGCATCCGACTTTAAGGCCTCATTAAACTCGAATTGCGCGTCGGGCTTGCGGTCCATCGCGAGATACACGCGCCCAAGTTCTGTATGGAACTTGGCGCTGTTCGGGCAGAGCCGCAGGGCGCGGCGCAGATGATAGAGCTTCTGGGAGTTCTCCGTTGCCGCTTGCGCAGACTGCTCCTCGCCGACAGCCTCAGAGCACGAAGGGGATGTGGCGCTGTCCTGGCCGGACACGCGCGCCGGCTCAGAGATCACCTCCTCGACCGCTATGTCGCTCTCAACGATGGTTTCGCCTGTGGAGGTCTTCTCAACAAGGTCGGACTCAACCACGGAGGCCTCAACAACCTCAGTCTTGGGCTTGTCAGTTACGCTCGGTGCCGGGGCTCGGCGTTCGGCCTTCTTAACCGGGCGCGAGGCGGCCGCCACGTCATAGCGCGCAAGCGGCTCTGTATTTTGGTGCAGTGCAGGAGGTGAGTAGGCCATGGATGTGCTCGGCGAAAGGCCACGCGGGTTTGGGCCGCGCCGCTCTAGCTGCGCGAGCTTCCGGGCAGCTTCTGGCGAAAGGGTCTGGGAGTGCAAAGGGGCATTGAGCGAGCTGCGCGAAGAGCTCACAGTAGGCGTGTCTGAATTGATAGTTCGAAGCTCCTCTATCTCCTGCCGCTGTGCGCGGATGACCCTGTCCTGCCTCTCCAGGGCCTCGTCTTGGGCCTTCACCGACTCTTGCTGGGCCTGAAGGGCGTTGCCGATCAGGGCTCCGGTCGCAGCGCCTGCCACGGCGCCGATAGCGAGACCTCCGCCGGTGCTGCCGGTCTGGTTGCCGACGATGGCGCCGAGTCCGGCACCAATTGCACCGCCCGTGGCTGAGCCGATGGCGGTGGTCTGCTTCGGCTGGGTGCAGCCCGATGCGGCGGCAACAACGGCCGCGGCTATGATGCAGGTGCGGATAAGCGGGGGCGAGAGTCTCATGTCTCTGGGTCTCCTGATTTTCTCGGTTTTTTAGTCTATTGTCCCGTCCTCATCGACGTCGTACCGCTGGCGCAGGTAGCCGTCGTGGTACCGTTGGCGGCGAAGGTCATCGAGCTCATCCTGCTGCTTCTGCATGGCCGCAGCCTGGTCTTTCATGAACTGCTCCTGCTCCTTCACGGAAGCCTTGTACTCGTCCCCCTTCTTTTTCTTGCTCGGTGTCTCGTCGGGCACGACTCCAGAGGTTGCCCCGACGACTTCCTCCTCCCCTACGCCAAGTGCCGCTGCCGTCTCAGCGTTCATTGCCGAGCTTTGCGGGTTTGAGGTGGCGCAGGCGCTTAGGGCGAGGGTTGCGGCAAGCGCGAATGGAGGGAGGAAGAAATGGAGAAGCCGGGCTGGGACTTGGATCATCGTTGCACCTTTAGGGGGAGCGCCCCCACACGCGGGGGAAACTGAACCGTACTACACCGTTATGGCTGCCGCACCGCACGATGCACGGTAATGGAGCGCCATCCAACAAAACGAATGCTCTTTGCCTCCCGATTGTAGAGGGAGGGGCGACAAGGTCGCAATCCAAAATAGAGGCTGACAAGGACGCAGGCTCAAGCCGCACGCCGATTCGACCTAGTGTTGAGCTGAAGAGTTCTTAACAGTTGCTTTTGGTTGGGGTAGGAGCACCAAGACCGCCACGCCGACGCAGATCGCTGAGTCCGCGACGTTGAAAGCCGGCCAGTGATGAACATCCCAGTAAAAGTCCAAGAAATCGACCACCCTGCCGCTGTGGCTAATCCGGTCGAGGATGTTTCCGACAGCACCTCCTAGGATTGCTGCCAGCGCAGTTTGAGGGGCCCAGCCCCGGTGGGCGGTTTGTTTCAGAAATACGAAAACGACGGTCAGCGCCACAAGGATGGTTAATCCCAACACGAGCTGGCGGGTACCATCGCCGAGACCCGTCCAGAGCCCAAAGGCTGCACCCGGGTTGTACGCCAGCGTTAGGTTGAAGAAGCCTGGGATCACAGGCAGTACATCCCTCTCACGAAAGGACTGGAGTACCCACATCTTAGAGAGCTGGTCGGCGAGAACGGTGATGAGCGCCACGGCGGACACCAAGAACCACCGTATTGGGCGCGGCTGTGCTTGGGTTAGAGAAACGTCTTTCATACGTGCGTGGAGGCTAGCAGACTTGTCGCAACCAGGGAATTGCCGATGCTGCAGACGTTAGCCGAATGCCACTCTAGTAGTCGGTATCGACCGGCCCTGGAGAGCGCGGATTTGGGGTTGGGAGCGGAGACGACTGCACCTTTCCTTGCGCAACATCGACCTCCCCAATGCGCCCATCCTTAGTCGAAAAGATCACGTTGCCGCTTGAGGTGAAGAGAAGGTTCGCGGCGCCGCTACCAAGCGTTTGGGTGAGAACCGGATCGAGACGGTACGGCAACGCGGTCGGAGCTATGCGATGCGCCGGATCAGGCACGAGCTCGGAGACGTCGAGCTGAGAGTCCCGCCCGATCGACGCAACGCGGCGGCCGTCGGCAGAGAGCGCAATCGAGGCTACGCGGCCGTCGTGCAGGGACTTGCGGGCCGCAACCGAAAAACCGCGCACCTCCCAGACCTCGACAAAGCCATCCTCAGTGCCGGCGGCGAGCCGGGTGCCATCACGAGAGATCGCGAGCGAAGCTATGCCGCGGTCGGGCGCGCGGCCGGCGGGCAAGAACGTTCCTGCCGCGCCAAAGAAACGCCCGCCGAAGAGGTTCCGATCGTAGTCACCCCCGTGCTCGTCGGCGGTGTAGGGAAGCCAGCCCAAAAGGGTTCCGTCCCAGTCCGTCGAGAAGAAGGCACGCCCCGACGGATGGCCAGCAACGTTGCTAAGCAAGGTCTGGTGCGCGATGTACCTCTCAAGCCCCTTGTCACGCTCCTTCGGAGTTGAGGCCTGGCGATCCACCTCGAATCTCCAGCGGTAAATGCGGCCATCCGCACCAGCGAGAAGGAGAGCTGAGTCGTGCTCATGGAATGCCACGTCCAACACTCGAGGCTTTAGGCGGTCGAGAACCCAGGTGCCCTGGCACTGTATGGCGCATGTTACGAACACCTTTCCGTCTGCGGCATAGGCCACCAGGGGTAATTCATGACCGATGGCCGCCACTTGAAGCTGAGATCCCAGCCGCTTGAGTAAATACGCGTTGCCGGTGCCGATCTCCCAGCCGATTACGGTTCCATCGGTTCCGATTGAGACCAGCTGCGATGGTGTCTCAGACACCTCTGCCACATCCAAAACCTGGCCATCGTGGCGGCTAATCGGCTCGGAGGCCAGGGTGCTAAACGGGCGCCAGGGTGAAATATCTATAATTTCCGGGCTGTTAGATGTTCCAATTGAGACGACCGCATCGGCGGCTTGCTGGACCACTTGGCACCCCGCGAAGAGCCCAAACAGGCAAGGGGCTAGAAATTTTAGCATGGGGCGGCGCATAGTTGGGGGCATGTCGGAAAAAGCGCGGATGAAGTTTCCGCTACCAACCATATATGGTATAGACTAGCCGCTAGGGTTGAGAAAGATCGACGAAGATCTTTCCTTAGCATTAGCCTGTAAGAGCCCAAAGGTCCGGGGTGTGGTGCTGCGTGAGCACCCCCTGTGAGAAGCAGCGCTGGCTTAAAGCGAGCTTTTAGCGCGAAACTCTTGATAGTTGGCTCTTTAAGAAACGGTACGTTTGTAAGTTTACTTTCGCCAGGGTTCTTTGACCCCGAGTTGGAGCGATTCAGCACAGCATCGGAGATAAGCGGGCCGGGAACGGTGTTGCAGGCGGGGGCTTCCCGACTGGGCATCCGATCCGGTGTGCGTAAGGGACCCTAGATAGCCAACAACCTGCACGAGTATAAGGAGTCGTAGCACAGGATATGGAACATATTTATTTTGAAGTTGGGACCTCGCTGCTGGCAAAGCCGCAAGCATTGTGTGACCTCGTTGAGCTTGAGGCCGGCAAGTCGATTCTTGTTTTCTGCAACTCGCCTTCCGATGCGGACTTTGCGGACGTAATCCTCAAGAAGCGCGGTGTGTCATCGCTCAAGCTCATCGGCTATGTGCCCCAGATTAAGCTCAGCAAGGCAATCCAGGGCGTCGAGAAGAAGGAAGTGACCGCGCTTGTGCTTACCGATGTCGCAGCCCGCGGCGTTCCGCTTGAGCATTTCGATATCGTCATCAACTACTCCCTGCCGGTCGACCCCGAGGTGTACTTCACGCGTTACGTTGCTGAGGGGGAGACAAAGACTGCGAAGGTGCTGAGCCTCGTTGCAGCGGTCGATATATCCAATTTCCACTTCCTCAATAAGCTTGGGAAGGCACAGCTTGTGAAGGGGGACCTTCCCTCTCCAGAGCAGATCTTCATCAACAAGTTTGCGTCGCTTCGCGATCAGGCTGTTGAGAAGGCGCTTCTCAGCGATGCTGGGCTTTCGCAGCTCGCGGACAAGGTCTTGGCCGACGGCAACGCAAAGGACATCGTGGCCCTTCTGCTTCATAACACGCTGTCGGTGATTCCGTCGCTTAAGGCAGCCCCCCCGGCTCGTGAGGAGCGTGAGGAGGATTACGAGGACCGCGACGGCGAATTTGCCGGAGAGGAAGGCGAGAGCCAGGACTTCGGGCGCCGTGATGACCGCGGACGTGGGCGTGATCGGCGTGACAGCCGCGGAGGCCGGCGTGATCGTGGCGAAAGCCGCGGCAACCGCGATGACCGTGGCGGGCGCCAGCGTTCTGAGTCGCAGTTTGACGAGAATGACGAGCTTATCGATGACAACAGCCAGGCCCGGTTCCTTGGCGGCGGAGCTGTTGGTGGGGATGATCGCCCCCGCCGTGGCCGCGGCCGAGAGCGCGATAGGGACCGAGGCCGTGACCGCGACCGTGGCGACGGTGAGCGCGGCGAGCGCGGTGAGCGCGGTGAGCGCCAGCCTAGGCAGCCTCGTCCGCAGGTTGTCGTAGACAAGGAGGCCCGACTGTACGTGGGTTCCGGCTCCGAGCAGGGAGTCTCAAAAGAGGCGTTCATGCAGAAGGTTGTTGATACGTGCGGCATCAGCGCATCAGACATCCACCGCGTGGCTGTCCGTGGCGCCTATACGTTCGTAGACGTTCCGGAGGCTATCGCTGACCAGGTTGTCGAGGGGCTTAGCGGCTCCACGGACACCCAGGGCAAAAACTTCTTTGTGAAGAAGGCAGTGACGCTCTCCATTCCGCGCGAAGGCGCTGCGCCGGTTGAGGGCAGCGAGGCAGGCTTCGGCGAAGGTGCTGGAGACTTCGAGGGGGGGTCGTCGAACGGCTCCATGGAGTCGCACGAGGGGCCGACGATGCTCGCAGTCGACGAGCAGAACTAGGCCTTGCCAAATAGGAGGCCTCATCGGCCGCAGCGGCATTCAAAAAATGGATGCGGCTGCGGCCGATGCTTTTTCACGCTGCGGACGGTCATACCTCCCAAGGCCCAGCTTGCTTTAACTTGATTAAAGCAAAAGCGATATGCGGGCTACAGGGGGACTCACTATGACAGGCCGATTCGATGACGAGGAAGTAGGGAGCGCAAGCCCCGAGGCAGACGAGTACGCGGAGCTCCTGCAACGGCACTACGCGCGCTTGGCCCGAAAGCAGCAACACCAGGCACAGCCGACTATGGGGCTGCAGGAGGTTAAGTTGCGGCTCTTCCTCTCGCTTCTGCGCGGGCCGGACCAGTCAGGGCTATCGAGCCGCCCTGACTCTGCTCGCCAGTGCTAGCGCGACAAGTGTTAGCGCAGATCCGGTGATGAAAGGAATGTTGCGGCTCCAGGCAAACAGGGCGCCGGCAACGAGGGGCCCGATGATCCTGCCGAGAGCAAAAGCGGACTGGTTAATTGCGAGCCCGATGCCCTGCTTGTCTGGGGGACATGAAAGCGACACCAGGCCCGCCATCGAGGGATTGAACATGCCGCTGCCGAGGGCGAGCAAGGCGCCTGAAACCAGAAATAGGGCGTAGCTGCCGTACCATCCCAGGCACGGAATAAGGGCGAGCGTGATGGCGATGATGACCAGCCCGCCGCGCAGCAGGGCCGTTTCCGGGGTGCTCGTCAGCCAGCGCCTCACGAGGAATCCCTGCACAAATATCGCCGTTATTCCAACGACCACAAGGAAGATGCTGGTGAGCTTTGTTGCCTCCTTCATCCCCACCTCGGCACCATCCGGCACCCAGGCGCTCTCAATAAAGAGCCCGATGCTCTGCTCCATGAGAGCAAAGGCGGTCATCATGAACAGGGTCGTCATAATGAGCGGGCGCAGCGAGCCGTCGGCCTTCAGGAGTGAGCGCAGCCCAACGCGGTGAGCGGACGGGCTTGAGGTCAGGGAGACGGGGCGCGTTTCCCCAACGCATCGGGACACAAGCACCATGTTGGCAAGCGCAAGCATCGCCGCCAGCCCAGCTGGTGCCCGTTGATCGATGTGAAACAGGATCCCTCCGAGGGCCGGCCCTAGCACAAAGCCAAGCCCGAAGGCCGCTCCCACAAGCGCCATCGCGCGGCTTCTCTCTGCTGGGGGATGGGTGTCAGACAGGACGGCTTGGGCGGTCGAGATATTGGCCGCGCCGATGCCAACCATGCCTCGGGCAACGAAGAGGATCATGAGCGAGCCCGCCAGTGCAAAGACGATATGGCCACTCATTGTGATAAGCAGCGTTGTGAGCAGCACCGGACGCCTGCCGAAGCGATCCGAGAGCGAACCCCACACGGGCCCAAGCACGAACTGCATGAATGAGTAGATGGTGCCGAGTTGGGTTATGGTAATTGCATCAGCCCCAAAGCTCTTCGCCAGGAACGGCTGGGCGGGGATAATGAGCCCAAGTCCCATGATGTCGAGGAGCACAATCAGAAAGACGGTAAGTCGAGTTGTTTTGAGGCTGTCTTGCACCGCGTCCTTTTTGTGGTCCCCGTCTCTTCCGTGCGCTGCGCAACCTCTTTGCGGAGGTGGCGATGCAGCAGGTTCAAGGCTTGTAACAAGAGCCGATCGGCCTGGCAACAACGAGAGATAGCATGACCCCCAAAAACCCTGCCTGATGGGGCTCTTGGGGCTCTTGGGACTCGTCGGGAGCCTTTACGCATACCCCTGTTTGGCTTACATTCTGAGGCGCACCCAAAGCGATACCGCAAGCACGGCTTGGCATGAAGGACTGACACATGAGCGTTGATCTCTCGCCGAAAAACATCAAGGACCTCATGACCCGCTTTGAGCAGCAGCTCAAGGATGTGCGCCACAAAGAGGATCTTGAGCTCCTGAAGCGCGACTGGGTCTCGAAAGAGGGGTTCGTAAAAGAGCTTTTCAAGGGCCTTCGTGATGTCCCAGCCGACGAGAAGCCAACCGTTGCGGCGCTGCTCAACGAGCTGCGGAGCACGGTGGATGATGGGCTTGAGGGCAAGGAGCGATGGCTTCGCACCGATGCTCTCAAGGCGCAGCTTGCCCAGGAGTACATCGACCTCTCGCTCCCGGAGGCCGCCTCCGGGCTCGGGTCCATCCACCCCATCACCGTTGTTGAGGACCGCATTACCGAGATCCTCCGGCCGTTCGGCTTCCAGAGTATTATGGGCCCTGAGATCGAGACCGATTACTACTGCTTCGACTCGCTCAACATTCCCAAGCATCATCCTGCCCGTGACATGCAGGACACCTTCTACACAGAGACAGGCCATGTCCTGCGCACCCACACCACCTCGGTGCAGGCGAGAATCCTTCAGCATCGGGCGCTCTTTGAAAACGGCCGCCTGCCGATCAAGGTCGCCTCATTCGGGCGTGCGTATCGCAATGAGAAGGAAGATGCATCGCACTGCGCGATGTTCCACCAATACGAGCTCGTATGGATTGAGCCGGGTCTAACCCTGGCGCACCTCTTGGGCCTCATGACGCACATCATCAAGGAGCTCTACGGCAAGCGACGCAAGGTGCGCTTCGTGCCGAAGTTTTACCCATACACTGAGCCGAGCGTTGGCCCGCAGATCGACTGCTCCGTGTGCCGGGGCCAGGGCTGCCCTTCGTGCGGCGGTGCCGGGTGGGTCACGGTTGGTGGCTCGGGCATGGTTCACAGCAAGGTGCTTGAGGAGTTCAAGCTCGATCCAACTAAGGTCTCCGGCTTTGCGTTCGGTCTCGGGACCTCGCGGCTTGCGGGGCAGCTCTATAACTTCCCGCACCTTCGCTCGGTGTACGATAACGACCTGCGTGTGCTCAAGGAGATCGTATGAAGCTTCACATCCGTTTGCTTGAGAAGCTCATCGAGCTGCCTGAGTGGTCAGTTGAGACCGCCTCGAATTGCCCGCTGCGCCACCTCCTCGACGACCTCGGTCTCGAGGTAAAGGGCGTTGAAGCTTCGCAAGAGAAGGGAATCGTGTACACCCTTGAGACCCTGGCAAACCGCGGCGATCACCTAAGCCACGTTGGCGTCGCCCGAGAGATATCGGCCCGCACGCTAGCGCAGGTCAAGATACCCACGCTGGCCAACCAGCTAAGCGACCGAAAAGCCTCTGTGCCGGTGCGCCGCGCAACGGACAAGTGCTTCAAGTATGCGCTCATGGACATGAGCGTGCCGGCTGGCATGGCCCTGCGCAACGACGTTGCGTCATTTGTCGAAGATCCAGAGAAGCTTCACCCCATCGTGAGCATCCTTAACTACGTACAGTTGGAGATGGGCCAGCCGATGCACGCCTTTGATGCTGACAAGATTGAGGGCGAAATTATCGTTGAGCTGTCGACAAAGCCCGAGGAGATCGATGCCCTTGACGGCAAGCGCTACACGGTGCCAGTAGGTTCCGTTCTCATCAAG
Source organism: Deltaproteobacteria bacterium (assembly GCA_947467385.1). Classification (GTDB taxonomy): domain Bacteria; phylum Bdellovibrionota_C; class UBA2361; order UBA2361; family OMII01; genus OMII01. The sequence goes on along the minus strand of CANIHJ010000004.1, from coordinate 3,645 downwards.
GACCGCAAGAAGATCGTCGCTGTTGCGGGCGTCATAGGCTGCTTGAATTCCATGGTGACAGGCGAGACACGAAAGGTGCTCATTGAGACCGCCGTGTTCGATCCGGTGAGTGTCCGAATCACCGCCCGAGCGATGGGCGTGTCCACTGACTCATCCTATGCATTTGAGCGCGGCTGCGACTACGAAGGGATGACCCCTGCTCTCAAGCGTGTGGCGTACCTGGCGGGGGGATCTGCCGGCACGGCCAAGGACACAGAGAGCGCGCATGTCATCGGCGTCACGTATGCCGAGTCGGCGCCGACCGAGAAGAGAAAGGTCACGGTTCTCCTCAGTAGCCTTAAGAGGCAGCTCAATCTTCCGCGACTGGAGGAGGTGGAGGTCATAACCCGCTTCAAGAATCTGGGCTACGTCGTCGACAGCGCGCCGGCCTCCGGCAAGGACAGAGAGCTCGCTCTCTCCGTGCCTTCATGGCGGCTGTGGGATGTGCGCAATGCCGACGACGTCTACGAGGATATTGCTCGTTCCGTCAGCCTCAACCGGGTCAAGGCCGAGCTTCCCGCGCTTGATTACGAGGCGCCGCCCCTGACGGCATTTGAGCGCGTTGCCCAAAACATCCGGCCGGCGCTCCTTGGTAGTGGGTTTGTCGAGGTGATCTCATCGGGCTTTTACTCGGCTGCCGACGTGGCGGTCCTTGAGCAGCTTTCTCCAGGCATCGGGACCCAGCACCTGACGCTCAAGAACTCGCTTGAGGCGAAGAACTCGCACATGAAGGCCACCAACGTGGTGCACATGACGAAGCTCCTTGCCGCAAATCTAAAGCGTGGCGTGGGAGCTGCGAAGGTGTACGAGCTGTGCCGCATTTTTAGCCGCCCTGCGGAGCTGCCGTCAGATGAGCCGCGCGAGCGGGAGGAGCTGGAGTACGACTACGAGCACGACATTCTTGCCATCGCTTCGGCGGGCAGATGGTATGAGGGCGAGTGGCGCAAGCCGGAAGGCACCGCTGACCATGCGCGGCTCTTCAAGGGCGCCATTGCTGGACTCATTAAGGGGCTAGGCTGCAGGTTCTCGGTCGGCAAGGGAGACTCGCCCCTCCTTCATCCGGGCATTCAGGGTTCCGTGAAGTGCGGCAGGCACGTTGTAGGCGTCATGGGAGCTGTTCACCCGGTCATCCGTGAGGCGTGCGAAACACGGGATGAGATCTTCTACTGCGAGCTCGATCTGCGGCTCCTCGCGAAGCTCATGATCGGGGTCCCGGCGCCTGCTGTCAGCGACTATCCAGCTGTGTGGAGGGACATGACGCTGCGGCTCAGCCCGAGAGAGCAAGCCGGCCGGGTGCTGCGGTTTGTTCAGGAAGCCGCGCTCGATTCCCTTGTAAACGCGGTAATCGTTGATGACTTCAAAAAAGCGGAAGAGGACTATCGGCGAGTGACATACCGCATCACCTTCCAGCGCAACGACCGGACGCTCAAGAGCGAAGAGGTCGACGCCGCATTAGGCGGTCTCGTTGAGAGCCTCAAGAGCAAGCACGGAATTGAGATGGCTAACTAGGGAAACTCGTGTCAGTCATGACTTTCCGACTTTTTAGCGGATTTCCCGGGCACCAATCAGGGGTTCCGGCCCAACCTCCGAAGGTAAGCAGGCCGAAAAAGCGGGAAAGTCATGACTGACAGGGGTTTCGATTGACAGGGGTTTCGATTAGACCCCTGTAAGCCCAATGGTGCAGCACAAACTACCCATCTGCTCCCTCATTTTAGGCAAACCTGACAACGCGCCGGGGGGCGTCTTTCAGCTAAGAACCTGAGATTCGGTACTTAGGAGATACTCGCGAAAAAGCGATCGATCTTCTTAGCAATATAAATTATCGATCGAGTCCATTTGGTTAAGAGTTAAGGGGTTTTTACCGACCCCTTACCGTATGGTAAAGCTTCCTGAATCTATTTTATCACATCTGATCCGATTGCTGGGCTTCTATGCAATCCTGCTGATTCCATTCCTACCCAACTGCGCGCAAGGCGAATTACCCAGCGGTAGTGCTCAACCAGCAGACGGCAATAGCGATTCCATTGTCAATACTCCGCAGCTGCCAGTTCCACCCGGATGCATAGGTCCAATGGCTACCATTTGTAACGGAACCGTTGTCGATACCGGTGGCGGATGCGATGCCGCACCAGGCATCAACTCCTGCTTGAACGCAGCCAACACGGAGTTGGCACTACCTCCCGGTGTTTACCTGATTCGTTCGACTATCCAGATTCTGTACGACGGCATCACGTTGTCTACGCAGAACCTTTCCGAAGATACAACGACTTGCATGAAGGATCCGACATCAAAACCATGTGCGGTTCTCCGCGCCGCTGACGACTTTGCCGAAAAGGCGCTGCTCTTAATTGGAAAAAATTCACGGCCCGTGAATCGTATTACCGTCGACCATATCGCATTGGACGGCGCTTTGGAGGCTCGAAGTAGAAATGAAGCCATCACCGAAAATTGCGGATCAAAGGGATATGGTAGAAATGTGATGGAAGCAGGCGGCGCTAACAATACAATGCGTTACTCTGCCTCAGTAAATGCACTTTGCGGAACCGCGGTCGGCTGGGCTGTTGCCAAGACCGGCGTTGGTTCGGTTATTACGAAAAACTACATCGCACATAATGGATTGGGCTTTCCTGGAAGGACAATCTGGAGTGACGGACTGACCATCGGCAAAGTTTCGGGTGCTACGATCACCGCCAACCTGTTTCAGGATTCCACGGATGTCGATGTTGTGATAGGCGGGGCGACAAATTCGACCTTCAGCGGAAATATAATCAGGCACTTGAGTCGGCATTCTTTTGCAGGTTTCATGTTGACCAACTGGAGCCTTCGGACTTCGCCAGGGAAGGCAGAATGGGCGGACTTCCGCGGATTTAACATCAGCAACAACATGTTTAATTGCAACTCCAGAGTGGAGATCTGTGTTCAGATCGGCATCTTTCCTTGGTTTTTTCCCCCGACCGATTGGGCAAGGTGGAGAACGATGGGGGGCACCTTCAGCGACAATAGGATTTACACCCAACTTCAGGGCATGAACTTCGGCGGCGGCGGAACTTTGAAATATCCGTTCGTCATGTATGGCAATTCGATTTTCTCCGCCTCAAATACCGCTGATATCGGCGTCAGCAATCGAATGCGGCGGCAGGTGGGGAAGTTAAATGTATACATGCCTGGCGCAGAAAATTTCATTGAAGTTCGAGATGGTCAAGAGGACGATGTCGACATGGCGGACGCCTGGCACTCAATTTTTTGATTGTGAAGTGCGATTGCGCCAAGAATAGTTGCTGGGATACCTCAGTGTCAGTCATGACTTCCCGACTTTTTAGCTGATTTCCCGGGCACCAATCAGGGGTTCGGGCCCAACCTCCGAAGAGTAGGCAGGCCGAAAAAGGGGGAAAGTCATGACTGACAGGGGTTTCAGATAGGGGTTTCGACTCAGCTGAGCACATCCGGCACAAACTGCTTTATTTGATCTGGTAAAGAATCTACTTGTGTCGGAGATACACGAGCCCCATTGAGCTTACCGCCCATGTTTTGACACGGCAAAATACTCACACGTTCCCACAGTGTAACCGATAGGGCCGACTAAAGAAGCATCGCGTGTTTCGCTGT
>CANIHJ010000003.1 GCA_947467385.1 Deltaproteobacteria bacterium | reverse complement strand
CTTCTTCAGCGAACTTCTTTCAAGGCTTCACGAGCGTTTCCGAATTCTCAGCTGAACCCGGATCTCCGTCGAAAATCCGCGAAGGATTCAGAATGCGGCGGGCATCCCTTCCGGCTTGCTGCCAAAAACTGGCCAAAACAGGGGAAATATGGGCGCTCACGCGGCAGGCGCGCCCTATCAGCAGCCACTCACTCCGCACTGATCCGGCGCGAGACACGCGGTCCCCTTGGCTTCGAGCTGAAAGGCCAACTTTCCAAAGACCCTCTGCGCTGACGCGATGCGGTACACCGAGAGGGAGTCGCGCTGGTACTCGACCTGCACGTCGAGGCTGTCGTTGGGAAGCACCCTTGCGGTGACCCTTAGGATAGACGAAATCTTCCCAGCCGTGAGTTTGTGCTCAACATCGCTTGCCACCCACAACTGAAGCGCGCAGTACTCATCGGTGCGGCGCACGCCGCCGCAGTCAAAGAACTCCTTGCGCACGTGCCCAACCTCAGTGACATGGAAATGGGCAGGAATGGGAGTTCCATCAGGAAGAATGAAACTAACTGGCGCATCTGGTTTTTCTTGGAGCGCCGCTGCGAGTTCGGAGACCTTCATGCGATTGGCCGAGAAAATGGCGTGCCCGATAGGGTTCGAACCTACGACCTCCAGCTTCGGAGGCTGGCGCTCTATCCAAACTGAGCTACGGGCACGCGGGTAGAGCAACGATGGTAGCGCCGATGGCGGCAGGATGCAAATCGTCCCGCCAATGGCCTATCGGGCCCGACTGTGGGGCGCCAGAAGGCCCATCCTGTGGCTACTTTCCCTGAAAGTTAACGAGGTACAGGACCCCCAGAAGAGCCAGTCCCACGACGCACGTCATGGGAATTCCAACCCGCATGAAGTCTCGCGCCCGGTATCCGCCTGCCCCCGAAACAAGAAGGTTCGACCTGCAACTTGTGGGCAGCATAAACGCAAGCGAACTGCCCAGGGTCACCGCCAGCAGCAGCCCTTGCGGCGAGCCTCCGGGAAATGCGCCAAGCGTGAGCGCTATCGGCCCAAGGAATATGACTGAGACCGAGCTGTCGATAGCCTGGCTTACAATACTGCCCAACAGCATCAGCACGCCAGCCAGCACCACCGGATGCACGGCCTGCGACAGCTGCTCAAGCCCGCGCGACATGTGCTCGAAGTCGGCAAGACGATCAACCGCGTGCCCGAGTGGGATCATGAGCGAGAGCAGGAACACGACCCGCCAGTCGATCTCCCGGTACGCCTGCTCCATAGTGATGGCCCCAGTAAAGACGACGAGGCAGGCCGAAAAGAACGCGGCCTCATGCACAGGCAGCCCTGTCGTGATGGGCAAGATGATGAGAAGCAGCAGGGCCACAATAGAGACAATGGACTGACGGCTAAGCTTCGGCGTGGTCCGATGCTCTGAGAGAAGGAGGAAGTCGGGATCCTTTGCCATGAGCGAGAACGAGCTGCGCGGGCCCTGCACGAGGAGCGCATCTCCGTACACGAGCGGCAAGGCCGACGAGAGCGAGAGGAGCGGCTTGCCATCACGCCACAGGGCAAGCACCTGGGCGTCATACTTTTCGCGAAAGTGCAGGTCTGCGATGGTCTTTCCGATAAGCTCTGAGCGTGGCGTGAGGATGAGCTCGATAATCCCCACGTCCGGCGACTCGATCTCTGATGACGCTGCCTCAGCCTCAAAAGCGAGCGTGCCAATAGCGGACTTCCGCTGCGCCTCCTCAAGCGAGCCGCTCACGATGAAGCTCTCACCCTCATGCAGGACGTGCTCAGCGGAGAGGCGAGACGGCCCCATCTCACCCGACGGGAGGAGGCACGGCACGTCAAGCCATTCGACCGAGCCGTCGACTCCGACACGCCCGAGGATGGGAAGCTTCGTCTCGTGCGCGAGCCGATGGAGCGGGGCACCGACCCAAAGCCCCTTCTCAACGGTCAGCATAAAGGTGGCGCTCTTCAGCATCTCCTGGGGGTGATCGACCTCCAGCATGTCCATGTCGACCGTCGGAGAGTCTTCCCGAAACCGGCCCGTGATGCATCCGATGATGACGTCCCCATCGTGAACGCTTGAGTCCAGGAACCAGGATGGGGGCCTCGACTCCCACGGGTGCTCGCGCGTCGCGCGCTCCACCGCGAGGGGAACAACACCGGTCGTCTTGAGCAGCTCGCGCAGCAGAATAACTCGGCTCTCGGTGTGCACCTCCCGCAGCGAGAAGCGCAGTATGTCCGCGCCCTCGATCGCCTTGGTGAGCACCCCCTCAGGCAGCGGGCTAAGCCCGAGGCCTTGGAGAGCCTGCAGCTCAGCGAAGGTCTCGGGATTGCCCCTCACGAGGAGGACATCGCGCTCCTGAAGCTTCTCGCCAGGCTTGGGCGACAGGAGCTTCTTGCCGGTCCTGATAATCGTGACGACGACGCCCGCGATGAGCGAGCCGAACCTGAGATCAGAGAGGGATTGGTTAATCACGGGCGAGCCTTCCGGCACTCGCACCGAGAAAATCCGGTCCTGCAGCCGGTAGAGCACTCTCAGGTCCGTAATCCGGCGCGTGACGCCGTGTGTCTTGCGCACAGGCAGCAGCTTCCATCCGTACAGCATCATGAACGCCGTGCCGCACAGGAGCGCTACGATTCCGTAGGGGAAGAAGTGAAAGAACGAGAGCGGCGCAAGGTTCTCATGCGCAAGCATATCGGCTGCCAATATATTCGGAGGCGTACCTATAAGCGTAAGCATTCCGCCCAACGTGACCGCGAATGCAAGCGGGATGAAGAGGCGCGATGGCGGAATATCGCTGTCGTGCGAAAGCATGGCGACTGAGGGCATGAGAAGCGCCGCCGCAGAGACGTTATTCATAAACGCTGAGAGGCCGCCCGCAATCAGCATAACGATGCCGATCGCAACCTGCTCATTCGTACCGGCATAGTGGCGAATCCACTTTGCCGTCGAGTCTGCAACGCCTGTGACGCGCAGCGCTCCAGCGACAAAAAGGGTCGAAACCATGACGATAACGACGGGGGACGAGAATCCGCTGAAGGCCTCTTCTGTCGTCACGTACTTGCCGATGAGAAGCACCACGAGCACGGCCATGGCGGTCACGTCGACCGGCAGTCGCTCGGTCACAAAGAGCGCCACCATGACGAGGATCACTACGACGAGTCCCCAGGAGTGCGCCATGCCGGTAAAAAGCTCGAGACTCATCTGGCGCTTGAGCCCTCAACGGGTGCGTAAAGCGCCTCAAGCGGATTGGCCGCCTCCTGCGCTCGCACGCGGCGGTTCGCCAACAGGTGCCGGAGTATCTTGAAGATAGCCTCCGCTGAGCCGGCGTCCCCGATTCCGGCGGCGATCTCCTCAACCGACACAGGCTTGCCCGCCTTGCGGAGGAACTCCTCCGCCCGCGACTGGAGCTGGAGCACCGCGGCAGCTGCCTTTTTGCCCGCCTCAACGCCCGGCTGGTGATAGGCGTTGACGTTGATCAGCGAGGCGTAAAGCCCGACAGCGCGCTCGAAGAGCGCGATAAGCATCCCGACGCTAAACTCACTCACCTCTGGGATCGTTACTGTCATGCTCTCGCGGTTCTTCTCGTACAGCGCGGCGCGCGTACCGAGGTAGAAGCCTGTCAGGTAATCACCGCTCGTGATACCGGGCTCAACAAGCATGGCCTCTGGAGAGAATCCCTTGAGCTTTGGCTGTTCGGTTGTGCGCTCCGAGCGGTCCTTGAGCACCTCGATGAACACGACGAAGAAATTGTTGAGCCCCTCGCGGAGCTGCTGCACGTACGCGTGCTGATCGGTCGAGCCCTTGTTGCCGTACACCGCGATCCCCTGGTTGACGGTGTTGCCGGCCAGGTCGAGCTCCTTGCCCAGGCTCTCCATGACGAGCTGCTGCAGGTAGCGGCTAAAGAGCTCAAGCCTGTCCTTGTACGGCAGCACGACCATATCCTTCATCCCCTTGCCGCAGCCACAGTGGTACCAGCCAAGCGCCATGAGCGCGGCCGGATTGCGGGACGTCACTCGCTCGCGCGTGAGAGCATCCATCGCCGCAGCGCCCTTCAGGATCAGCCTGATGTTTATGCCCTGAAGTGCAAGTGCGAGCAGGCCAACAGCGCTGAACTCGCTCGTCCGGCCCCCGACCCAATCCCACATCGGAAAGCGCTCAAGCCACCGCTCGCTCACCGCCATCTTGTCCAGCTCACTCCCCTCGCCCGTCACGGCGACGAAGTGCTTGCGGAAGTCGAGCCCCGCATCGACGAAGGCGGCCTTGGCCACAAGCTGGCCGTTACGAGTTTCCTTCGTTCCGCCGGACTTCGAGATGACGATGACAAGGGTCTCGTCTAGCCGCGGCAGCGACAGGACGGTTTGCGCCATCCCATCGGGGTCTGTGTTGTCGAAGAATGATATGCCCATCGGATCGCTCGGGGTGCGAAGCGCCTGGTTGGCGAACTGTGGACCAAGGGCGGAGCCGCCGATGCCGACCAGGAGAATGTGCGTGAACCGCGCGCCGGGCCGAGGGCCGATCGCCCCTGAGTGCACCTTTGCGGCGAAATCCTCGATCTTGGCCAGCGTGCCCGTGATCGCTTGCGATATCTCCTTCGTCGGGGCGAGATCCGGAGCGCGCAGCCAGTAGTGGCCGACCATGCGCTTCTCGTCTGGGTTTGCGATGTCCCCCGCCTCAAGACGGGACATTGAATCAAACGCTGCTTGGATCCTGGGCTCCATCTTGTCCAAGTACGAGCCATCATAGTTGAGCCGACTTGTGTCGAGGGCAAAACCAGTTGCTGCGTCGTAGAGGTATCGCTCCTTGAAGCGCTTCCACATATCCTGACCGGTCATATCCCTCTCTCCTCTAACTTAGGCCGTAAGTGCCCGATGCGCGAGCTAAGTGTCTACTTTTCCTGCATGATTTTAGCGCCCGTTTATGAAGTCCGGAGCACCTTATGCCGACCGTTTCCTTCGAATGAGCAAAAGTGCAAATACCTGATGTGTCACATGCACGTTCCCAGCGGAGTTGATACTACTACTGCGACCGGTTGCGAAAGAAGTCCCGTGTTTGTGCCTCAGCCGAGATGGGCAAAAAATCACGCTCGTGGAGTCTGGACCGAAGCACGCCATATCATTACATTATGGAGCTTTGCAGAGTCCGGCACCGAAAGCCGCGAGTGTTGCCCACACGGCTCCGGTCACGCCCAAGGGGCAGGCCACCATAACGCCTTTGTTGTTCCCACAGCGACACAACGGAGGCGGTCATGAGCAGCCTTCTGGGCGAGCACGGGTACAGGGACAAAGTCGTCGATATGATTAAAGAGAATCTCGTCTTCCTGCGTGAGTTCTTGCTGGAGTTCAAGACGACCGGTGCCTGCTTTCCTACGTCACGCTGGGCGGCCCAGGCCCTAATCACCCCTCTCACGGAGCCGAACAGGCCCCCGAGAAACATCCTCGAATTGGGCCCCGGAACCGGCTCGGTCACGTTGCCTATGCTGAGGGAGGTGCGTGACGGAGACAAGCTCACCATCTGCGAGATCAATCCCCGATTCATGAAGGCGCTCAAGGAAAAGCTCAATGGCGACCCTCACTATCGGCGCAACAGGGAGCGCGTATTCTTTTTTGAAGGAGCGGCGCAGGACCTTCCGAGGGACACGACCTACGACATCATCGTATGCGCCCTGCCCTTCGTTAACTTCGACCTTGAGACCGTGAAGGCGATATTCGATCGCCTGAGGGAGATAAGCACTCCTGACACCCTCATGACGTACTACGAGTATATCGGCATGAGGACGTTTAACGGCGCGCTTGCGCCTGCGGATCGGGCCGAGCGAATCCAGAAGGTGAATGACTACCTTAAGCAGTCTGGCTCGATTAACTACCTCGCGCGTGAGCGCGTGTGGCTTAACCTCCTCCCCATAAACATCTACACGGTCAAGCCGACAGCTGCGTAGTGGCACACTCGCCACGCACACCTCCGGATGAACTATAGTGATGCCACCTCCTAAGAGGGACCTACTGTTCCTTGGCGATTGAAACGACATTATCCTGCGGGACGGTCGGCGGCGCCGCCCGGGTTCCGCCGAGCCACTTCGGCAGGCTTGTGCGCACCTTCATAAAGGGACCGCTTGCGGCGTACGTGCCCGTAAGAACGAGCAGCCCCAGCGAACCCTTGTACCATGTGAGGACGATCAGGAGGCCTAAGAGGATCTGCCAACGCGCCTTAACACCGGAGAGCTTGAACTGCTTAATGCTGAAGAACTCGATGGTCGAAACCATGAGGTAGCCGACGGACAGCATGAGCACAACGCCGGTTCCCACCCGCAGATACGAGTCGATCTGGTAGGGAGCGCTGTAGATAACCGACACAACGAACGCCGCTGCGCCCGGCGTGGGGAGGCCCGTAAAATTCTTGAGGTTCTCGGCCGAGATGTTGAAGCGCGCCAGCCGGCTCGCCGCGCACAGCGCATAAAAGAACGTGATAGCCACGCCGAACTCGTCGGCTAGCGTGTGAAAGGCCCAATGGTATGCCATGACCGCAGGTGCCACGCCGAACGAAACCAGGTCAGAGAGCGAGTCGAACTCAATCCCGAACTTCGATGTTGCGTTGAGCCTGCGGGCGACACGACCATCAAGTCCGTCGAGCAGGATAGCGATGAGGATAGCGATGACGGCCTTCTCGTAGCGGCCGGTCGACGCGTACATGATGGCGAGAAATCCGCAGAACATATTGCCGACGGTCACAGCGTTCGGCACGAGGTAGCGACGCCGGTACAAGAGATCCTTGACCTCTTCGCGCGAGACCCGCTTGTCTGACAGTCGTATTCCGATCATGCTTTCACCACTTCAATCGTTAGGGGCCGAGTAAGCCGCACGTCATACAGGGGGCTGGCTATCCGTGACAGATCACCCTCCCTCGGGACGCGCAAACGTACCACAGAGCCGAAGCAATATTCGAGAGCCTTGGGGACGTCGGCGCAAACTACCGTAGCGCCTCGATCATTCAGGGAGCACAAGGCATCCCATACTGCTCGCTGGTGTCCCGCTCCGATGCAGCAGGGCGCATGCACAAGGACCATTCCTGTTGCGCCGGAGTTCACGGCTTTAGGCCGGCTGAGGCCAGCAAGAACGCCGGCCAGCTGCGCACGGAGATACGTCGCCCTAAGCTCTTCAGCAGACAGCGATTCCGATCGGCTCGCTAAGCTCAGCGCTTGCGCCGTGTCATCCGGGAGCGCGCTAAGGACCGCTTGCACTAAATCCGATCTCCACAGGAGCTTCCCCAGCTCGCTGAGCGGCATGCGTAGCGCCTCGCCAAACGCGACACCCCCAAAGGCAACAGATCCAACGGACGGGTCAACGAGCCACCCGCCACACTCTGGGCAGGCCAGTTCGCGCTGCGGATCGTCTGCGCACTCAGCGCACCGATACCGGCTTGTGGCGAGGCTAAAGTCTCGTGCCTCAAGCCCCCGCTCACGCGCAATGCGCGTTCGGGCAAAGTCCTCGCTGATGAGCTGCGCTATCCCGATCACATCTCCGACAAGCTCTGGCAGCGCAGCGAGCGGGTTGATGTAGTGGCAGCTCTTGAGGGTCCCGAATGAGCAGCGATGGGCGAGCTTGCGGCGCTTCGCAAAGGTCCGAGCAATCTCCTCAAGCACAAGGTGCCCCTCAAGATCTTGCGCCCCTTGGACAGCAATCGCTCCGCCTAGCTCTGCGCCGATTTCGGACGCCTCAAGGGGGCCCTGCTGCACGTCTCGAACTGTGAAGCGCTCGCCCTGCCCGCTTGGGCGCTTAAAGGGGCGCGGGTCCTGCAGCGGCTCTGGAACGAACACGGCCAAAGTCGGCGTGTTCGAGGCCGGCGGCTCACTCCACAGCGCCGCACCGTCAGCGACGAACGAGGCCTCCCTGAGCTGCGAAAGCTCCGCATTGAGCAGAGCCACCCTCGCGCGTTCTCCCTCTGAAAGCATCCCGGTTGGCATCCCGATCGGATAGCCGCCGAAGCCGCGCTCACACACCGCTCCAAGCGCCGAAAAAGCATCCCCAAAAGCTTCGCATGCCCGGCCAAAAGGGATCGCTGCTACATGCCTCCACTCGATTCCCCGCCAATCATGGCGCGATGCGCGATCAGTCGACCCAAAGCCCGCGCACGCCTCGCACGCAGTCAACCGGGAAGCCTCAAGCTCTAGCCACCCCCTGCCCTTACAGCGCTCACACGGCTCGCATGCGGCGAAGTCAGCTTTCGCCGGAACCGGAACGGCGCAGCCGCACCCGTCACAACGGCAGCTCGCGGATGCTTCCCCAATCTCGGTCGGCTTAGCCGCCCGTTCAGCTAAGTGAAGAATCCGGAGCAGATCGCTGCCACGCTCAAGCCATGCCTGGGCCTCGCGCCTAAACTCGTCAGCGTGAGAAGCAGACATAAGGACGAGCACCGGCTCTCCGCGGCCGTGCGGCGCATCTTCAGCCCTCACGATTGCCCCATCCACCAGAACCCGCTCAGCGCCGAGCATTTCGCATCGCTCAAGGATGGGAATGTCGGTGCGATCATCAGCGAGCACAGCAGCAAGAAACCCATCTGCGGGCAGCCGCATGGCGCCCAGCGACGCGGGGCGCTCAAGAACCTGCCCGCACCCGCTGCACCGCGGCCGCAGCTCCCGCACGAATGCCTCAAACAGCTGGAGCTGAAGCCCGAAGAGCTCCATGAGGGCGGGGGCTAGCATTCCGAATGGGGTGCGGCGGGGAGTGCCGACTAAGGGGCTTTTGCGGACCGGGTTGAGGAAGATCATGCGGTTGTCTCCCCGCACCTGCGCTTCGAGGGCTCGATAATGCTCATCGGGCAGGCGCTGCACCTGGAGCTCGGCAGAAGACGGCTTTAAGCCTCTATCCAAACCCTCTGTGCTCGAATCTTTCATGCTTGCTTGTCGTCCTGATGAGAGTCGTCTGAGTCTATTTCCCAAGCCGTTTCCGTGCGTTAATGTGACCTCGGAACCGAGGGCGCCTGCACAATTGACAGCTCCGCACGCTAATACAGCTTGCGAAAAAGTGCAGCTACGCTCATCTTTCCACACTTTTCCACAGCCCGGCCAAATCTGTGGAAAACTCACGCAAGGCACTAATCTTATTAACACATGAGGCAAGAGATCGAGACCTTCTTGAGAGCTGACTGGGGAGTTGTCCACAGAGTTGGGCGCTTTTCGTGGTCGGGGCTCGGCCCCCTTTCGATGCGGGGCGTGGTGGTGCTGCTGTATGTGGCCTACCTCCTCTCCTGGCCCGCGTCAGGCAAGAGCGACATCATCTCGGCATCGATCTCGTACGGGCTCCTAGGAGTTATCGCGCTGGCGCTGCTCGTCGTCGTCCTTCAGGGCCTGTTAATTCGCAATCGTGTGACGGTCACCGTAATTTCTCCAAGTTCCGGAGCTTCCGCCCGGGAGGTTTCTCGCATGGCGATCATCCTCCCTCCACTGCGGCTTCTGCCCCTGACATGCCTCGACATAACCCTTGAGAGCCCACTGCCAGAGTTCCCAAAGGCCGCGCTGCGGGTCACCGGGCACGAGCCCCATGAGCGCAGGCTCGCGCTCGACCTCTCGCTACCGCACCGAGGAAGCTGGAGCGTATCGGGAGTGCGTTGCGAGGTGCGCGATGCAGCCGGACTGTGCAGGCTCTCGTGGCTACAGCCTCTCTCAACTGCGATCGAGATTGCGCCGCCTGTGGTTGAGGAGACGCGCCTTCCGCTCATCAGCTCAACGCAGCGTCCCGGAGACATGCTGACGGACACGCTCAACCGCCAGGGGGATCCTTTCGACATCAAGGCGTACCATCCCTCGGATGGCATGAAGAAGATCGTGTGGAAAGCGTTTGCGAAGCGGGGCGAGCTGCTCTCCCGGCATCCCGAAGCCTCGATGACACCCGAAGGTTTTGTGGTGATGTTCGTGCTCGCGCGGGCGGCCGATGATGTTGTGTGCGCGCAAGCGCTGGCGTACAGCCGCGCGGTGACGGAGCTTAAGCTCGACATCGTCATGGGGTGCGAGGGGTGCGACGGTCGCCCTCCCGCAATGAGTGTCGATGGCTGCACGACGCTCCTTGTCGACTCCGTGTGGGGTGCCGAAGCGCATGATGGCGAGACGATTCGCTCGGATGCAACAGCCCTGATCGACTTCTGCGAGAGCCAAGCGCTTAAGGTGCGCGTGAGAAAGATGATCATCTTCTGCTCCGGCGCGCGCATCGCCGACCCGCAGCAGGCCAAAATCATCCTCGCGCTCGCGACCTGGCTGGCGGGCCAGGGCATCGATCCGATCTTTTGCCTCACCGAGCCTGCACGGCTCGTGGGAGCTCAGCGGCAAACTCTCGCCCAGCGAATCCTTCCGCTCTTGCGCTCAGAGGGTGACGAGCCCCTGGCTGCGGTGCCTGCTGCAACGTATCAGCGATTTCTCTCGGACTGCCTCGCAAAGCAGTGGGAGGTGTTTGTATGACACGCGCCGTCCATCAGGATCAGGCATCACCCTCTCGGCGGCTTTACTGGGCCGTCATCGCATTCCGGTGTACCGGAGCCGTCTTGGCGATCGCCATCATCAACGCCCTTCTACCACTCGGAACCTCCCAGTCTGCCGTGTCGGTTGCGGCTATCGTCGGCATTATCGGGGCGTCGTGGCTCGCCCGCTCACGCTCAACCAGCCTCGGTTTCGTGGTAGCCGCTCTCGCCCTCTCGACTGCGCCAGGGTTGGCAATAGGGATGCTTAACTGGCTCGCAGGTCTCGTTGGGCTTGGGTCACTAAGGGCTGAGGCGATTGGAATGCACACCACCACGTGCGGCATCGCGCTGGCCATCGCAGCGGCGGCCACGTGGGTCTTTTGGCGCGTGCGCATCGCCGTAACCCTTGAGGCTATCATGTCGCTCCTCGCCTCAATTGCGCTCTTCTCTGCGCACCGGGAGTTTCACCTGGACCGCCCCAAGATCCTCAACTCGATTGCCTGGCGGCTCGGCGTCGATCCGCTCGCCATGCTCGTGATCGTTGGGTCCCTCCTGATCGTAAGCGTGCTTGCCTATCTCTACCTCGCGTCGCTGGCGACACGCCCGCAGGCGGACGCCGTGCCTGTCCGCCGCGCGCCCGGCAAGCGGCAGATCTTTCTCGGTGCCTGCTCGGCCGCCATCCTCGTGCTGGTGGTGTTTGGCATTCAGCGCCTCCTCTACAGCCATTTCAGCGCCATCATGCTTGCCAGAACTGCCAACGGCGTTGGCATGGGCTCGAAGGATGGCGCAAGCCCCTTGAGCTTTCAGTCGGCGCTGGGCAGCTCCAACCAACCTGCTGCCCTCGTGCGGCTTGAGGGCGATTACTCAAACAACCCGTTTAGCCCGATGATGTACATGCGGGAAACGGCGCTGTCGTCGTTTAACGGCAAGGAGATGGTGTTCGCTGGCCGCGCGTTCGACACCGACATACCAGTCATTCGCCCAAACGAGGCCTTCACAGGCAAGGAGGATGCGGAGCTGTCGCAGCGCACACCGCTCGTTCAGTCAGTGTACCTCCTCGCCGATCACGATAATGCCTTTGCCGTCGACTACCCGGCCTCTATCGTGCAGCTCAAGAACCCTCAGCCCACGCGCTTTAAGGGATCGTACCGCGCCTACTCAGTCGCACCAGCGTATGAGCTGTCAGGACTGGAGCTGGATGCGGTAGGCGATCCGCGCTGGACTGCCGAGGTGCGGCAGCACTACCTGGAGCAGCACCCAGACAAGCGCTACAAGGAGACGGCTGAAAAGATCACCGCCGGCATTCAGGAGCCAGTGAAGAAGGCGCGGGCGCTTGCGGACTACCTCTCGGCGTCCTCTATCTATACCCTCACTCCCCGCCACGAGGTTAAGGAGGGCGAGGATCCCGTCGCCCCCTTCCTGTTCGGCGATCATCGCGGCTACTGCGTGCACTTCGCGCACGCGATTGTGTACATGCTGCGGGCCCTTGGGATCCCGGCACGGGTTGGAACCGGATATCTGACAGACCTCAGCCAGGCGAAGGATGGTCACATCCTTCTTCGCATGAGCGACCGGCACGCGTGGGGCGAGGTGTACGTCGCCGGCGTTGGGTGGGTCCCCTTCGACGTACAGCCACAGCAGGTTGAAAGCCACGCGGAGACACAGGTCGATGCGAAACTCCTTGAGGAGCTCATGGGCATCCTCCTGCCTGGCGAGGAGATCCTTCCGCCGCGGCTGACAAAGGACGAGAAGGGGATCGAAGAGGAGGGAGCAGCATGGATTCCTGACCCACGCTCGCTCTTGCCAGTTCTCTACGCCGTGGCCGCGCTCCTGGTGATCACAAAGCTCCTGCTGCGCTTCGGGTGGCGGCTGGTGCCATCGCCTCAGCGCAAGCTTCGCCTTGGGTACGTCGCGGTCGCCTCAGCCCTCTACGATGCGGGTATCAGCCGCACTGAGGGTGAGACGAGGCTTGAGTTTGCGCAGCGCGTAACCATCGCTAACCTCCGCCCGCTGGCCACTGCGGTGGTGCGCGAGGCGTACGGCCCTACGCCCTCTATATCTGCGGAGCGCGTCGCGGCGATTATGCGCGAGGTTTCGAGTCCTCTCTCTTCGCTCCCGAGATGGAAGCGCTGTCTCGCGGCGCTCAACCCTGCTTCGGTAGCATCGTTGCTGCGAGGTGGCGGATGGTAAGGCGGCCTTTCAAGCTTGCGTGCACAATCGCTGTGTTGGCTCTCATCAGCCTGTGTCCAACTGCAAGCCGCGCCCAGGATCTGCCGCTTGAGGGATCTGATGAGCCGATCTACGATCCGCTCGACCCCTTCGATCTCATCGGCTCGGAAGAAATCATCTCCTCGGATAAGGACGACGAGAAGTCGGCTGAGGAATTACTGCGCGACGGAGTGCTGCTGCTCCAGCTCGACCGCCCCCTGGACGCGCGCACAAAGCTCCTCAAGGCCCTCAAGAAGGACCCTGACAACTACCGCACCTACAACCTCCTCGCCGGCTACTACCTCATCCACGTCGGCCACTATCGCCTCGCCCTGAAGTACATCAAGCGGGCGGAGGAGCTGTTTGAAAAGGACTACGGCCCGCCCCCCTACAGAGAGAGACTCATCCGCAAGGAGCACTCAAACCTCCTCTATTACCTCGCCCAGGCCCGCCTCAACCTCGACAACTACGAAGGGGCTCTTGAAATACTCGACCGCTACGCCCAGCTCGGCTACCACGACGACTGGTATCCTGGCTCGCGCGCATGGGTGCTCATGAAGCTCGGCAACATTCAGGAGGCTATAAAGGTTGCCCGCCTCGGGGTGCTGGCTGGGCCTGACGGCGCCCGAACCCTCAACATGCTCGGCATTCTCCTGTCGATGAACGACCAGCCGCAGGAGTCGCTCGAAGTTTTTCGCCAGGCAATCGCGTACGAGCTGACGCTGGGATCTGAGGGGCAGCCAGGAACTCCGCTGAACAACTCAGGAGAGGTCTACAAGGAGCTTTTTGAGGACGAGAAAGCGGAGTCCACATTCTTGCGCGCCACGTCGTTTCGGGACGGTTGTGAGCACATCCTCCCAAGCCTCAATCTCACGCTGCTCTACGTTGAGCAGGTCAAGTACGAGGCTGCCATCTCGATCATGGACAACTTTGACAAGTGTATCGCCCAGTTCCCGCTCAGGAACAACGAGGAGCACATGGCGCTTGAGAACCTTGCGCGCGGCCGGATTGACCTCCACACAGGCAACGTCGATCGCGCGATCAAGCGCCTTGAGGCATCGCTTGAGGGAACCCAGTGGTTTGGAAAGATAGGAACGAACCAGGATGACATGCTCGTGGGCGCGACTATCTCGCTCGCCCAGGCGCTGCGAGCGCAAAACAATATACTGCGCTCCACCATCGCGGCGACATGGGGTGAGTGGGTCGCCGCAAAGGAGACGATCACCTCAAACTCGCTGCGGGCGTGGTGGCTCATGCGGCGAGCTCGGCAGATGCTCGTCGAGGACCTTAAGGACATCGAGGATCTCACCATCCGCAACACCGACAGCCTGCTTGAGTACCCAACGCTCGGGGATGTCCTATCCGGCTTCTCCTCAACAGGCCTAAGCGCCCGGCTGGCACGGCAGCTTGCGGTGGACTCCCGACCCCGGGCACAGCTCTTTTACAAAGCCTACTCGGCGCAGGCCAATCGCAGCCTCTTCAGCCGTTCCGGGTCCGGCAAGATGCTTGACGAGGTTATCGAGCAGGCGCGCCCGCGCTTCGAGGACCTGCTGCAGATTCAGGCGATGGCGCTGCGCATGGAGAGCCTCAAGCCGTTAAGTGACCGCTACCGCGACCTCGCCTACCGCATCTTTTATATCGCGCCGGCCGAGCTCAGGAACCGCGGCCTCAAGCTCCCCATCCAAATCGAGCGGCGGGGCCTACCGGATTCACTCCCTGGGCTGCTCGAGGACGGTCCATTCCTCGATGGCGGCAGCTCTGGCTCGCTGTGCATCGTGCAGGCAGCCGCCGCCACGGAGCCCAACGGCGCCACGAGCATATCGTTCTCATGCCCCGGAAACACAAGCTTTAACCGTACGGTTAGGGGTGTTGATCCGGGCGAACTTGTGAATAAACTATCGGATGCCCTGTTCAGGGAGGAGATACGAAATGGCAGTAACAGCTGAACAACATTTTGCGGCCCAGACAACAGTAAGGAACCTCTGCTCATCGCTTGAGCAGGTGATCAAGGGGCGCAGCGACACAGTCCGCCTCGTCGTTGCGGCGCTTGTTGCCGACGGGCATGTGCTGCTTGAGGACTACCCGGGCTCCGGAAAGACAACTCTCTCCAAGACGCTCGGGCGGCTCATCTCCGATGACCATGCTGGCAGTTCGCGGCATCCCTCGCAGGCAACCGATCCGATACTACCGTTCCGCCGCATACAATTCACGCCAGACATGCTTCCCGGGGACGTGCTTGGCGTGAATGTGTTCGACCCCAAGACCGGCCAGTTCCATTTCATGCACGGCCCCGTTTTTGCGCACATCGTTCTTGCTGACGAGATTAACCGAACCGGCCCCAAGGTGCAGGCCGCCTTCCTTGAGTGCATGGCTGAGAAGCAGGTGACGATGGACAATGTCACCCGCCCGCTCGACCAGCTCTTCTTCGTGCTCGGCACCCAGAATCCCCTCGATATTGCGGGAACGTACCCGCTGCCACAGGTGCAGCTCGACCGCTTCCTCTTTAAGCTCCCGATGTCATACGTCGACGCGGCGACTGAGAGCCAGATCCTTGAATCGCATGCCGCCATCCGCACCGGCTCGGTCTCTATCGATCCCGTTTGCTCAAGGAGCGATGTGCTCGATGCGCGCGTGGTGTGCGAGCACATATACGTGAAGCCCGCTCTTCGCGAAGCAATCGTCGGCATCGCGCAGTCGACCCGCAACAACCCGATGATTCAGTTTGGGGCATCGACCCGTGCGGCACTCATGCTGCAGAGCGCGGTTCGGGCGTGGGCGCTTGTTCAGGGGCGCGAATTTGCCACCGAGGATGATCTCAACTACATAGCGCCGTTCGTGCTGCTGCACCGCTTGCGCTTCCATGCCGGAGCCGGCGACGCGAAAAAAGCCCTGCAGGCTCTGATGGCACCGGTTCTTGAGCAGCTTGTGCGTGCCGCCTAGGGGTGCTTTGGTGCTTCTCTGCGAATGAGAAAAACCACCACTATACTGGGCAAAACAGCTTATTTTTGGCTCCTTCCAAGTTAAGAATCGCGCTTGCGCCCGAAAAAGAGTCCCAACTGTTAAGCAGTCCGGGCAAATCTCCGAGACTTTCTCCATGCAGATTCTCAGCACGCCCTGGATCCCCATCGCGTTGGCCTTCGTGGCCGGCATGGCAACCCTGCTAGTTTTCCGTATGCTGTGGCCGGCGCTCACCCGACACCGCACTGATAGGGCCCTGACTCAAAGGGCCGCGTGGTTTCACGACCGGGTAGTTGGCTTCCGGGAGCAGGCAACAACCCTCGACCAGCACTCGAACGAGTACGTCGCAGTGTTCAGCGACGACCACTGGTCGTCGCTCATGAAGATGCTCAACCAGCTTGAGACCGTCGATCGGCAGATTCAGAGGCTTCTTCAGGGCGGAAGGACCGAGGATGCCCGCACGCTTCTTGGCTATATCTGTGACTCGCGCAGAAACTCGTCGATGGAGCAGCTCTCGGCCGGGCTCGATGAGGTTGCCCAGGAGCTCCTTAACTGGGAGCAAACCGTCCATGCCATGCTTCGGCGCGTAATCTCGAACCTTGAGACAGCCACGGTGACCACCGAGCGCATCTCCTCGACTGCCTCACAAAAGCGCAAGCAGCCAACCCTCGTCACGCTGGCTGACATCAAGAAGAAGCTGCTCGAAGACGAGTCGTTCATCACGGACGGCTAGTAGAGGCTCTCGATCCGCACCGCCTGGACCGCCCGATCCCCAAGGAAGATTGCAGCCAGCTGGTTAAACTGGCCCACTTCGTCAGTAACGAAGTACTCAGTCGATAGTGGCTTTGCCGGCGTTGTCGCCACAGGCCCCAGGATTTTGCCCACGTCACGCGCTATCGCCTTTGAGCACTCAACGACGGTGACGCCATCACCAAGGAAGCGGGCGATCGGCTTAATCAGGAGCGGGTAGTGCGTGCATCCAAGGATGACTGTGTCGACTCCCTGCTCCTTAAGCGGCGCCAGGTAGAGCTCAACGACCTTGTCGACTATCTCGCCGTCAAGCATTCCCGCCTCAACGAGCGGAACAAAGAGGGGGCACGCCTGGGATATGACGGTAAGCGCTGCGTCCTGTTCCTTGAGGGCCTCGTCGTACACCTTGCTCGCTACGGTGGCATTGGTTCCAAGCACGCCGATCTTTCCGGAGCGGGTGGTTTCGAGCGCCTCATGAACTGCCGGCCCCACGGTGCCTATGACCGGCACCGAAAGCTCAGCCTCAAGAGTTGAGAGCGCATTCGCAGAGGCGGTATTGCACGCCACGACGATAAGCCCTACTTCGCGCTTCATGAGAAACCCTGCGCATTCGCGAGAATAGCGGATGATCGTCTCAGCGCTCTTGGTTCCGTAGGGGAAGCGCGCATTATCGCCAAGGTACGCGTACGATTGGCTCGGCAGCGTGCGGTGCAGCTCACGCAAGACGGTGAGGCCCCCGAGGCCGCTGTCAAACAGGCCTATCGCTTTTCCCGAAGAGAGAGACATTTGAACAGTGTAACGGGGCTCGAATGGGGATACAAGGCTCGGGGATGGTCCGGGTGGTTTCGGCAAGATACGCGATTGCGCTCAGTCGTTTTTGGATCGCTTTGAGCAGCGGGCGGGGCACTTCACCTCCTCATTTGGGGCCCTGACAAGCTCTTTGACCGCTCCTCCTAGGCTGGGGTATCGTCGTCACTCGCATGAGCCTTCACCGCCCCGCATCCTCACAGCCCGCGCGCGCCTCGTCCATGAGGGGCTCCCTTGCGGCCATCAAGGTGCTCGTTAGCCAGCTCACGCCGTACCGCGGGCGCTTCGCCCTTGCCCTTACTGCCCTCATGGCGGGCGGCGGCATCAACTTGGCGTTTCCGGAGATCATTCGGCGCGCCCTCGATCCATCGGTTTTTCCTTGGATCCTTGAGCACCTCGGGCGCGTTATGGGGCTCCTTGCGCTCCTCTTCATAGTCCAGGGTATCTCCTTCTACGTGCGCTCATACCTCTTTGGCCTGATCGGCCAGCAGGTATTCTCGGACGTCCGCGGCAAGCTCTTCCGCTCGATCATCTCGCGAGACGTGCTCTTTTTCGACCTCAACAGGTCAGGCGACCTCGCCTCAAGGATCAACGCCGATGCGGCCCTCGTGCAGGATGCGGTGTCGATTAAGCTCTCGGTGATCCTGCGCTATGGGCTGCAGGTCGTCGTGGGCACTATTCTCATGGCATGGATGTCGTGGCGCATGACTGCCGCGATCGTGGCGAGCGTCATCTGCATGGTGCTCATCTCGTCGATTTTTGTGCGCAGCCTGCGGGCAGCTTCGCGCGCGTTTCAGGGGGCGCTTGCGCGCCTGACCGGTTTCGCCGCTGAGTGCTTCGCCGGAGCCAAGGTGGTTCATGCGCTTGGCGCGCAGGATTCTGCTGGCCGCACCTTTGAGGTGATGAACAGCGATGTCCTTAAGCGGGGCAGGCGCCGGGTGCTGGTTGGGGCAAGCTTTTCTTCGGGCGCGGGGCTGGTCTTCAACTTGCTGCTGCTCGGAGTTCAGTGGTACGGAATTCACCTAGTCATTTCAAACGATCTGCCCCTTAATAGCCTCGCGGCGTTTGCGCTGTATGGGGCGATCGTAGCCGTGTCGTTTTCGTTCCTCGTGAGCGCCTATGCAGAGCTCATGCAGAGCATCGGCGGCCTGGATCGGGTATTTGAGCTCATCGCGGCCGACCCGGGGCCAAGCGCAGCCCGCGGTCGGGGTTTTGCGCCCATTGAGGATCTCTCGGTAGAGCTTCACGACGTGTCGTTCTCGTATCCCTCGCGGCCGGACGTCCCTGTTCTCCACAAGCTCTCGTTCGCCCTGCGTGCGGGTGCGATAACCGGCCTCGTCGGGCCTTCGGGCTCCGGCAAGAGCTCAATCGCCCAGCTGCTTTTGCGGCTCTACTCGGTAGCCTCTGGAAAGATACTCCTTAACGGCACCCGCATCGAGGAGATTCCGGAGGGGGTGATTCGCGCCTCTGTCGCATGGGTTCCCCAGGAGCCGTTTCTCTTTGGCTTCTCGGTGTATGAGAACCTCACCTTTGGCAACGAGCAGCTGCTGCGCGACGAGGTGATCAAGGCCGTTCGGGAATGGGGCTTTCTTGACTTCATCGATACCCTGCCCGATGGCATAGATACCGTACTCGGGGAACAAGGCGCACAGCTAAGCGGCGGCCAAAGGCAACGGCTCGCCATCGCACGGGCTATCCTGCGGCGCCCTAGCCTCCTCATTCTCGACGAGGCAACCTCTGGGTTGGACAGCCAGACTGAACAGCGAGTGCTTGAGGCGATACGCATCGCCGTGCCGTCAACAACCCTGCTTGTCATCTCGCACCGCCTCTCGACCGTTCGGCACGCCAGCACCATCGTCGTAATAAGCGATGGCGCTGTCTTCGAGCAGGGCTCTCACGAGCAGCTCTCTGTCCGGCAGGGGCTCTACCAGCAGTACGTTGCCCGCCAAGCTCTCGGATAGCAGCTTGCAGGCCAAGAAAGTTCCCCCGCTACAGGCAGGCCTTTTTCTGCTATCGTCCCCCACGATATGAGGAATCGCCTCCTTGCCGCTGCGGCCCTAGTCGTCTTTCTGCTCCTTGCGTACTACGCGACGTCGTACGTCAACGAGACGGACACACGAGACCTGCAGATCTATATCGACAGCGCCCGACGCCTGACGCGTGGCGAATCTCTCTATGACGTCCGGTACACATTTCCGGAGCGTGCGAGCGACTTTGAGCTGCAGTACCTCTACCCTCCGGCGCTTGCGGCTCTCCTCGCCCCGATCTCATTCCTCGACCAAGCAGCCATTATATTCGCGTGGCAGTCAGGCCTCGTGCTCGCGGTTGGATTGGCTGCGTGGATGCTCTCGCAGCTCCTCTCGCGCTGCTCAGCAGCCAGCACGCGCGCCACATCGTTTCCCGTTGTGCTTATCCTGCTAGCTCTCTGGCCGCCAACGCTCGATGGCATCCTGTGGGGCCAGGTGAACGCCTATATCCTTGTGCTCTTTGTGGCCGCCGCCTACCTAACCTCGCGCGGCTCCGAGCGGACTGCGGGCCTCGCCCTTGGGGTCGCGGTGGCGATTAAGGCCACTCCCGCCATCCTCGCGCTGCCGTTTCTGGCACAGCGCCGGTGGCGATCGCTAGGCTGGACCGTTATTGGGGTGCTGCTTTCACACCTCCCCCTCCTACTCTACCCAAACGGGCTGCAAACGATTCCTGAGTTCCTGCGGACCACTGCCGAGATCGCCTCAGGGCACGTCGTGAACGATCCATACTATGACTACTCGCTTCGGCGAGTTGTGACGTTCTTTGTGGAAGCTCCAGCCTCGCTCTTCTCGGGACTGTCGCTTGCGCTCATCCTTGGCTACGGCGCAATCCTGATGCAAGCCCAGCGGCCGGATGCCGCAGCTGAGAAGCGCAGGCTCCTGTGCGCCCTCCAGATCTTTCTTGGAATTCCAATTATGGTGGTCGCCTCACCACTTGTGTGGTTCCATCACTTAATCTGGCTATTTCCACCCGTCGCAGCCGTAATGCTGTGCTCTGCGAATCGCCCGCTTTCGCTCGCGGGCCGCGCTATATACCTCGCCCTCGCTCCCCTGCTGTACGTGCACGTTTTTATCCGCTACTGGGTGCAGGCCGGCGAGGGGCTGGTGAAGGCCCTCCCCGTTATCCTCTCGGGCCTTATCTGCTGCCTGCTGGCCTGCTTTGTGCGGGTAGAGAGTTCGGTGCTGGATAGTGAGCCGACCAATCGCAACTAAGCGGCGCCCAGTCCTGCACAGCGGCGCCACACGCTGAGCTGCCCCAGGTGCGTCTGCGGATGCGCCAAAAGCACATACACAACAAAGGCGCCTACCGTCCCAAAACGCTCCCGGCGCCCTGGGTCCTCAAGTATCGCGTTCATCTTTTCCGGTTCGATCTCCTTTACGCGCTCCAGAAGGTTCTTCATGCCGGTGAAGAACCGTTCCGACACCTCGGAGAGCGAGGGGTAAATATCTCCCTGCGGATCCTCTTGGCAGGGGGAGCCTATCTGAAAAAGTGCTGGATAGTGCGCCGGCACCTCAAGCCCCTCTTTGGGGATTCCCGTCATCGATGCAACAAGTTGCGGATACAGGGAGAGATGACCGAATAGAAAAACGGGGTGATTGCAGTCAATCGTCCTGCCGTTCACTACCGGCCGGCACGCGCTCAGCTCCGTTGGTATCCCTTTTAGCAGCCGCTCAGCGTAACCGAGCGTCGCTCGAGCTCCGGGAAGCACGTAGTCAAATATCTCCATAGCATCTACCCCTCTTCAGTACTAAAGGTTCCAGGCATCCACCCACTCTACGCTCACGAGCTCAAACTGCAGCTCGTCGTGGAGCCGCTTGTTGATGTCTGGTAGGTGCCCAACACCGTAAAAGATCGCAAGCTTCATTTTGCCCTGCGAGAGCTGCTCCCTGAGCACCCGCATCACCGCCGCATTTCGGTCATCGATGAGCGCTATCCCCTTCTCGCCCTGTAGGGCCTTCATGAAGACGTCTGAGGAAACCAGCCCCTGTGCAAAGAAGAGCTTGATACGCGATCGCTCAACATCCGTCGGCCCCCGAAGCGCTACCATTATCGGATTGATGCCCTCGAGGTCCGGCTCCTTGAAGCCCGCGGCCGCCATCTCATCCTTGATCTTAGGATCGAGCGAGAGCTTGACCATGCGCAGCAGGAGCGTCCCGAGAGACTCTCCCCGTGCGCTCATTGCATCCATGAGTCCCTGCGGGGAGAGGTCTGCATGAACGAAGTTAGGCGCGCGATAATTTATAACATCGAGCTGGAAGACGAGCCCCAGGAGGGAGGCGAGCGTCTTTTGAACCATGCCGAGAATAGACTCGCCGTCGGCTGCCTGGTTTCTAGCAAGCTGCTGCGGGTCGGCGACGAGCTCAAAAAGCACAGCATCGTACTTCGCAAAGAGCTCGTTGAGGCGCTCGTAGTATGATGGCTCGCCTAAGTGAACGGCGCCTATAAAGTCCACGTGCTGCACAGGGGTAAAGGCTCCGCGCCGCTCATAGCGCACGATCGGCACCTGCAGCACTCCTGCCCTTCCGCCTGAAGGCTGAACAATCCTGAGGAGCTTGGGGAGCTCCGGAGCCGAGCACGCCCGCAGTGAGAGCACAAAGAGGATGCCGACAGAGGCGGCAGCAACAGCTGCCCAGGCAAGCTTCTTTTTAATCATGGTGCGCTATCCTCACGGGCTAACTCTACCCGAGGATCTCCACGTTTGCACGGGGTACCGTAATGGTGGCGCCGTCAGCGAGCTTGACGATGAGCACGCGCGCCTTGGCGCCAGTGCCGATCAGCGCCGGCTGGTGCGGGAGCGCAACTATGTGCCCCAACTCGCCAAAATAGGGGACACGGATACATCGCACCTGGGCACCAATCTCGAGCCCCTTCTCGTGGTCTTTCCTCGCACCCGGCGCACTAGAGGCGCGGCTGATTATCTCGGGCCGCAGCGCTCCCGCCCGAACCTGGGTCGCGCCGTTAATCGAGACGGTCTCACCATTGACCGCGCTCAGCGCCGCAAAAGCCCTCTCTCCCATGCTGATGCTGCCGAATCCCTCGGTGACGATGACAGTCATCGGCACATCTTCGTCCCCAGTCATGGCGATGCCGATATCGTAGCCCAGATATTCGTGGAGAGCGTCGCCGCTCACTGAGCCGGTCACAAACCCCACCGCACCGGCGCGCGCAGCCTTTTTAAGCGCAGCTGGGCTCGGGGAATGCCCTCCCACCAGCACCTGGCCCCGCGCCTCGCTTGGGATATGGGCCTCTGTAAGCGCCGAGTCTTGGCTCACATCAAGCAGCTTGAGCGTTCCGATACGCTCCCCTCCCACGCCAAAGATTCCCTGCACAAAGGTTGCCTCGTGCTCAATGACGACCGCCCGGCCATCATCAATCAGCGCCACAACACCATCAATATAAGCCGAAAGGTTAAGCACCTTCGGTGCGCCGCGCACGCCGATGTGCCCTGTCGAAGGCGAAACAAACTCAACGGTGCCAGCCATCGGGGAAACCACGGTGCTGCGAAAGAGGCCCCACAGTCCGCGCATCTCAGCAAGAATCTCTCCCTGCTCGACCTGCTGCTGGGCCTTGACACGAAGCAGCCCTGGAAGCTCGCTTGGAATGATGCCAAGGCCCTCCGCCGCCCGAACTATTCTGAGCTCGCCTTCGAGCTGGGCACGCGCAATGACCTGCTCGCCGTGAACGCGGTCGCCTACCTGCACTAGGATATCGCCCTTGAGGGGGAGCTCACGACGCCGCCTGATGCGAACGCGGGTTGAGGCCTGGAGGCCAGGAGAGAAGAGGCTAGACATGCGGCTTGCCCTCCCTGAGGCCAAGCGCCTCATACACCGCTTCCTGCCGTTGTGGGCCAAGCAAGGCTGGCTGAATCGGCCTGTTTCTGCCGTCGCACACGATCCCGCACTCGCCGAGCCGCACTATTCGCTGGTTCTCCTCGCCCGCTCCCGCACCGACATCGATTGCGCGGTGAAGCGGCCGTACCGTAAGCATCCCCTGGCCCAAGCTCGCGGTCTCAAGGCGGCTGATTGAGTCGCGCATGACCCGCCCGATAACGCGCCCATCGAGCAACACCTCAGCCAGCGCCGCTCCTGTAGAAAACTTGGGCGGAAAGACCGGCACGACCGCGCTTCCTAGGTGTATCAGACAGTCGTGCTCGAACACTTCATAGGCCGCTTCAGGGCTTACCGACGCAAATACGCCAAGGTGGGGCATCATAAAAATTGAGTCGACAGAGAGCTGCGTAATCCCCTGGAGCCCAAATCCCTCAAGCATCATAAGCGCTGCCTGCATGCGGGATGGCGCGTGGCTCAGCACGCCTCCTGAGCCGATCGCCATGTCGAGCTTCATAAGGTCCACGAGCTCGTAGCGATCAGACTCCTGCCGAAACACGTCGGCGATGCCGCGCTCCTGCTTTCCCGCCAGCCCTATCGCCAGGGACCGGTGATGGGCCAGCGAAAGCCTGAGCGCCTCGCGGCACACCGCCTGCTCCAGCCACAGGTCCTCCATAGTCTGCGGGATCGACGTGGGGCGGATCATCTTGTTTCTGAGGCGATCGCTAAGCTCAGCGTCGGATATCTCAAATGGAAGCCAGCGCTTGATGTCGTGCGAGCCAGCCTCAACCAGAACATTTGCGATCGAGTAACTCATGCCGAGATTTGCGCTCACCGTCCGGTTAAAGGCTGGCGTGCCCTGCCTCGACTGAAAAACCGAAAACACGTCGGTGGTTGCGCCGCCGATGTCGACGCACAGCACGTTTTGTCCTGTCTTCGCCGCATAAGCTTGCACGATGTCCCCAACCGCAGCGGGTGTCGGCATGATGCGCACCGGTGACCACGACATGAGCTTCCCGTAGCCGGGCGAATGGCTCATGACATGCGTGAGGAAGAACTCATGAATCGCCTCACGGGCCGGCCCTAGGTTTTCGCGCTCAAGCTCGGGCCTTACGTTGTCCACAACAACAACCTGCGCAATCTTTGAGAGGATCTGCGAGACCTCGCTGGCTGCGTCGCGATTTCCCGCATAGATGACAGGAAGCTTGAGCGTATCGCCAAAGCGTGGCCGAGGGGATGCGGCAACGAGCGTCTCGGCCATCTCAACGACGTGGCTCGTTGAGCCACAGTCAATGCCGCCGGTCACAAGCACAATGTCTGGCTTCACGTGGCGGATGCGCTCGATGCGCTCAAACTCCTGACGGCCATCGTCCGCCGAGATCGACTCCATCACGATCGCCCCCGCGCCGAGCGCGGCTCTCTCTGCTGACTCAGTGGTGATCGTTGACACCACGCCAGCGACGAGCATCTGCAATCCGCCACCTGCCGAGCTGGTCGACAGATAGAGGTCGATCCCTGCGGATGGATCACTGTCTGTCACAACAAAAGGCCTGTCGGAATCCCCGCTGAGCACCGTCCGGCCACTGAGCTCCTGCACCTCCGTGAAGGCATTTCGCGCTCCAACGGTGACATCGGCCACGGGCTCTTCAACCGTTGTGGGCGCCTCGCCGCGAAAGGTCTGGTGCCAGCGATCCTCGCGGCGCTCAAAGAGGAGAGCTTTGGTCGTGGTTGAGCCACAATCTGTAACGAGCACCGTCTTGAGCTGCTTGGGGTCGGTCTTCATCGCGCGTTATCCGAGCCCCAAGAGCGTTTTTGTCGCGGCGAACCAGTCGATGACGATGAACTGCACCCGCTCTACGAGGAGCGCTAGCCGCGCCATAACCGTCGAGCCGAAGAAAGCGCCGAAGCACACCATAAGGAGCGGTCGCCCAAGCGGAGCTGCCTTGCCCTGCAGCGATCCCTCCCGCCCAAAGGTGAAGAAGAAGTAGTTCAGCACCAGCAGTAGGGTCACGACGAAAAGAATATTATTTAGGCTTTCCGCGAGCATGAAGCTGCCCTGATCCATAACCACGAGCGGCTTAAAGCTTCCGGTAATCTGCGGTATGACTTCGCCGAAGAAACCCCGAATAGCGAGCGCCCCGCTTGCGCCAAGGGTAAAGCCGATAACCACCTTGGCGAGCCATGAGTACCTGCGGGAGTAGATAAAATAGTACAGGCACCCAAAGAGCATCGGCACGAGATACAGCAGGTACAGAGGCTGGTACGGGGCCGACGTGGTGCCGTCTGGGTACACGGTGATAGTTCTTCCCAGCATCGGCTCGATGATGTTTGGCCACAGGAAGTCGCGCACCACAAGCATCGGGCCAAGGCCGGCTGCGATGCCGATAAAAAGGTGCTCGAAGAATCGGTAGAAGGGGTTCTCCTTGATCAGGAAGCTAAAGATGGCGAGCGTCCCAAGCCCCCCGACAAATACGGTGTAGAGCCCCCACGAGGTCGTGCTATCCATTCGGCCTCCTTGAGCGGCGGCCCCAAAGAGCCACGATATTCCCCAGCACAATAAGGCCGATCAGCACCACATGGGCCGAGCTTAGGGCTGTGTTGACGACCAAGAGGCGGGAGTTGTCGCTGAGTGGGTGGTGCTGCTTGAGCACCTCAGAATACCAAGCAGCGCCAGCGATCCCCTCCAGAAGCCCCTTGAGCTGCCCGGAATCGACAAAGATGTAGGCTTCCGGGATCGTGATAGAGGTGCAGCCATGAACAAGGGTCGGGCGGTAGCCGCCCTTCTGGAAGAATTGGATGATATTGTCGAGAACGCCGACGAGGCCCGTGATCTCCCCGACGAGCTTTACGTGCTCAACCCCACCGATGGTGCTGAAGTTTGGGTAGTGCGCGATCGGCATGCCGCCAACATCGCGCCCCAGGAACTTCGAGAGGTCTGGAGCGTTGACGAGGGCCTGGATAAATATCTGCCCACCGGGGCGGAAGCCAGCATTCACCCACGCCTCCCCATACGCCCACCGCTGCCCCGGCATCTCGCGCTCAAGGCTCTCGGCTACCTCCTTCGGTATGCGCTGGAGCGCCGCCTCGGCCTGCTGGTACTGCGACAAAAGAACGACCGGTATGCGGCGCCGGAAGAGGTGCTCAAGCAGCACCTGCGCCTGCGGCTCGTTCTCAGCCAGGGTTCCGGGGCCAAAATCAAGCCACACGAACGCGACTTCTCCGGGGTTCACCTGCATTTCATCCACAACCGAGTACATTCGCTCGGCCGACACGAGGCGCGAGGGCGGAAGTGAAAAGCCCAGCAGAACCGGCACGCTCACCGCCACTATCATCGCCAGGTATATGAGCCGCCTGCCTTTCATTGACCCTTCCCCGATGAGAATGACTTAGACTCTATCGAGAGCCACATACGAACGGCGAGCATAAGCCCGGCGACCGCAGCACCGAAGCGAATCGCCCTAAATGCGGCGCTGTTTGGAACCTCAAGTAACCATTGCCTCAGCTCCGGAAGCTGATCGGAGATAAGCTGCCCAAGCGAGATCTGCCCCATCATGACGACGAGAGCGGAGATCATCATAAGCGCTGACTCAACAGAGCGAATACGGAAGGCGCGGTATGCCGCGGCTGCGATGTACACTCCAAGCAGCGCAAACATCGCCGCTCCGAGCTGGTTAAAGACTCCGTCATACAGGAAGCGGTAGAGCTGATGGACCGTCGTTGCAGCGGAACGATTTCTGAGAAGCGTGCTCTCCGTCGCGCCGAGCTTACCGCCAGCTTTTGCGACCTCGATGAGGGCCTGCTTCCCCTCGGGTGAAAGCGCATCGCCGCCCACCGCCGAGAGGCCTGCCAGCGATAACCGCACGGAGCTCGCAGCACTTCTTACCTCGTCCTGAAACGGCCCGTCACTGCCCCCAGCGGCAAGCGTGGTGGCATCCAGCTCTGCAAGCCGCTCCCCGGTATAGCGGCGCAGCGCCTCCACCCGTACAGGTAGAGGAGGGACGCTCGCCCCCTTCTCGGAGTCCTCGACGATTCGCTGCGCGAACTCCCCAATGACCTGGCTCTTGCGAACCTCCGCCGTCGTCGCGAGGCCTTGCTGCCACTGGGCGATGGTGACAATCAGCATCGAGAATAGCCCCAGCAGAAGCGCCAAGCTGTACGCCCAGCCCTGCTTGCGAAAAACGATGCGGTCGCCGTGGGCGCTGATGAGGTTAAAGAGCCCCAACCCAATCGCCATCGCGCCAACAGCTATAAATCCATTGGAGATCGACTCATGTCTCTCGGTCAGCCCAATCGCCTCAACGAACTTTTCAGGCACAAGCCAATACAGGAAGAAGTAGATGCCCCCGAGGAATGTGCACACCCGTATGATCTGTGCTCGGCGATCTGTTGGCTGCTTTGTCACCACGAGAGGCTC
Organism: Deltaproteobacteria bacterium; assembly: GCA_947467385.1. Taxonomy (GTDB): domain Bacteria; phylum Bdellovibrionota_C; class UBA2361; order UBA2361; family OMII01; genus OMII01. Next base: position 15,529 of record CANIHJ010000003.1, on the reverse strand, counting down.
TCCCATCCCGCCGTAAAAAATCGCTCAATTGACCAGGCGGCTGCGCCCGGGAAGAACATCGCTGCCGTGGCCTGCGCAACGCCGATGAGAATGATTGCGGCGAACATCAGCTTCACACGATCCTGTGCGGCGAGCGTTGCAACCTGCACTGGCTCACGGCTCAAGTACGCCGAGGCGCCGAAGAGCTCCTCGCCGATCAGGGTATAGTCGCATGTGCAGATGAAAAACGCGACCTGCTCAGGGCTGACGCTCGCAGCAACCTGGCGCGCCCCGACCTGCTGACCAGCCTCGGCCAGGACGAGCGCCTCGGCCGCAAAGACGCCGAACAAAAACGCGGCCCCTGCCTTCTCGCGGTGGACCAGCCCCATGTATCCCGAGGCGAACGCAAACTGCTCGCTTGAGAGGAAAACAATACTCTGCGGATCGAAGGAGCTTCCTCGGCCAGCATCATTGTAGGCGTCGCGGACCGAGTCCTCCACGATCGCCATCGCCTCTGGACTATACTGTGGGACGACTAGCTTAAGCTTATATGCGGCAGAGCGCTTGGCAACGGAGTGAAGCACACCAAGGCATGCGTAAAGCACTGGGCCAACATCTGTAAGCGCGGTTGTGAACACAACCGAGCGGCCCATCTCTGCGCAGCGCCCGATCGCATCCTCGACCGCATCGATGCCGGGAATCCTTCGAATAAAGTGCTCATGCCCCCGCTCGGCCCTGCGAAGCTGCGAGAAGAGTATCCACACGCCGATGATGAGCGTGAGGAGAATTCCCGGCGTTGCATGCTCAAGTCCACCCATAGAGGAAAACCTACGCTGCTCCTACACACTTCTGGTCGCGCGCACGCTCGAGGCGCTGAATGAGCGCCTCAACTGATTCGCTTGAGGCGAAAACCTCTCGCAGCTTCGGTGCCCATGCGCTTCCGAGCAGGGCCGATGCTACCGGCTCGCTAACGCCGTAGAGCTCCCGCATGCACCCGACGAGAGGCTTGCTCAGCTCAAGGATAAAGATCGCGGGTTCACATAGTCCGCGGCGCTCAATCGCCTCGGCCACAGACTCGATCGCATCAGCATTCATACTCATGGACGGTAGTCGAAAAGCGAACTGAGGAAAAGAATGATTCTAGCCCTTTAGCTGCACCGTCGGTATGGTTTCGGCATGGAGTTTGCGCTGCTCTCGGTTTTTGCATTCTTCGCCGGCTTGGTTGATGCCGTCGTGGGTGGCGGCGGGCTCATCCAGCTCCCGGCACTGCTCGTGGTGTACCCCTCCGCCCCGCTCCCCCTGCTCTTGGGCACCAATAAGTTCGCAAGCTGCGTCGGAACCTCTGTTGCGGCGGTGCGGTATGCCCAGTCGGTGACTATCCCGATGGCCATCGTATGCGTGGCGGCGGCCCTCGCCTTCTGCTTCTCATTCCTTGGCGCCCGCTCGGTGAGCCTGCTCGATCCGGCCCTGCTCAGGCCCCTTGTGGTCATCGTGCTGTTTGGGGTGCTCCTCTTTACCCTCTTTAGGCCCAACCTCGGAACCCTTCACTCGCCGAAGCTCCCCACACGCAAGCAGGTCGCTGTGGCTGGGCTCTTTTCGTCCATTATTGGGTTCTACGACGGTTTTATTGGCCCGGGCACCGGAAGCTTTCTGCTCTTTGCCTTCGTCGCGGCCATCGGCTTTGACTTCCTGCACGCCTCCGCGTGCGCAAAGATCATCAATATCGGCACAAACCTGGCCGCTCTTGCCTATTTCGTCCCAACTGGAAATGTTCGCTATGACCTGGCGCTGTGCATGGCTGTGGCGAATATGGCTGGCGCCTTCCTTGGGGCGCATCTCTCCCTCAAGCGTGGCACGCGATTTATTCGGGGATTTTTTATTGCGGTGGTTGTGGCTCTCTTGCTGAAGCAGCTTCAGCAGCTTCTCGCTCCCTTCTGAGCTCCGCCAGCTCACGCCGGAGCAGGTCTATGTGCTCACCCTGTGTTGCCTTTATGAGGCCGAGCTTCTGCTGAAGCTCCGGAGACGCCCCGATCAGCCCCTCGCGCAGCGCCTGATCGCGCGCATGCAGCGCTGTGGACATCGAATTGAGCTGCTCGACGAGCTCCGTCTCGCGCTTCTTGAAGGCCGGAGGAGGCGGCTGCTGCCGAATGGCTTCAAGCCGTTGCTTTGCGAGCGCCTGAAGCTCAGAAATTCGGGCACTCTCGGCTGCTGTGTTGAGCCCAGGATCCTGCCCGCCAATCACGCTCTCAAACTTCAGGAACTCCTGCGCCTGTTCGCTTATTTTCTTTAAGCTCTTTTCCTCCCGCTCCGCCGAGTCGCTCACGCGCCGCAGGGCTCCACGTTGCTCGCGGATCCGCTGCTGAAGCGCGTCCCTATCCATGCGAAAGACCGGCTCGCTGTCGAGCGACTCGAGCGTGCGCCATGAAGACTGCACAGCGCCATCACTCCCCTCAACGACCGCCAGGACAGCCAACGCACCCATCGACCGCTCGATACCCGGCATGGAGGCGACGACAAGCGCTTGCTGCTGGTCTTCAGTGGGCGAAACGACACCTGGCGAGACGCCGATAGGGCGTGGGCCGCTCGTGACGAGGATGTGTGCCCGTCGCGCATCTGCCACCTTGGCAACCGGCTGGGCCACGATCACGCTGACCGTGTCGGCACACGAGGCCTGCGGCCCCGCGGCCAGCGCGGCGGCACATACGATCGAATGCAGCGCCCATTTAGAGGTCATCGTAAAATCCCTCTCCCTCTTCGGCGCTCGGCTCTGCCCCGTCCACAAAGGCCCGCGGTTCCTCTCCGTAGCTCTCGCCCTCATCGCCCTGAAAGGCCCGCTCGTCGAGCAGTCGCCTCTCTGTAGCAATCTGGTCGAGGAGCCCCTTGACCTGGTAGGCACGCGCCAGATCCTCATCGAATGAGGGGCTCGTCTCTGGCGCTTCGAGCTTAAGCACCTGCTCCACCCACCGCCCCTCACGCTGAATCGACTCCCTGCTCAGCTGCACAAGCAGGCCCTCGTCTGAGAGCCGCCCCGAAAGGTCGAGGTTTCGCACCGCTCGATCAAGCTCCGCTTGGTGGGCCGAGAGATCTGGCGCATCGCCTCCCCCGAGGGAGCCGAGCGCAGCTCCGGAGTATGCCCTCGAAAGGCCTCGCTCAACCGAGAGAAGCTCCTGGTATGCGACAGCCCACTGCTGCCAGTACTGCCGCTGCTCCGGCGCCAGCGGCGCAGGAGTCGCGCGCTCAAGCATCCAATCGCCGCGCTCGTTTCGGATCGGGTCAAAGAACGTGCCTTTGTATCGGCCCGGTTCGTGCTCCGAGCCGATCAGGCGCAGCCGCGTCTCTCGGCCGGTGATGATGAGCGGAAGCCCGGCTGACCCGGACGCATCAACCGTCTTCATGCGCTGCGCAGGCATTGCGTCATCACCTATCGCCACAACCAAGTCTCGTGGCCCATGAGAGCTGTCGACAAAAAGCGGCTTCGGATCCCTCCCACGCACTTCAATCGTGCCCATGTAGAGCCCGTTCGGCAGCGCCGGAAAAACCTCGGTGTATGCCTGGTACGCAAGGTATCCCCCTGCCCCGAGTGCGGCAAACACAGCTAACACAATGACAGCCAGGAAACGCTTCACGCAGAAACTCTAGCTAATTTGGGCCGGGGGCGAAATGATGAAGCACGGGGGCGAAATGATGAAGCAGAGGGACGCCGCGCCCCTAGCCCTGCCCTGGGCCCCTCATGCGAATGATCTTCGCTGGGGTTCCAACCGCCACCGCATAATCGGGGACGTCGTCCTTGACGAGAGAATGCGCGCCTATCACCGCGTGGCGGCCGATCTTAACGCCGTCAAGAACCGTCACCCGTGTTCCGAGCCATGCATGCTCGCCGATGGTGACGCCGCCGCGAAGGTCCATGGGAGCCGAAATGAGCGGAGCGCCCTCTTCCCCCTCCTGGTGATTGCCCGGGCCGATATAGCAGTACGCTCCAAGCAGCACGCTCTCCCCGATCTCAACGCGCGAGTTGGTCGCAACCCGGCAGTACGATCCGATGTTGCATCCAGCCCCTAAAGCAATTATTCCGCCCTTGGCAGCGATCGTTGAAAAGCGCCCAATACTGACGCGGTCTCCAATATCGATCGAGGCGCTCTGGCCGCGCACGTCCAAGGTACAATAGTCATCCACAAGCACCCCGTTTCCGAGCGACACCTGGTTTGGGATGCGAAGGATCGTTCCGCGCCCGATCGCAGGCCTCTTGCCACATGACTTAAAAAGGTGCGGATAGGCGACCGAACGCAGCCCCAACCCGAGAATGCCCGGAATTCCAGCCAAAACGGTCTGCGCCGCCTCGTACCCAATAAGGTACAGAAGCGAAGCCTCCCCGACCGCCAGGCGGCGGTAGAGCGCCACGCCCGAACGCGAGGTGTCGGTGAACTCTTGCTGTTGCGGGGTCATGGCCGGGGCGCTGGTCATACGGTGCGGGCACTATATAGTTGGGGGCGCCAAAAACAAAATGGGCGGGCACGGTTGCTGTAAGCGCCTATCACGGCACGAACTTATGCACCCGTTCCGCCCAAACTGTAGGCGCGCCAATATTACTGTACTTTAACAACCTCGACCTCGAAGATGAGGGTGGCGTTTGGCCCGATGACCGGCCCTTTGCCCCCCGCTCCGTAGGCGAGGTCCGCCGGGATGATGAGGGTTCTTGTTCCCCCTTCGCGCATTCCGACTACGCCCTCATCCCATCCCTTAATCACGCGGCCTCCGCCGAGGTCAAAGGTGAACGGCTGGCGTCCCGGCTCACGCGAGCTATCGAACTTAGTGCCCTTGCGGTTGTCCTTTTGAACCCATCCCGTGTAGTTGACCGTGACCTTCTTTCCCTTCTCGGCGACGGCCCCCTTGCCGACCACATCGTCTGTGTACTTGAGGCCCGATGGGGTCGTTACAGCCTGGGCAGCTGGCAGGGCCTCCGCACCGGCCTCAAGGCTGCTAAAGGGAGCTGCAATCAACGCAACGAGGGCGAAAAGTTTTGTCATGTTTGTCATACGCACCTTTGGCTAAAATTCCGGCCTAGACCCGTATTAAGAGGCACCTAAGTCCTCTGCGCAAGGGGCATCCGGGACCCTTTTTTGGAGAGTTGGCAGGGTTTACCCAGCACGAGGCGTCAGGTGGTAGCGATTTTCTGCCGCCTTAAGTACACTCCTTGGGTGGGTAGTCCGCTTAGGGCCCCAAGAGACGAGAGTATGATATCAGCACCAGACCAATCCGGCTTCTTCACCACCAAGCTTGAGAGCGCCCTCGGGTGGGCCCGCAAATACTCCCTCTTCTCGTATCCGTTCGTCACCGCATGCTGCGGCATGGAGTTCATGTCGGTAAACTGCTCGCACTACGACACCGACAGGTTCGGCGCGGCACTCCCTCGCTTCACTCCCAGGCAGTCAGACCTTCTGTGGGTAGTTGGCACGGTCAACCACAAGCTGGCCCCCGTTCTCCTGCGCGTGTACGAGCAGATGACGGAGCCGAAGTGGGTGGTCGCCTTCGGCGCGTGCGCCTCCTCTGGCGGCTTCTACGACAACTACACAACAGTCGCCGGCATCGACAAGATTATCCCGGTCGACATGTACATACCCGGATGCCCGCCACGGCCCGAAACCGTTCTGGATGGGCTCATGCAGCTTCAAAAGCAGATCCAGGGATCTCGCCAGCAGCTTGTTCCGTCACAGGGCGGCCGCCAGTATCATCCCGAGCTCCCGCCACTCCTCGGCGAGCCGATCGACACTCGGCTGCATAAGCCTGTATAGCGATTACGCTGCAGCCACGGGCCGCTCGATCCATTCCACAACGTCTTCAACCGCTATTGGCTTGTCGAAAAAGGCCTCTGCGCCTGCCGCCGCAACCCGATAGAGCACATCCTCGCTGTTGTCACCACTCATCACCGCAACCCGCACCGAGATGCGCCGGGACCGCAGCTCTGCAAGCAAAACCTCTGCCCCGCCGTTTTGCATGTTAACGTCGCACAGGACGGGCGCCGCGTGGCGCCCAAGGTGCTCAATGGCTGCGCCGATCTCACTAAAGCACACCGGCTCAAGCCCCCTGGACCTCATGAGCTTCTCAAGCGAGCGCGCATGGGCGCGATCATCATCAACAATGCACAAGGCCATCCCGCTTCGCCCATTAACCATGTCGTATCCAGCTGGTCGTTCAGAGAAGCCGCTTTCATAAGGCTCTTCGCTGCGGACGCATGGGAGGCGCACCTCAACAAGGCTTCCTCCCTGCGGCGAGAAGCGAAGCTGCATCGAGCCTCCGTGCTCCTCTACCCTGCGGCGCGACGACACAAGCCCTATCCCCCACCCCTCAGACGGCGCCATCACCTCATCGCGGCGCTCCTCAAACGAGCGCAATACCGTCGCTGAAAAGCCCGGGCCATCATCAGCCACCAGGATCGCCGCGCTGCGGCAGCTGCGATCCAGCTCAACACTCACCGACACCCCGCCAGGCTTAGCAAACCGCAATGCATTTCCGATCAGGTTTGTGAGGATACGCTCCAGCTCGATGCCTGGAATCGGGCACGCCACCGCATGCGCCGCGCATGAGACTACTACTGCCGCTTCGCCCTGCCGCTTCTCCAAGGCAACGCGTTCGGCTACCCGCGCGACAACTTCGCCAACATCACACTGCGTCCAGCTGCCGTGGCGGCCCCCGAGAGACTGCGGGAATCCACGGGATAATAGATCCCCAAGGTAGCCAAGCTGCGACACGACAATGTCCGCATCGTCGTCTTTGGCCGAGCCTGCCCGAAGCTCTCCCTGAAGCAGGTGTTTCAGTGCTCCGAGTGGCGCGCGAGCATCGTGCATGATCGCAATGCTTTCCCGGTTCTTTTCCTCAGCGAGGCGCACGCGCTCCCACGCTGACTGAAGCCTCTCGATGAGAGGGCCGTACGCCACGAACCACTCGCCTATCGCTTTTGCCAGGGCACGCGCCTCCTCGATGTGTGCCGGCGCTGCTCCACACATCAGCCCAAGCCACAGGGCCGCATCCCCGCCGGCTGCTACCGATTCCGGAAGCGTGAGGCGCACTACAATTGATGTCCGGCAGGGGCTCGCCATAAAGCGAAGTGTGTCGAGAGAGTGATCTGTGACGCGGTACTCCTTTTGTTCCTCGGCCAGAGTGCACAGCAGTCCCAGTATGCTCTCCGTCGGAAAGTCCCTCTCGCGGGAGTCTCGCCCGCACACGATCGACCGGTCTCCCCGCCTCACCGCAAGGGCGACCCCGATGCATTGCGGGGACACGAGCTGGCTAAGCTCCCAGCTCATACGCGCCAGAAGGGACTCAAGCAGGTGGGCGCGCTGCCCATCACTCACGTGCGAGAGCGCCCGTCCAAGAGCGCAGTGCCACGCTCCACTCATGCCGCCTCCTGCCATAGCGGGCTCCGAGAGAGCTTGCGTATCTGCGCACTCAAGATTCGCGGATCTTTGCTCTTGGCAAGAAACGCCTCCGCGCCCCCCTTTATGAGCGCCACTTCCGCCTCGACATCCTCGTCCGACGTAAGCATGACTACCGGAATCCTCGACAGCTTTGGGTCTCCCTTAAGGCGCTCAAGAAGGTCCTTGCCGTTCATGAGCGGCATATGAAGGTCACAGATGATCACCCTAGGCCGGAACGCTGCAGATGCCTGGAGTTTCTCAAGCGCCTCTACCCCGTTTGCGGCGAAGCACGGGTCGAATCCCTCCTTGGTTAAGAGCCGCTCAAGCACACGGCAGAACATCGGATTATCGTCTATCACGAGGACGGGAGCCTTGCCCTGGGAGCCGGACGCGCCAGCAGTTTCTGCCGAAAGCTTTGGCGCTTGGCCCACGCCCTCAAGCTGCGCACTCCCTTCAGTCTCGCGCCTACACTCAGGAGCCGGCAGGGCGGCGCGCGGAATAGGCGTTTCCGTCGCGGCATCCCTCCACGAGAGCCTAAAGTTAGACGAGTTCCCCATCGACCGGACGATCACATCCCGCCCCGAGAGCTTCTGCACGGACCCCTCGATGCGGTACAGGTGCTTGAGGAGCGGCGAGACAACCTCAGGGTGAATGCTTCCGATGCCAGTCTTTCCCCCCTGTGCCGTGAACTGGTAGCGGGTCTTATCCTCGGAGGTCACGATCTCAACCGATCCGGAGCCGTGCCGCCCCGCCTCCTCAATCAGCAGGCCCACGATCTTACCGCACATGTCGTCGGTTGCGCGGGCAGCCACAAGGTCGGCATTCGCCTCTCCCTCTGCAAGAAGCCGCTCGGCAGCATCGAGAGCGCGTGCTATCTCTGACCACGGCGCAACAGACACGGGATGTTCTCCTGAGTATCCCGGTACAGCTCGCACCTCGGCCGGGTCCATGGCGATAAAGCGCGCTATTGAGCCTCCCTCTAGCACCGCCGAGCACCCGGCACGCCTTAGCTGCGCCAGGAAGTCCCGCGCACCCGCCCCAAGCGGCGTCAGATCTGGCACCGGAACCCGGTCCTCGTACTCAGACCGCATCTCGCGCGCGGCAGCTTGCATGAACTCCCGCTCACTCACGCCCACCCACGCCGCAGCGAGCACGCCCCATTGGCGCCGGTCGGTTGAGGAGACCACCACTTCGCGCATCACCGATTTTGAGACCAGCGCCCTTAGCGCCTTAATCAGCGAGGGCAGCTGCGAGGCGCCGGCACGCACGCGGCCGCGGCCCCAAAGTTTGTTAATGACCGACGAAAATTTCCTCATAACGTAACCTCCTGACGCGGAAATGAAACGTGTGCAAACTGAAGCTGCTGCTGCTTAAGGGCGGGCACGGCTGGGCTGAAATCACCGCCAAGCGCAACTCCGGCGATGATGACAGTCGGCACATAGTCCTGCGTCCCTGAAACGGAGAAACTGCGAACCCCGATGGGACGGGCCCTGAGCGAGTTGAGCTCGGCAGCAAGACGCGCCTCAAGGGCCTGGGGGCCTGCCGTCGCGCATGCCTCCTGCCGCAACACTCCCGCCCGTCCGGTGATCTCGTCGACGGCGTAAACCCAACAGCATGCGCGAGCTGAGATGCGCGATGTGCGAAGCAGCGATGCGTTGGCCTCGGCTGATGCGCGGGCTGCGAGGCTGCTTGCTGCACGGCGAAGCGCCTCGCCTGAAACACCAAAGGTCCCACCTTCACCGTCACCCGTCCACGATAGTGCCGGAAGGGGCTCCTCCCGCAAAACGGCTTCTGGAATAATCGCCATAACGCGCTGGTCGTGCACGAGGAGACATGTGTGGGCCGCCAGCATGGCTACCGGCAGCATCACTGTGGCCCATGCCGCAGCCTCCAGTATCGCTATCCCCCTCTCTGGTATCGTCCGCGCAGCTTTCATAACTTCAAAAGACCAAGACAGACCTCTCGCTCATCTTTCCCCGCATCGCCACCAGCAGGTTTGGATGCGCCAACTCGCGCTTAGTCGTCACAAGGCTTCGGACCTCTGCGCCAAATGGCGCTAGCGGCGGCACCTCAACCTTCGCGAAGTCCTGGCCATCGAGCACGACGTGCATCAGGCTTACCCTAACCATTCGGTCGCGCGCATAGGCATCGAGCAGCGTTATGAGCGGCTCGGCGTACCCCCGAGCCGTTGCCACCGCACCCGACTGCACGAGCACAACGCTGCGGCTTTCCGCCGTCCGCAGCAGCAGCTCCTCATCGGCGATCGCGGCGGCACCAAGCGCGACGGCCAGGGGGTCGTGCGCCTCCTGCGACCCTGCCACGCTTGCGACGTCGAAGAGAAGATCTGCCCGCCTCGCGCGGCACCGGTTCATGAGGTCAGCGGCATCGTTTGGACCGAGCAGCTCTATTGGCCCCTGAGCCCCCGGAATGACCGCGACCTGCAGGCCCCCGATACCGCCCTGCGAGAGCGCGAGGGCAAGGCTGTCCACGAACGCCTCCAGCGCACCGAGCTCGGGATCGTCACACCGCCCCCCGGCCGCCAGCACTGATCGGTCAAGCATGATAAGGGCGCGCGCTGAAACCTTTCGCACCCGTGCGCTCACACGCATTGGTAGCTGCGGCGCGCGCGCTCCGGCGAGCCGCAGGGCAAGCTCGCTGAAGATCCCGCGAAATCGGGCCTCCACTCGCGTGTCGACCCACTGGGCCGTCTTCACGCTTTTCACCCTTCCTAGCTCAATGAGCTCGCTGAACTGCCCGAGCTGAGAAAGCACAGCCCTCTCCGTCTCCGCTGGCGATATTCCCTTCGTAACGCTCGCCCTCGTCTCGCGATCGACGATGCGCTGGATGTCGTCATGTGTGCCGAAGAAGTGCGTTAGCTCAAGGCCAACGCACAGCAAGACCATCAGGATCGGCACAGCAACCAGAAAGAAGAGCGCCGACACCATGCCGCGCTCGGGATTCCGGTCACTGCTGCTAGTGCTGCTGCGCGACATGGGCGACCCTCCGTGTAATAGACCCGACCTGCATCAGGGGTATGGTAAGGAAACAGATAATGAGGCCCGCGAAGGTTACAACGAGCGGCATGACAGCCTGCACGGGAAGCTTTGCAATCTGCTCCTCAACCACCTCCTGAAAGTGCGTCTGGGTAGCATCGCTGAGCTCCTTAAGGGGCCTTACGATCTCGCCGCCCTGCTGGTGCGCAATCCCAAGGTGAACAAGCGCGTGCTTTAGTGAGATGCTCGAGGTCTTCTCCGACGCCGCGGAGAGCGCGTCGCTCACTGGCATTCCCCCTTCGGCGAGCTGCACGACCTCCCGCATGATTTCAGAAACCGGATCGTCGCTGCTTCGGCTCGCCTCCTGGAGCGCTGGAACCACGTCTAGGCCGGCACTGACTGCCATCACCACCCTTTCCATCACGTTGGGGAGGTGAAACTCGGTGCGGCGAAGCCTCCGCTTAAGAGCCGACTCCTGGCGCACGCGCAGCGCCATCTCGCCCGCAAGCGCACCCATGGCGAAGAAGCCTATCTCGACCATCCCTGCCGAGAGCCCAAGGAGCTGCCTGACCGCGACGAAGGCAATTCCACTAAGAACCCACGTTGCATGCCGCCGGCGCTTGGCGCTCGACGCAGGCTCAAGCGGCCGGCGCAATGCCGCCTCTTCGGTTGTGAGCTTCTCCGATATCGAGCTGTCTGCCGAGCGCCGTTGCGTAGCGTCAACGAGAAGAACTCCAAGTGCTATCGCCGATATAAAGCCCAAGATTATCATCTGCTATAGGGCCTCCTCTCGCCCAAGCGACATCATCCAACCGATCCCACCAACTATCAGGGCGACACCGGCCATCAGGAACTTGCTGCCGACTGGGTGCTGCCAGGTGAGCGCGATGCCGGAGAGGTTCATCACCACCTGCAGCCCCCCGATAAAGAGGGCGCATGCGGCAATTCCGATTGCGGAGAGCCGGTGCATCGCGAGTGCGCCACGTGTCTTGCGGCGAAACGACTGCCTCTGCCGGATCACTTTCACAACCCGATGAAGCGGCTCAGCAAGCGAAGCGCCGTGGCGGCGAGAGAGGATGATGCAGCGCTTAAAGAGCTCAAGGTCGGGCGAGGAGAGGCATCCCATAAAGCCCTCAATGAGCTTCCCCTCATCCTCGCCGGCGCGGATGCCCTGACGAAAAGAGTAGAGCTCGTGCGCCAAAAGTGACGAGGGGGCAAAGAAAGCGTGCGCGTTCATGAGCGCCGTAATGGGGTCGATTCCCGCACGCACCGAAGATGCGATTGACGTGAGCAGCGCCGGCAGATCGCGCTCAAGCTGCGCCCGCCTCTGCTTCGCGCGCCCCCGGAGGGTCGCGAGCACGATGAGGAGCCCTACCGCAAGCGCGGCGAGAGCTGTCGTGAAGCTTCGGCTTACGAGACCCAGCGAGAGCGCGAAGCCCGCTGCCGTGACGAGCATGCCGCAGGCGCTGCGTTTCGTGACTCCTGCCGTGTGCAGCTCCCGGTAAAAACGCCCCCCGATGTCAGCTGGCAGCCCCGCTGGCTCGCCCACTTGGGGCCTGAAGGCCCCTGTCAGCCGCTCAACGATGGTGGAGTCTCTCTTCTTTAACACTGACCTCGCTACCTCCTCATGGATGTTGCTGCCTCGCGATACACGACATCATCTGACAGGGTGAGAAGGTCCCCGAGCCCCGCAAACGAAAATCGCGCCGGCTCCTGCTCCAGCCTCTCGCGGAAGCTGCTCACTCGGCCGGAAACCACCCAGGCTGGCTGTCCCTGGGTAATCTTGTAGGCGAATATCTCGCGCTGGCGCAGGACACCGTCCGCTATCGGCCCCAGCTCGCGCACCTCCATGATGCGGCGAACTCCTGTCGTCTTGCACACGTCCACGACGGCGACGACCTGCACAGCGGTACATACCTGAGCTCCAAGGATCGCCCGGTCGGCATTTTTCTGCGCCCGTGCAAGAAAAAGCTCTAGCCGGGTCACCGCATCAAGGGCGCTGCGGGCGTGCAACGTGGATAGTCCGGAATGCCCGGACGCGCACACGTCAACAAACGCCTCGGCGGCTTCTGCGTCACGAATCTCGCCGAAGATGATGCGATTCATCGCCATGCGCATCCCGGCGCGAATGCACTGCGCCGGAGAGACTCTCCCCGAGCCCTCAATGTTCTCCTCGCGCGTTGACACGTACCGAACGTGCGGATGGTCGAGCCGGATCTCCGGCGTGTCCTCTATCACCAGCACCGACTCGTCGTGCGGAATACTCGATGCCAGCGCCCGGGCAAGCGTAGTCTTCCCCGTCCCTACTTCACCAACCACCATGAGCGAACGGCCGATCCCAACGATCCCGACGAGGTAATCGAGTACGGGCTTCGGCGCAAGCCCGGCACGCACCAGGTCATCCACTACCACCGACGTGAAGCGATTGATGCGAATGGTAAGGTAAGGCCCATCCTCACACAGCGAGCGATGCACGGCGTGAATTCGCACGAGGGCTCCCACCATTCCGTCGGCAATGGGCTGCTTAGTCGAGTACGAGGTTCCGGCACGCCCCAGCAGCTTCTCGACAAACGCCTCATACGAGCGCTGGTCGGGGAACCTCACCTGGGTTCGTAGGCTCTTGCGGGACTGTTGCACCGAGACCTTGCTGAAGCCGGAAACAATGATGTCGGACACCTTAGGATCGTCGATCAATGGCTGCAGGACGCCAAACTGCCGGGAGTCGGTCTCAAGATGAGTGAGGATCTCGTCACGCTCAAAATGCGTCAGCTCAATACCGAGCCGCGCAGCAACATCGGCGATCGTCTGCATGTGATCAGCAAGCTTCGGCGCGGCTTCGGCCTCGGGCCCTCGCGCCAGGATGCGCCGCGCCTCGCTCAGCACATGCGCCAAGACGGGCGGGAGCGAGGGGACGTTGCTGCCGTAATCTCCCGCTCTCGCGCTCATCTCTCCTACTACCTCGCTCTATTCGCCAGGAGAAATCCCTTCGGGATATCCTGTGCTGGAAGCCATGCCCCGTTGACGAGCGCAAATCGCCGCGCCTGGGTGCCCTCGCCAACCGAAACAACCCCCTCGACATTCATCTTCGGCTGGCTATCCTGCGCCGAGGCGAGGTCGTCTGAGGAGAAGTGCGTGTCGCGCCAGCCCTCTGAGTCCCGCTGGCTCCGGAGCGCAAATGCGATCTTGCCCAAGGGAACAGCGGTATTGATTGCGAGGCACTGCTCTTGTGTCACGAGCAGGGTCACCGTGCTTGGAATCGCTGGCGAGCCCGCTGCGTCCACCGGCGACAGCGACCTCTCGGCAGAGATTACCTTCACCTTCTCGGCCACAACGGAGGTCCTGGCTTTTTCGACGAGAAGGACGTCAACGATCGAGCCTCCGCGCACCCATCCTTCAACTGCTGCGGTTGCGTCGACGCGCACTGTCATGGCGCGCATGCCAGGAGGGATGTGGCCAAGAATCGGGTTCGTCGCCTCATCCTGTGACCCGATGTTTTCCTTGAGGATCGGCAGTCCTGCCGGAAGGGCGGCTAGCACAACACCGTCTCGCAACGCATCAAGATCGCGCAGCGCGCCGCTTGGGAGCTGATGCTCGGGATATCGCTCACGGCGCACCCTCACCTCACGCAGCAGGGTGCCGGCCGGAACCGGACGCTCCGGAACCGGCACCTCCACGACGCTGAATTCGGGAATGAAGGCCCGTGACACTGCCTGGCCAGCGTCGTTGTGTGCCCTGCTCCCCACCGAGTACGCCAAGCCACACAGGCCAAGCGACATGACGAGGAGCCCAACGAGCGGCCCCACCGACGAGTATCGGCGAATATCGGAACGGGTGACACGGTTAGCCACGGGCCTCTTTCCTCTCGTTATGGGATGATCTCGCCCTGCCGAGCGTTGGCCCATCCGCCGACCGCCCCAAGCAGACTACTCAAGTCTCCGCCCAATGAATTCAGCGCCGTCCACAGAATGCTGGCGATAATCGCCGCTCCGGCACAATACTCCAGCAACGTGTATCCCCGCTCCCGCTTGCTTGCTCGTCTCGTCATGGCTATCCCCCTAGTAACGCATCTATTTCGTTGTGCGCCGCCTGGCGCCCGCACGAACAGGAATAAGGTGCTACCCAAGCAGCACAGGCTTCGACACAAGTTCACCTTGCACCAAGAGATTCTCAGCAAATCCCAGCGCAAGAGGCTCGTATCTCCGATCCTCCCTTCCCCCATCCCGTTGGGGCCCAACGGCTTTCTCCCGCTTCCTCCACCAGCACAGCCTACGGGCGGTGCCGCGACATGCGTCGCTGCACCATCCAAACGCCGCCCGCATCGCCCCGTGCCGCTGCGCTTCGAGAGCGGCGGCAACAGGATCCTGCAGGAGGCTAAGGGCGTGTCGGCGAAGAAATCGATAAGGAGTGTGCCCGCTACACGACCACCGGGCGGCGCGTGCCGAATATGGAATGTGGTGGCTTTCCCGCGCGCGGCCAAGGGTGGAAAGTACGTCCCGCTCAAGCAGTGACCACGAGGCAGCGCGACGCCCGCAGTCGTTGAGCACTAATTGCAGCCGCGCATCGTTCCTCATCGACCCCGCCACGACGCACAGCGCTTGCCGATTGGCATACGCGCCCGACGGATCCCTGTTGGCGACAAACACGACGTCATCAGCGTGCTGGCACAGGGCGAGCTTTGCTCCAGAGCTGAGCGGCGACGCATCTACAACGACGCGCTCGTTGAGCACTGCGAGGGTCTCAACAACTTCCACGAGGGACCGTACCGCCGCCGGAGATGCGAGCAACATGTCGTCGCTTCCGGCTGGGGGAGGCACACAACGCAGCCGCGGCTCATCTGACCACACGGTATGGAGGCACTCCTGGACCGTCTCGCCCGTGATAAGGCGCTGCTGCTCAAGGAGAAGCCTTAGCGGCTCGCTCACATGCGGTTTCACCTGCAGGAACCGTGTCAGGTCCTGCGACCGGTAGTCGCCGTCAACCAGGCACGTGGTGCGCCCACGCTCCACCATCCCCTCAGCAAGGAGCGCTGCGACAAATGTTGCCCCGACGCCCCCGCGCGCAGAGTCAACCACGATCACCCTGCCGCGCTGGCGGCTCCTGAGCCTTCGCTGGAGCAGCACCAGGCGCCGCAGGAACTCGTCGCTT
>CANIHJ010000002.1 GCA_947467385.1 Deltaproteobacteria bacterium | reverse complement strand
TTCTAGCGGATAGAGAAGTTGCGCGGCCTGCTGGTGTTGGAGGAGCCAACATCGACCGCCGGATTCCTGGTGGATATCGTCACGGAATACGACGCTGAGTAGTTTCCGGGCGAGAGGTTCCTGACCGAGAGCTGGTTGTTGCGGCTCGTATATTGGCCTCCGCGACTACCGAGGATATCTATCTCGTCTTCAAAGACTCCAGCCTCTGCTGTCGAGCTGCGGCGCTTAATGTATTTCACCGTGACCTTATACTTAATCACGAGGAACTTCACCGCCTGCAGAGCACGCTTTCGAGACAAGCCCTTGCGCATAAGTATTTTGATGGCATTCTGCAGCGCCTTGCCCCTAAGAACAGGCCGAAAGCGCGACATAGTAACAGTTATCGTTCGGCCCTGCACGACGACGGCTGGCGGCGCAAGGTTCTGTCCGGGAGAAATCGGCGGCGGCGTGGCCGTCGGGGTCGGAGTTTCCGTCGGCGTCGGGGTTTGTGTCGGAGTTGGACTCGCTGTTGGTGTTGCTGTCGGCTGAGCGCCCTCTCCCATGAGATAGCCCGCCACCTCACCAGCTGACCCGCCCGCGCGGTTCCACAACGCCATCACGCCGCTTGTGCCACTTGAGCTCAGGCACGACGAAACCTCGCGTGGCGAGCTGCTTGAGCTAATCAGCGAGGATGCGGACCACGACGTGTAGGGGCTGCTCGCCTGTGAGTAGCGCACCTCCCCATTATCGACGAAGAACGTCACGAAATCACCGCTGTCGGCCAGGTACGACGTTGAAAGGGAGGCCACCGTACCGGCTTGAATCGTAGAGCTGCTACCCCACGATAGAATCGTCGTTCCGGAGAGTGCCTGAAATTTTGCGTCGCTGCTTGAGTCGATGTACGACATGTACGCGCCGTTGCCTGACGCCGAAACGAGCGACACCTTGCTCGCTGGCGAGAGGTCGTTCACCGCAACGTTTCGCCCATACGAAAGCAGACCTGCGTCTCCAGCGATGTACGGCTTGCCTGATGAGGTGATAGCGAT
This sequence comes from Deltaproteobacteria bacterium, assembly GCA_947467385.1. GTDB lineage: Bacteria > Bdellovibrionota_C > UBA2361 > UBA2361 > OMII01 > OMII01. Next base: position 46,802 of record CANIHJ010000002.1, on the reverse strand, counting down.
CGCCCGCGGGCTTCCGCTTAGCCCCGACCCAAGCGCGCTCCAGCTCGTTCCGTTCCACTTGGCGACTCGCGCTGCGGAGACGCCACCCATGGTGCCGAAGCTGCCTGAGGCATACACGTTTGCCGATCCGTCGACCCCCAGTGCCGTCACCTCACCGTCCGCTCCCGTTCCCAGCGGCAGCCACGCCGAGCCCGTCCAGCGCGCGATGTAGTTGACCGTGACTCCTCCAGCCGTAGTAAACAATCCGCCCACGTACAGATTGCTGCCTTCACCAGCCATCGTATTTGGGGCGGCATTCAGGCCGGAGCCGAGAGCGGACCACACCCCTCCTGAGAATTGCGCAATGCGGTCGGCCGGGTTGCCGCCAGCGGTTGTGAAGGTGCCACCCGCATAGAGCACGCCTCCATGGAACGCCAGCGCCTGAATCGGATTGTTGGCGCCTCCTCCAACATTCAACCAAACGGCGCCGTCCCACTTGGCTATGTAATACAACATAGTGAAGCCTGATGAGGTGAAATCCCCGGCAAAATAAACGTTGCCAGCCCCGTCGGGCACTATGGCATACACCGAGTCATTGACCCCCGCACCAAGTGCCGACCAGGTGCCATTAGATGCTCGACGAGCAACCCGACTGGCGGATACCCCATCTATCGTCGCAAACGTCCCCCCGATGTAGAGCTCCCCGGCGCCGTCCGAGACGATCGAAAACACCTGGTTATCCGCGCCATCTCCAAGGGCAGCCCAGGTAGTGCCGTTCCATCGCGCGATATAATTGGCTGAGCTTCCCCCGACTCGGGTGAAGCTGCCCCCGATGAAGAGATCACCGGAGCCGCCGCTATCGATCGCCGCGGTCAACACGTCTCCATTTATGCCGCCCCCCAGAGGCTCCCATTGGCTCAGGAGCGTGTCCCAGGCGGCCGCGTAGTTTACAACCGTTGCTTGCGCGGTGATAAAATTTCCGCCAGCCACAATTCGCCCGCTGTAGTCGAGCGCAAGAGCAAGCACCGATGAATCGGTTCCCAGTCCCAGGGCATTCCACGCTGAACCATCCCATCGCGCTATCCGACTGGCTGCCGAGCCGCCCGCGTTGCTGAAGGTTCCCCCAACATAGAGATTTCCCCCAGATATGACGAGCGAGTTTGCCGTGTTGTCGACCCCTGCCCCAAGCGCTGACCACGAGCTGCCGTTCCAGCGGGCCACTCCGCTGGCTGGGTTGCCGCCTGCGTTTGAGAACGCTCCGGCCGCATAGATGCCACCTCCCTCATACGCGATCGCCCGAACCGAGCCATCTACTCCGCTGCCCATCTGCTGAAACCCGGTCCCATGCCATATCGCAATGCGGGAGTTCGGATTGCCATCGGCATTTGCGAAGTCGCCTCCTACGTAGATGTATCCGTTTCCCAGCGGCCCGCCTGCAAACGCGAGCGCCCGGACGGTGCCATCGACACCCCCTTGTAGCGGATTCCACGCCGAACCGTACCAGCGCGCCACCCGACTGGCTGACAACCCGCCCGCACTTGAGAACGTGCCACCAGCGAAAACTTCCCCGCTCGAGTGCACCGCGAGGGCTAGCACGGTGTTGTCCATTCCGCTCCCCAGAGCGCTCCAGCTCGTGCCGTTCCACATTGCGATGTACGATGCAGAGACTCCGCCGGCTGCGGTAAAACTCCCTCCCGCGTAGAGGTTCCCATCCGCGTCGAGTGCCAAGGCGGCCACCTCGTCGTTCATACCGGTGCCAAGGGCATGCCACTGCCCCCCATCCCACCTCGCGATGTTGTTGACGACTACGCCGCCGGCAGTTGTAAAAAAGCCGCCTGCATAGATCGTCCCATCTCCCCTGGACACCAGCGCGTTCACGTTGCCCGAGAGCATCGGTGATGATAACGCCGTCCATCCAAATGCCGTCGAGGCAGATACCTCCGCCCAGGCCGGAGGAGTCTCCCCAGGCGACGAGTAGTGGTAGGTCACAACGTTGGAGCTGCCCACGCCCGAAACGGCAAGCACCATCTCGTTCGAAGAGCCGCCGCTGCGTGTCACCGGCAGAAGAGCTAGCGAAGCCGGATTGGGAATGCTCGAACCGACAAAATCTTCCGCATAGCCCCAGTTCGACGGATCGTCATCTGCCTGGCTCGTGGTGCGCGCGGCCCGTGCCTGGTAGCGCTCGCCCGAATCAGGGCCGCGATCATAGAGCGCCGCCAGCCAGAGGAAGTTGGCCTCATCCACACTCACAACAGGGTTGATGTACCTGTCCGTTTCCGAGGTGCCGGTCCATACCAGGACAGTTGACGAAAACGTAATACTGGTGCCGGTTATGGTGCCTCGCTGCAGGTTGGCCGAGTACGGTGGCTCTTCGAACGTCACAAAGACAAACGAGGTGCCCCCGATCTCCTTGGAGGCGAGGGAAAACTGCGATGTGGCAAAGGGAAGGGTTCCTCGGGAGGTCCACGTCGAGCCATCCGGTGATGACGCATACTCTATCAGGGTCCCGCTGTACCAAAACGCCCAGTGAATGCCCGTTGCCGAATCAACGAAGCTCTTGCGACCGGCGAAGGTAGTTGACGAGGTGGAGGAGGATGCGCCGACGACAGCAACCTGCGCCTGCGCACCCGAAGCAAAAATCGCTGCCACCAAAACGGCCACGATCGCCACCAACCCGGTCCTTACCAGGGCGCACACACGCACCGTGCCCACGACTGCTGCACTGGTGGCGTAACCCGACGCGACGATTGCGCTTAGACCGGTCATGCTCGCTCCAGGGGCTTAGGAAACGGCTACTAAAAAGGCCCTAGGGTAGATATCGTGCTGTTATTTCAGAAACTTAAGGCCCCGAGCCGCCTTTTCTGCCGGACCGGTGCGGCCGCGCAAGAGTTTGAATTTAATTGCTTTTATCGCCAGCGTGCCGGCTAGCGCTGAATGGCTGGAACAAACGAGTACTTAAGCAGCCTCGCCTCACCCCCACGGCGGATCTCAATCGCGGCCTCGTTCTCCACGCGCAGAAGCTGCACGAAGGTCTGGAATTGGTCCGGTCGCTTTATGAGGTAGCGATTCGCGGCCACGATGATATCTGAGTTCTGAAGGCCGAGCAGCTCGTAAGGGCTACCGGGCTTGAGGTCAAAGATGCGGTACTCGTAGCTCTCTCGCGATGCAACAGTGGCGAAAACCGGAACGAGCCGTGGGGGAGCCTCTCCCTCCTGCTCAAGCGCGTGTTCAAAATCCTTGCGCTGGATCGCAAACGAGACCTCCTTCATCGCCGGCGGGATCGGGCGGATATCCTCAATAAACTTCGGCTGCGATGGGCTGGTTGGCCCGCACCCAAGCGCTCCACTGCCAAGCGCAATACTGCCGAGCGCAACAAACGCAAGAGCCAAAACCTTCTTCATAACCCCCTCTCAGTTAGAGATATCGCAAAACTGCTCAATCGAAGACCTATCCATACGGTGGTAGCGCGCCCGCTCAGCAAGCACGATCGCCCGCACCGACTCATATGCCTTTGCAAGATCTTTGTTGATCACTAGGTAGTCTATCTTTCCCGGCTCTCCGTTCAGCTTGAGGAGCGCCTCATACTCCTCCCGCGCCGTCGTGAAGCGCCGCTGCAGCTCAGCAGGGTCGACGGTTCCGCGCCCCTTAAGCCGCTCCTTGAGCGCCTCAAAGCTCGGCGGAATAATGAACAGCGTCACTGTGTTGTTCGGAAAGTGCTTCTTGAAATTAAGGGCACCGCGGATGTCGATCTGAAACAACAGATCCCTTCCCGCATTAATCCCATCCTCGAGGATGGCACGCAGGGTCCCATACAGGTTCCCGTGAGTCTCCTCTGTCTCGAAAAACTCCCCCCTGTCGCGCCGGGCGAGAAACTCCTCGCGCGTCATAAAGTGATAACTCGTGCCGGGGACTTCGTTCGGCCGAGGCTGCCGCGTCGTGGCCGACGTTGAGTAACGAATCGATTCCGAATACTCCCTCACAAGCCGCTCGCAAAACGTGGACTTGCCGCAGCCGGTCGGACCGACGAGCACAAAGAGGATCCCTTTTCGAACTATCTGCCGCTCCATATTCCCTACTCGACGTTCTGGACCTGCTCTCGGATGCGCTCAAGCTCAGCCTTAGCATCGACAACGAGGCCCTGCACCTTCGCGTCCTGGGCCTTCGAGCCGATCGTGTTTAGCTCACGCCCGAGCTCCTGCGTCATAAAATCAAGCTTCCGCCCTACGCCATCCGGGCTGCCAGCGAGCGCCAGACGAAACTGCGCCAGGTGAATATCGATCCGCGAGAGCTCCTCGCTCACATCAACGCGGTCCGCAAGCATGGCGACCTCAAGCGCAAGCCGCTCTGGATCGGCTTGAACATCTGGAGCGACAGCCTTCAGGCGCTCCTGCATGCGCGCGCGCAGCCGCTTCGGCGCACCATCCATCTGGCGCCCGATATCGCCGCGCAGCGACTCAATCATGTCCAGCCGCTGCCTTATGTCCGCAGCAAGGCCCGCACCCTCCGACTCGCGCATAACCGCCAGGGCCTCGCTCGCCTCAGAGATCAGCCGTAGCAGGTGCCCAACCTCCACGTCGCTGGGCGCAGCCCCCTCAACCTCGCCGCTGCTCTCGCGCAGCACCAGCTGGCCAATAAAGCCGCCCAGCGCGTCACCCGAGGACCCATACCGCTTGCAAGCGGCGCTGAAGCGCTTGACCGACGTGTCAAACGCCGGAGAAAAGTCATCCAGGCTCGCCGGCGACTCCGCCCGAGCCCTGCGCGACACGCTCACCTCAATCCGCCCGCGCTTGTGGAGCTGCTGAATAGCGGCCTTCGCGTCCCGCTCCATCGCCGCATAGCAGCGCGGGGCCTTGAGCATAACCTCAAGAAATCGGTGGTTGACCGATCGGACCTCTACGTCAATCTCAATCGAAGGGTCGCCAAACGAGACGCGCGCGAAGCCCGTCATGCTCTTAAGTCCGATCTCTTCCGTCTTCTTGCCCATGCCGCCCTACGCCGCCGCGCCAAATTTCGTAACCTCGTGCCGCAGCCGGTCGATATCGACAGCCACCGTACCCACCTCCGAGACGACAATCCCAGCGGCGATATTGGCAAGCACTCCCGCCACAATCGGCGAGGAGCCCGTCGCAAGTGCCGCGCAGAACACCGCAGTCACCGTGTCTCCCGCTCCGCTCACGTCGAACACCTCATGCGCCATCGTCTCAAGGTGCACGCCACCCTGGCTCCCGCTCTGCTGGACGATCATGCCGTCCTCTCCGAGCGTAATCACCATCATCTCCGAATTCCACTTCTTCATGAGGACCTCAGCCGCCTTGAACGCCTCCTCGACGTTGCCAATCGAGCTGCCCGAGGCGATCTCGGCCTCTTTGCGGTTAGGCTTGGCGACGCTCATAAATCGGTAGTTGTCGTAGTTGCGCGGATGCGGATCAACGAAGAGCGGCCGGACCGAGAGCCCAAGCTTGCCGGCCTCACGCGCCCGATGCAGCGTGTCGAGCACCTTGGCTGACACCAGCCCCTTGCCGTAATCAGAGAGGATGACCGCCTTTGACGCCTCGATTGAGTTCTCCAGGGCAGCAGCAATCTTGTCGTTCACCTGAGCCAACTCCCCTTGCCGCTTCTCGCGGTCGATGCGAACGACCTGTTGCATGTGGGCGATAACGCGAGTCTTGAGCGTCGTGGGGCGGGATGGATCAACTACCACCCCCTTGGCATCGGCTCCGATCTCCGCGAAGAGCTTCATCATCGCCTGGCCGTCCTCGTCATCGCCAACCGTGCCGCACACGCTCGGCTTCGCCCCAATCGCAAAGAGGTTGCGGGCAACGTTGCCGGCGCCGCCGAGGCGGTCCTCTATACGCTGCACCTCAACTACAGGCACCGGCGCCTCAGGCGAGATCCGATCCACCTTTCCCCACACGTAGCGGTCGAGGATGAGGTCGCCAACTACCAGGATCGGAGTCGACACGATCCGATCGAGGGTGGCCAGAAGGTCTTTCTTATTTCCGAGTACCATGGGGCAGTTATAGCAAGCAGCCCCTTTTGGCGCTACCGTTGCCGTAGGCGCCCGCAGGGCTGATTTTGCCCTATTTTGACCAGCACCTAGCGACCCCGCGAGCTAGCCGACCCTGGCCGCCCGGATACGCTCAACGACAGAGCCTGGGCTGATGAGCTTCATGCAGACCTTGCCCAGCCCCGGGCAGGTGCGGCGCTTGCAGGGGGAGCACCCCACGGCCGATGCAATCGACAGGTCCTCGCTTCCGCGCGGCGAGTTCCTCCCCACCGGCGTGGGCCCAAACAGGGTAACGTGGCGTGTTCCTACAGCCCCACAGATATGTGCCGGGCCTGAATCCGGGCCCATACACACCGCGGCCCCGTGAAGCACCGCCACAAGCTCCTCAAGGGTCGTCTGGCCAGCCAAATTCACTACCGACACCCCAGCGGGCGCTGCCGACTCAAGCCGTTTTGACATCTCAACCTTGGAGCGGTCCCCAAGCAGAACAGCCTGTGACAAGCCGCTGGCCTTAAGCTCCGAGAGCAGGCCGCGGTATCCCTCTTCCGGCCAATCCTTGGTGTCCCACGAGGAGCCAAGAACCACCCCAAGATACGGCGAAGACAGGAGCCCCTTCCACGTCGCGCCGACCCTCTCAAGGGTCACTCCCTCAAGCCCAGCCGAAAGCACCGGCGGGCGCTGGATTCCCAGCGGGACGAGAAAGCTCAGGTAGTGGTCGACCTTCGATATACGCTCGCCGTTCTCGGGCACGTGCTCCGTGTTGAAAAGCCAGTTGCCCTCCTTGGCGTCTTTTCGGTTAAACCCGATGCGCCGGGGCGCACCCGACATCCACGAAAATACCCCGCTCTTGAAGTGCCGCTGCAGGTCCAAGGTAATGTCATAGCGCTCAGAAGCGAGCTCGCGCCGAAGCGCAAGCACCCCAGCCATGCCCCGCTTCCTCTCAAAGACGATCACTTTATCAATGCGCGGGTGAAGCTTCACAAGGCCAGAGCATGCCGGCTCAACGAGCCATGTGATTGAACACCCCTTCCACGCCGACTTGATGGCGTCAACCAGGCACAGCCCCCGCACGACGTCTCCGAGCGCGCCCATGAGGATGATGAGCACTCGCTGCGGAGCCTGCGGAGCTCTACTCATCGTAGCTCCTTAGGGTAAGCGACATAAGCTCCGTGAGAAGCGGCGAGAGTCCGTGCTTAATGACAGCCCTGCGCCAGCGCCGCAGGTAGAGCTCACGCAGCGCAGATGACGGCCCGGCAAAAACGTGGGCCTTGTCGAAATCAACGATGAATACATCGCCCTGCGAATTAACGAGAACGTTGCCTGGGTGCAGGTCGACGTGCAGGATCTTGTGCTTAATGAGCACCAGCAGCTGCTCTGAGAGCTTCTTCATCGCCTCAAGCACACCGTCCAGGTCTAGCCTGCTCAGCTCTACGAGCGACACCGTATCCGGTATCTCCTCCATGATCAGCCACGTTGAGTAGATCATCGAGCCGCACGTGACATACACGTACGGCCTTGGCGCGTGCACCCCGAGCGAGCGCACAAGGTCGAGCATCTCAAACTCGGCCCGCGACCGGGGGGAGCCAACACCGAGGAACTTTCCTCCCGTCACGGCGCGCAGCAGCCCGCCATGCGCGTAGCTCTTCACGAAGACGCGCCCCAACACAGGGAGCTCATACGCGGCGGTCTTGCCCCGCCCTGCCAGCGTGCCCTTGGGCTGGGCCTCAATGCCGCTCCTCACAAGTCGCATGATCTTTGTCGCAAGGTCGTCCGACAGGGCGTCCACGCTCGCTACGCAGTACGGCCCGCGCACAACTTCATGAAAGGCGTGACTCGGCACGCGCGTCGTTTCTTGGATCAGGTCGTTGTTTACAACATTCATGGGTGCCTTATTACTCAACGACAGGGAATTTACTCAACGACATGGAGTCTCCCCGCGCCAAGCCCCGACTCCCGGAGCATCAGCAGCGAACGCAGCGCTTCGAGTACTTCCCCCGCCGAGACTCCGGTCATGCAGGCGTTGGTGCCGGTTGGGCAGCGGCGCGAGCCATGCCGCCGGCAGGGCTTGCAAAAGAGGTCTTGCTTTTCGACAACCACTGCCCGGTTTTTCCATGGGCCGAAGCCAAACTTCGGCGACGTCGCACAGAACACTACAACAGTTGGAACCTGGAGAGCAGAGGCTATATGGAGGGTCATGCTGTCGTTGCAAACAACCGCGCGCGACCACTTGACGAGCGCCACCAGGTCATCCATCGAAGTTTCCCCGCACAGGTTCGCCACCGACAGCCCCTGCGCAACGTCGACGCACACGCCAGCATCACTTGGGGCTCCTGTCAGCACCACCCGATAGCCCTGCTGCATGAGCTTCGCAGCCACCTCACGGAACCCCTCCGCGTGCCACCGCTTTGTCTCCCATGCGCTTCCGGGTGCCAGCACAACGTACGGCTTCTGTTCCTCGCAGATCTGCCGAACGCGGTCAGATACGAGCAGGTCGTCTACCGGTGGAACCCGAAGCTGGCCAAACGACGAGGCGTGCGAGGGGCCAAAACGCATGAGCTGCTCGACCTCCTCGCGCACTAAGCCGCCTAAATCATCCTTCACAAGCTCCAGGTTGCGCACCACCTCGTGCAGACGAGCAGTCTTGCTGACCCGCCTCGTATACAGAAAGCTCAGGAGGGAGCCGGCATACCCCACCCGATCTGGCACCTCCGCCATCCACAGCAAGAGCGCCGTGCGGGGCGACTGGTGAAACGAGTATGCCCGGTCGAAGCAGCGCTCGCGAACAAGGCTTGCGAAGCTCTTGAGACCCTTCCAGCCAGCGAATTCGTTCGTGCGGTCAAGCACCAGGACATCATCGATGAGCGGATCACGCGCCACGAACTCAGCCAGCTTCGGTGAGCACAGTACCGTAATCTTTGCGTCGGGATCGCTCAGCTTGAGGGCCTCAGGCACGGGTGACGTTAGTAGTATGTCGCCCAGAAACCCTTTTGGAACGAGAAGAACTTTGGTCGCCACCGGAGCACCTACCTATGCGGCAGCCTGCTGGCCGTCCTCTTGCAGCACCGGCAGGCGCGAGGGGCGCGGCTCTTTGCGCGAGTCGGTCGCAAGCTGGCCGCACGCAGCCGCTATATCGGCCCCCTTCGACCACCGGATGAACGCCTGGATTCCGTGATCGTTGAGGTATCGCTGCCACGTGAATACCCAGTCGCGCGCGGGAGAGTTAAAGCCAAGCCCCGCGTTGTCATTGTACGGAATAAGGTTGACCTTAACCGGCAGCCCACGCATAAGCCCAACAAGGCGCTTCATGTCAGCATCCGTGTCATTAAGGCCCCCGAGCATAACGTACTCAATGGTCACCTTCTTGCGAGGCCCAACCGGAAAGTCCTTCACGGCAGCCAGCAGCTCTTTGATCGGCCAGCGCTTATTAACCGGCATCACTTCAGTGCGAGTCTCATCAGTCGTGGCATTAAGCGACACAGCAAGGCTGACGGCAACGCCGCTCTCTGCCAGCTTCCTCATTTGCGGAACGAGCCCCGACGTCGACACCGTCACCTTGCGCGGCGACATGCCGTAGCCGATTGAGTTGGTGAGGTTTCGCACAGCACGAGTGACGCCGTCGTAGTTATGAAGCGGCTCGCCCATACCCATAAACACGATATTCGAGAACGAGTCGCCGAAGTTTTTTGCGTCCTCAATCACGCCGTTTACCTGGCGAAGAATCTCGGAGGTCGAGAGGCTGCGCTTGAGCCCCATCGTACCGGTGCGGCAGAACGAGCACGCCATGGCGCATCCAACCTGCGACGAGACGCACAGGGTCATGCGCTTGAGCTGCTTTATCATGACCGCCTCAACCAGGTCCCCGCCCTCAACTTCGAACAGATACTTGCGGGTTCCATCCGTGCTGATCTGGCGATCGTGTATTCGTGCCTTCGGAAATACGAAACGCTGCGAGAGACGCTCGCGCAGATCACGGCCTATGTTGGTCATCTGCTCAAAGTCGGTCACGCCCTTGCGGTAGACCCACTCAAACATCTGGTTTGCGCGAAACTTCGTCGCACCGAACTCCTTGTCGAGGAGCTCAACCAGCTCGGAATAACTAAAATTGTAGAAATCCAGAGTGGCCTGCGTCACGCGATACCTTTTCGGTTGTGGCTGCGAGTTCGATGAGGTTTACGAGCTACGCGAGCTCCGGAAAGAAGAACTTGATCTCGGTTGCCGCATTCTCGGCGCTGTCTGAACCGTGCACCGCGTTGGCCGCAATGCTCTCGGCGTACAGGTTGCGGATCGTTCCCGCGTCTGCCTTCTTGGGGTCCGTCGCGCCCATGAGCTTGCGGTTGAGGTTCACTGCATCGTCACCCTCAAGAACTGAGACGAGCGCGCGGCCCGACACCATGTAGTCGATGAGCTCGCCGTAGAAAGGGCGATCCTTGTGGATGATGTAGAACTGACCTGCCTGCTCCGGCGTGAGGGTCATCATGCGGGCAGCCACGATAGTCAGCCCAGCCTCCTCGAAATGGCTTAAGATCTTTCCGACCAAGTTACGCGAGGTTGCGTCTGGCTTGATGATAGAGAGTGTTCGTTGCTTTGTCATAATTTAGACTTACCTACATTACCCTTCTGAGGGTGTACTTTTCGTGACGTGGAGGGAGCCTTCCCCCTTCAACCGATGCTCCATGCCCGGCCAGCGCGATTGCGCGGCGAGCACCTCAAGACAGGACTAGCCGTCCGCTAGATCCGGGACTCAGGCCCTGCAACCCCAGCCGGACTATCCGACCACGAGCACCGATACTATAAACGTTACGGGGGGTTAACTCAAGGACACGACCAGACAGGAAATAAACTGCAAGATCAGGTATTTGCAGCGCTAAAAAAGTGGCTTGGCGCGCAGCCTATCGCGCTCCAGCCTCTTCTTGGACAAAGCATCCAAGACCACCTTGGGCACCATGCCCGAGACATCCCCACCGAGGAGCGCTACCTGCTTAACCACAGTTGAGCTTATGTACGAGTGCTCCTCGCGGGCCGTGAGGAAGAAGGTCTCAATCTGTGGGGCCAGCTTGCGGTTGATGAGAGCCATCTGCGCCTCGTAGTCGAAGTCCGAAATAGCCCGCAAGCCCCGTATAATCACTCGGCTATCAGTGCTGTGCACAAAATCAACAAGCAGCCCCGAGAAGCTCACCACTGATACCCTGCCCTTGTACCGTGCAAACTGGCGCGTGATGAGCTCGACCCGCTCCCCCTGGCTAAAGAGTGCGTCCTTTGACGGGTTAAAGAGTACCGCCACGATGACCCGCTTAAAAATCTCGCTCGCCCGCTCAATGATATCCACGTGCCCGTTGGTGAGGGGATCGAACGAGCCTGGGAAAACCGCCGTTGTTACAGGCGATGATTTTTGTGGCTTTTTTGCTTTCATGAGCATGCGGCGCTGCACCCCCAACCGTTGGGGTTTTCCCGCGCCCCTTCTTTGACTATCATCCCCCAAACACTCAGGGGGAGGGACTACCGGATGGAGTTACCACGGCTGGCGGCGAAACAGAAGCGATACAAGGATATTCTTGAGTTTGCCCACAATGAGGTGACGGATCCGGGAGTAAAGCCGAGCCTCCTCAAGGCTTTGGCCAACTACCGCTCCGCCCTGACGAAGTGCTGGGATGCGCAGAAAATAGCCCCGGAAGATGTGCTCAACATAGATTCGATCGAGCGCGAGCTCGACGCCCTTCAGAATCAGGCCCGCCTCAGGTCAAACGCCCCATAAGGATCCTCACGTGACAAGCGCACCAGAACCCAGCATCGAGCCCACCCGCCCCAGCAGCGCCCTCAAGGACAACCTCGCCTCGATCGCGTTCATGGCGACGCTGCTCCTAGTATCGGCGGTGACCGCCACGATCGTCGGCTACAAGATTAAGACCGCCGACCGGCAGCGCGACGGCGAGCTTCTCGCTGCGTACGACGCCCTTCGCCCTGCTCCGTTGGTCCAGGAAACTAGCGAGCCCCCCGTTTTCTCGCCTACCCTCTCTAAGGAGCAGCAGGCATTCGTGTCTGTGTTCGAGATAAACCAGGCCGCCATGCAGCGCTACCTGTACAGCGCCCTCGAGCAGATGCCGCCGGCTGAGATTGAGGCGGCGATTGAGGGCTCCCTCATCATGGGAGCTAAAGAGGCCAGCATGACCCTGCGCGAGATCTCCGAGGCACTCAAGGACAAGAGCGGAGCAAACGGCGCGATGAACCTGACCGCCGCGCGCCTCGCAAAGCGCTACGACCGTTCCCTGGCGCGGGACACGGAAACCAAGCTGTACAAATACCTGACTGACAACCGAGCCCTTATCGCTCCCTCAAATGGTAGCCCAAAATAAAAAAGCCCCGGCGCATCACGAGGTGCGCCGGGGCTTAGAATCCCATGAAGGGCTGGCTACTTGCCCTTCTTGACTGGAGCCTTCTTGGCCGGAGCTGCCGCGACCCGCTTCGGAGCGGCCTTCTTGGACTTCCTCTTGCGTGAAACTCCAAACGATGCGGCGAATATCTTGCCACGACGAGTACGCTTGTCACCCCTACCCATACAAACCCCACGAAACAGTTACACGTTGCTGATATCAGGGAGCTACAAGCGCACAATGCGGACCGGCAGCCCCTTAGGTTGAAAACGGTATACTACTCAACTAGGATTGGGAAAGACAAACTTTATTTTGCTTCGCTAAACGATGGGAACACCGAACACTACCCCGACAGAGATCAAGCGCAACGGCACCGCCGGCCTCTCCATCAACTGGCTCGATGGGGCCCAGACCCGCATATCGAGCGAGACCCTGCGCCGCGAGTGCCCTTGCGCTGGCTGCAAAGAGAAGCGCGGCGATACCTCGCATTCAAAGCCCCTCACGGGCAAGAAGCTATCGCTGACGATTGTTGAGAGCTCACTTGAGCAGGAGCTTCAGCTCCAAGAGATCTGGGGCGTAGGACAGTACGCCCTCGGCATGCGCTGGGGAGATGGGCATGAATCAGGAATCTACCCCTTTTCCCTGCTGCGAGAGATCGGAAGCGCAAACGCTTAGGAGGCTGGGAGCGCGCTATAAAAAACGGGCTAAGACTTCGCGCTCGGATCCGAACTGCTGCTTGTGGAACCGGGACGGCCGCGACCCTCTGCAATTCGCTTTACGATGCGCCCCTTCGACAGGTCGTATGGAGAGATCTCAACTATTACCTTGTCGCCCGGAAGAACGCGGATGTAGAACTTTCTCATCTTGCCTGCCAGGTGCGCGAGCACCTCGTGGCCGTTATCACACTGCACGCGGAATGCGTTCGGAAAGCACTCCTTAACCACTCCATTAAGCTCAATTGCGTCTTTCGCCATGCGACCTGCTAAATCTCTAATTACTCTCAAGCCCCGCTGCATCATCGCAGCTTGTTCAGGGGCCATATCTTTCGTGACCTGCCCCATTACGATTTGGGGCGCAACCTGGGCCGGAGACTACTCCCGCCTGTAACCTTATGCAACCGGCGCCGTACGGGCATCCCGCACGGCCCCCTCTCTCTTAATTATCCCCAGTAAAGGCCCCGATCTTGCGGAACTTCTCGTAACGCTGCGCCAGAAGATCTTTGACCGTCAGCTTTGCGAGAGGGTCAAGGTTCCTCACCAGCGCCGCCCGAAGGATCTCAGCTGCCTCCTTGTGGTTGCTGTGCGCACCGCCGACTGGCTCCGGCACCACCTCATCAATGAGGTTTAGGCGCTTAAGGTCCTGCGCGGTCAGGTTCAGGGCCTCTGCGGCCGTTGAAGCCTGCTCCACCGAAACTTCAGCCTTGTCCGCCGAGTGCCATAGGATCGATGCGCAACCCTCCGGAGTAATAACCGAATAGCACGCATTCTCAAGCATGAGGATGCGGTCGGTTACGCCAAGCGCCAATGCGCCGCCGCTTCCACCTTCCCCGATCACCACGCTGATGATAGGCACGGTCAGCTCCGACAGCTCAGCCAGGTTGCGGGCGATCGCCTCTGCCTGACCCCGCTCTTCAGCCTCAAGCCCCGGGAACGCTCCCTGCGTGTCGATAAACGTAAAGAGCGGAAGCCCAAACTTCTCGGCCATACGGAACAGCCGCAGCGCCTTGCGATACCCTTCTGGGTTCGGCATCCCAAAGTTGCGCTTGAGCCGCTCTGCAGTTGTGCGCCCGCGCTGGTGCCCCACGAGCATGACCGGCACCTCTCCAAGGCGGGCCGTCCCGCCGACGATGGCCGCATCGTCCTTGAAGAGCCTATCGCCGTGAAGCTCAACGAAGTCATTGAAGATGAAGCGCACGTAATCGAGTGTGAACGGCCGATCAAAGTGCCGAGAGAGCTGCACCCGCTGGTACGGCGTAAGCTTCCCGTAGATCTCCTTGCGGATCTTCGAAACCTTAGTCTCAAGCGCCGCATACTCAGAGCGGCGCGACTGGTTTCCACTCGCAAGTTCGTCCTTAAGCCTCTCCAGCTGGTACTCAAGCTCAACAAGCGGGCGCTCAAACTCAAGCGGATGTTCGATCGGGCTCATACGCGTTACACCATTAAAAACAAATACTTACGAGGCATTCGAAAGTCGGATCATTCCACAACTGCGCACCCTCGTCAAACGGGTTGCACTCGGCTTAACTGCCCCGTTCGTATGGGCTTTTCGGCCGTTTCACGCTGCCCTGTTCAGGCTTCGGAAGTGCCGCAGCTGCGCGCTCGAGCCGAGCACGGCGATAAGGTCCCCAGCCTCTACAGTGAAGTCGGGCTTGGGCGTGGGGATAAAGAGCTCCCCTCGCATAACTGCCACCACCGAAACGCCAAACCTCGTGCGAACCTGCGTTTCCTCAAGCGACCGCTGCGCCAGCTCAGACGACGAATCAACCTCATACCACAACAGCTCAAGCAGCTTCGCCGCGCCGAAGGTTTTGACATCCAAGGCATGGCGCTCAAGCACACGCCGCCCGATGGCATAGCGCCCTCCTCTGAGTTGTCCCAGCAGGGCAAATATCTGCGTCTCCGGCTCATTGAGCGCCAAGAGAGATTGGCGGACTATCTCGATGCCGACCTCAAATTGCGGGCTCACGATGTCTAAAACCTGAAGCTCCTCAAGCGGCTCAGCCTCGTCCACCTCGTGAACGCGAATAACGGTCGGCACGTCCGGCTTTACAGACCGGATCTCGCGCACCATCTCTGGAAGGGCGGCATCGGTCGTTGTCGCCACTACCACTAAGCTGGCACGCGCCACTCCCGCCGCCTCAAGCATCTCGCGCCGCGAGCAGTCCCCAAAAACAACATGGAGCCCCCTGTCCCGCATCTGCGTGACAGCCTTAAAGCTCCAGTCCAGCACGACGTAAGGACGGCCAAGGTCGCCAAGCACGCTCGCGACATACTGCCCAACCGATCCACCGCCACAGATCACCACGTGCTGAGAAAGCCCCGTTGGCGGGGTCTCCTCGCCGTGCGGGGGCTCGACGTGCAGCGGGCGTCGCAGGCTCTTTGCTCGGGAGCCAAGCCAAAAGAGGCCAGGTGTCGCAATCATCGAGAGCAGCGTCACCGCGAGCATCAGCGAGAAGGATTCGTGCGATAGGCTGCCCGCGGCCATACCCGCATTCGCGATGACAAACGCAAACTCCCCCACCTGTGCCACGCCCAAACCTACCGCAGCGGAGGTTCTGGGCTTGTATCCGAGAAGCCGCACCGTCGCCGAGGCCACCCCCGCCTTAAGCGCGATCACTCCTACGGTGAGCGCAACGATCCTCCCCAAATGGGCTACGAAGAAGCCCGGATCAAAGAGCATTCCAACCGAAGCGAAGAAGATCAGGGCGAAGAGGTCCCGCAATCCCGACACGTCGGCCCGCGCCTGATGACTAAAGTCAGTTTCGCTCAGCAGCATGCCGGCAATAAATGCCCCGAGCGCAAACGAGAGCCCCATGGCGTGGGAGATGGCGCCCGCGCCAAAGGCGACCCCGACGGTGGCGAGAAAAAAGAGCTCGCGCGATCCCTGCGATGCAATCATCGATAAAAAGCGTGGCAGCACCCGTATGCCGACCAGGAGCATGACCCCCAGGAGCGACGCTGACTTAAGAAGCGCGATAGCAATCGCCGACCACTCGATCGAGTCCTGAGTAAGCTGCGGCAGGATCAGCATCATCGGAACGACCGCCAGGTCCTGCGCGATGAGCATCGCAACGATGAGCCGACCAGTCGAGCTCTCAAGCATCCCGCGCGCGCTGAGGGTCTTGATGACTACCATGGTACTCGAGAGCGATATCGCCGCGCCGAGCCACACGGCGTCCTTGCTTGGAATGCCGATCAAGACGGCGAGTATATAGCCACCGAGCGAGCAGATCAGAATCTGAAGCGGCGTCGCGACGAAGGATATCCGCGCAAGGCGCTTAAGCTCCCCGATAGAGAACTCAAGGCCGATTGTAAACAGGAGCAGCGCCACCCCTATCTCGGCCAGCTTCTCGATATCCTCCAAATGCTCGACGGTAAACCCGCCTGTGAAGGGACCAACGATTATGCCGGCCAGGATGTAGCCAAAGATGAGGGGCTGGCGCAGCAGATGCGCCACGAGCCCGCCTAAAAGTGCCGCCAGAATGATATAAATGAGGTCTGTTGTTATGCCCACAGCCTATCCCTGCACAGCCAGCCGCGGCGCCCGAAGCCGCCTTCATGCCCGTTGCCCTACCCTACCCGGCGCCGAGCAGCCCGGGCAACGACCAAACTCACTTGAGCGCAACGAGCCACACCTCGGTCCGCTCAAGCGGCTGAGAGAGCCTCTCTTTGGCCGCTGCCAAGAGCTCCTCCGATGAGAGGCTCAGGGCGCGGAAGCCCTTCATGCGCTTCTGCGCCCGGACGGGAAAGGAATCGAACCCTGCAACTTCTTCCGCAGCCTCATCATCGCGCGGGCGAACTGCCCAGCCACGCTTGAGCGGCTCGTTTCTCCAGTATGTCATCTGGCGCTTGGCAAAGCGCCGGGTATGAAGCGCAATCTCTTCCACGAGATTCGCCGCACTAAGCCTGCCATGCAGAAGATCTTTGGCCTGCTTGTAGCCGAGGGTCTCAAGGGCCGGCACCTCACCGTGCCGATCAAGCACGCCTTGGGTCTCTGCCACTAGCCCATCGGCAACCATCTGCGCCGAGCGCTGGTCGATACGACGGTAGAGCTCGTCTCTTGGTCGGCAGATCACGATCACAAGTGCAGCGACCTCCACAGGCGCAAAGGTATGAGCGGCAAAGATCTCGCTCGGCCTCTTGCCGGTTACCCGCACGATCTCAAGTGCACGCGAGACGCGCTGCATGTCGTTTCGGTTAAGCCGCGCAGCCGTCTCGGGGTCTGCAGCCACAAGCTCGTTATACATCTCCTCAGGCGACAGCGCCGCAACCGCAGCTCGAATATCATCCGGCGTAGGCGGCACGTCAGCTAGCCCATGCAACAACACCGTAAAGTACATACCCGAGCCACCAACGAGAAGCGGCACCTTCCCACGGGCGGAGATCTCCCTGACCGCACCGAGCGCGAGCTCGCGGAAGCGCGCAACATTCGCTGGGCTGCCCGGCTCAAACACGTCCAGCAGATGGTGTGGCACACCGCCTCGCTCAGGGGGGGAAAGTTTCGCCGAGCCGATGTCGAGCTCCTGGTAGACCTGCACTGAATCAACGTTGACGACCTCGCCTCCAAGCCCTTTGGCCAGCGAAATCGAGAGTGCGCTCTTTCCAGAAGCGGTCGGACCGCATACGGCTACCGCCTTCAGGGGGCTCGGCGATGGCGTCATCATCGATCCCGGCCAAACCACCGCTCAACTGCATCGCGCGAAAACTGGGCCACCACGGGGCGCCCATGCGGGCACGCGCCAGAAAGCTCCGATTCATCCATCTGCTGGAAGAGCGCATAGGCCTCGGGGCGAGACATCGCGTCCCCAGAACGCACGCTGGCATGGCACGCAATGCGCGCCGCCATGTGATCGATCCTCTCCTCAAGCCGCTCGCGCCAACCGGCGACGACCGGCTCAACAGCGAATTCTTTCAGGAGGCCTGAGCAGCGCAGGTGCGACACGATCCCCGGCACGCCAAGCACCTCAATCGTGTCTGCTGAAGCTTGCCGCACCTCAAACGCGAGAGCCTTGAGTGCCTCCTCTTGGTCAAGGAGCGTAGCTACTTGCTCCGGCGTAAGCTTTACCTGCTCTGGGATGAGCAGCTTCTGCACTGTAAGGGCACGCTCTGCCCTCGCCTTGCGGATACGGTTGTAGTTAACCCGCTCGTGGGCGGCATGCATGTCCACCATCACGAGCATTTCATTCAGCTCGCACACAAGGTAGCAGTTCAGCACCTGGCCCACGAAACGGAGATCCGAGAAGCGGAATTCGCCCGGCCCACGCTGGGGCGCCGAGTACTCAGTCGGCTGCTCAGCAACCTGCCGCTCTTCAGGCCGCGACGCCGCCACCTGAGGTGCCGTCTGCGCCACTACCGCGCCCCGCGGCGGCTGGTAGCGCGGAGCCTCCCGAAACGCCTCGCGCACGAGCGACTCAAGCGAAGTCGCCGGCCCGTTCGCGGGCTCCTGCGCCGACCGCATAAAAGACAGGGGCTGCGGGGTCATCACCGGCGCCGCCGTCTCGGCTTTCTCCTGAGGCCTTGCTCCGCCATTAGCGGCGATCGCCATCGGCCTACGAATCCTGCGAACTGCCGAGAGCACTGCGCCCTGCACGACCGCGAACACCTGGTTGGGGTGGCGGAACCGCACCTCGCTCTTTTGCGGATGGACGTTAACGTCAACGTCCTCGGGCCGCAGGGTAAGGGAGAGATAACCCACTGGATACTCGCGGTCCTTGAGCATCGAGTCGTAGCCCTCGCGCACGGCGCGGACAATAATCTTGTCCGACACAAGGCGCCCATTGATGAGAATAATAAGCCCCGTGGCGTCCGCCAGCGCCTGTCCTGGATGCCCGAGCATTCCGGCAACCACGATACCGCCCTCGTCGAGCGACACCGGCATAAGGTCTCCGGCGCACACCTGGGCTCCACGCTCCTCAAGTGAGCTCGCGCGCGGGAGGTTGAGCACCTCGTCGCCGTCAGAGATGAGGCGGTAGCGGACGCCCGGGCGCGCCAGGCTCGACTGCGCAAGCCACATACGGATCTTGGCCATTTCCGAGCGCGGAGACTTGAGGAACTTGCGCCGCGCCGGGACGTTGAAGAACAGATGCTCGATCTCTATCTCAGTGCCAAGGCTCCATGCGCAGCTCTGCACATCTGCGAGCTTGCCACCGCGATACGTCACCGATGTTCCCACCTCGCTCTCGGCCGTGCGGGTGACGAGCTTGACCTTTGCCACTGCCGCGATTGAGGCCAGCGCCTCTCCCCGGAAGCCTAACGTTCCGATCGTTGTCAGATCCTCAATCGCCGAGACCTTCGAGGTGGCGTGTCGCTCAAACGCAAGTATGGCCTCATCGCGCGTCATGCCACACCCATCGTCGCGCACCTTAAGCCTGCTGTGGCCGCCCGACTCAAGCACAACACAGATGTCAGTTGCGCCCGCGTCGACGGCATTGTCGACGAGCTCCCGCACAACGGACGCTGGACGCTCAACGACCTCGCCCGCTGCTATCTGGTTAATGACGGTATCTGGAAGGACCTTGATCTTCATTATTCCCACGCCGGAACGAGCGGCACATCTCGTTCCTTTCCGTAAATGCCCCCCCGCCGGAGCGTAAGCCGAACCGTCTCTGAGGGCTTTGTGCGGCGAATACTATCCTCTACCTCGTCGCGATTGTGAACCCTTTCCCCGTTCACCTTGTAAATGAGGTCGGCAGACTCGATATCCCTCTGAAACCCTCGGACAGCGCCTCCCCCTGTCAGAATCTGTTCGATCGCGCGCACGCCGCCCCGCTGGGCCACCCCGTCGGGCATTACCCGCAGCACCATCGGCCCCTGATCGGTGTCGACGACCTGCCACCCCATATTCGGACGCCGCACCCGGCCGGTCGAGATGAGCTCTGGCAGGATGCGCTTCAGGCTATTTATCGGCACAGCAAACCCGATCCCGGCGGAGTCTCCGGACTGGCTCAGGATAGCAGTATTAATTCCAATCAGACGCCCATCCGCGTCAAGCAGCGGCCCGCCGGAGTTGCCCGGATTGATGGCGGCATCGGTCTGGATGAGCTCCTTCAGCAGCGCCCCCTTGGGCGTCTTCATCGTCCGGTCGAGCGAGGAGATGATGCCCGTCGTCAGACTGCGGTAGAGCCCAAACGGGTTTCCGATCGCAAGCACCCGCTGTCCCACCTCAAGCCCCGAGGAGTCGCCGAGCTGCAGCGCCGGGACTCCCTTGAGCACCTCCGCAAGCTGAAACACCGCAATGTCGCTTTCAGGGTCAAAGCCGATCAGCTTGGCCCGGCTGTTTCTGCCGTTTGCAAGCATGATCTCAACGCTGCCGCCTGACTCAAGCGCGCCCTCGATCACGTGCAGGTTTGTCACCACGATTCCGCGCTGAAGATCAATGATCGTCCCCGTTCCCGTACCCTTCTGCGGCTTGAGCTCGTCGAAGAACGCAAGCGGATCTATGACGTAGGTGTGCGTTGTGATGAAAACTACCGACTGGTTGGCGCGCTTGTACGCATCGATCGTGCGCTGCTCTTCCTCTGTGCGGGTAGCCACAGACGGCGCTGCGTGCGCCTGGGAGACCGCCACCAGCAGCAGCATCGACAGGACAACCAGGAGTCCCCTCACCCGTCCTCCCACGACTCATCACTTGTTGAGGAGAGGTGCCGCACTCGCTCTACCTTGATAACGCCAGGCACCATCTCGATGGCACGCTTGACGCGGTGCAGGTGGTGGGCGTCGTCGATGATCATCTCAAAGTTGATAGTCGCCTTGCCGTGCTCGGTCTTAATCTGCGCGCTTGTGATGTTCGCGCCGTTGTTCGTAAGAGCTTGGGTGACCGCCGCAAGAAGCCCCATCTGGTCCTGCGATGCCACCGTGATGCGCACGCGCCGCGGCGCACGCACGACCGTGTCCCACTCCACTTCGACCCGCCTCAGCGGATCGCTATTCAGCACCTGCGCGCAGTCGGCGTAGTGCACCGTCACGCCTCGCCCGCGCGTGATGAACCCGACGATGCGGTCTCCCGGCAGAGGATCGCAACACTTGGCGAAGCGGATGAGGATGTCATCCAGCCCCGAGACCCGAACGCCAACCCGATCACGGCTCACCGCCGCGGCGCGCTGAAAGATTCGCTGGATGGGGCTCTGATCCGACTGGAGCTTCTCTTCAACGGAGGTTTCCTCCGGCAGGAGCTGCGCAATAACTTTTGAGGTGCTGATGCGGCCATAGCCGATGCCGGCATAGAGATCTCCGACCGACTTAAGGCCCATAGTCGCCGCGACCTCAGCCAGCTTACCCTCTTTCTCAAGCTTCTTCGCGCCAAGCTTCACTTTGCGCAGGTCTTTCGAGAGGAGGTCCATCCCGAGCGCCAGCGACCGGGCATGCTCCTCAGCCTTGATGAAGGCGCGGATGCGCTGCTTGGCCTTCGAAGATCGGACGAACCTGAGCCAATCCTTGCTCGGCACATGCGTCTTCGACGTCATAACCTCGACCGTGTCGCCGTTAGTCAGCGAGCGATCAAGCGAAACCATCTGGCCGTTTACGCGCGCGCCCACCGTGCGGTGCCCGACGTCGGTATGCACTGCGTAGGCAAAATCAACGGGCGTCGCCCCGTAGGGAAGGCGCACGAGGTCGCCCTTAGGCGTAAAGACGAACACCTCCTCCGGGTAGAGCTCTCCCTTCACAGACTGGATAAACTCGTCGGGGTTCTTGAGGTACTGCTGCGTCTCAACCAGCTCCTTGACCCACTGCAGATCGAAGGCCGGCGCGGCTCCGCCCTCCTTGTAGCGCCAGTGGGCCGCTATGCCCTCTTCGGCCACGCGGTTCATCTCAGGCGTACGAATCTGTATCTCAATGCGCTGGCCGTCGGGCCCGATCACCGTCGTGTGAAGCGACTGGTACATGTTCGGCTTCGGCATCGCGATGAAGTCCTTGAAGCGGCCAGGAACCGGCTTCCACGTCGAATGAACGACTCCCAGCGACTCGTAGCAGGCCCGCACCGTTGGGACAATCACGCGGAAGCCCAAGATGTCGTAGACCTCCTCAAAGCTGAGCTTGTCCTTGTCCATCTTCACCCAGATTGAGTAGTAGTGCTTGCCCCGCCCCTTGACCGATGCAGAGACTCCGGCTTCTGCCAGGTGCTTCTGTATCTCGAGCGTAACGCGGTCGACGTATGCATCACGCTCAGGAGCCGTGTTATCCACATGGCTCTTAATCTGCTTGTACATCTCTGGGCGAAGGTACAGGAGGCATAGGTCTTCAAGCTCGGACTTGAGCCAATGGATACCGAGCCGGTTCGCCAAGGGCGCATAGATCTCAAGGGTCTCGGTCGCAATCCGCCGCTGCTTCTCTTCGCTAAAGAACGTGAGCGTGCGCATGTTGTGCAGGCGATCGCACAGCTTGACGAGAACAACGCGGATATCCTTGGCCATCGCCAGGAGCATCTTGCGGAAGTTTTCTGCCTGTTTCTGCTCGCGCGACTCAAACTCGATGCGCGTAAGCTTTGTAACGCCCTCAACGATGTCGGCTACACCCGGGCCGAACTCGCGCTGGATGTCCTCTCGCGTTACCTCGCTGTCCTCGATCGTGTCATGAAGAAGCGAGGCTATGACGGAGGGCTCATCAAGCTTGAGCTGGCACACAAGCATCGCCGTCTCTTCGACGTGCTTGAAGTACGGTTCGCCCGATGCCCGCACCTGCCCGCTATGGCATTCCTGTGCGAAGTCGTACGCTTTCTTTAGGGTAACGAGGTCCGGAGTGGGATGGTACTTCTTGAGGGCTTCAGCGATCTGCTCGAACGACATGATGCCCGCTAAAACCTCTCACCTACCCCTGTAGCTAGAACTACTCTTCATCCTTGTCATCTGCGGCCGAAATCGGGCCGGTCTGCATGAGGGCATCCTTGGGGGACTCCTCAGGGCGGGTCTCGCCGCCATTGGTATTGATAAAGAGCGCCGCGCCGACCTGCTGGCGACGCTCACGCTCTGAGAGCTCTGCGGCGCGCTGAGCCTCGGCCTCACGCTCGCGAGTCTCTTGCCACGCTGCCGTCTCTTCCGGCGTCATGAAGCGAACCTTGCCGCCGGCGATCTCGCGAAGCGCCGTGACGACGGCCTTGTTCCTCTTGTCCGAGATCTGCACAGTGCCTCCCTGCAGGATCTGCTTCGTGCGCTTTGATGCAAGCTGCACAAGCGAAAAGCGGTTATTCTCCTGGGTGAGACAATCTTCAACGGTGATTCGAGCCATAGCTTTTCAAACTCCCTAGCAACTGGTGTCCTAAACGAACGAAGCGGCATTTTTTGCGGCTCCGCCAAACCCGACTCCGACGCCCACGAGCATCGACAAACGGCGGTTTCGACCTTGGCGCGTCCTGCAAAGGATAAGCCACGGATTTGTTTAGATATCGGCGACAGTACCAGAGCCTTTAGGGGCTGTAAATGCCCGCACCTTCCGCAATACGAGGCTCTCTGCCCCCCTGATCGTTTGGGTTAATTTCTGAAAAAATCAAAGAAAAGTTTGATAATCTTTATTATTTTCAGGTAGATGTATAGCGACGATCATGCGAGAGCGACCGCGAGACAGGCCCGACAAAGCCCCGACAAAGCCCCAACAAAGCCCCAACAAAGCCCATGGTACGGCGAGCTCGTCGTGCTCTAGACCAAACGCAGAGGTATTTTAAAACAGCATGGCCTCCCTTCCATCACCCAACAACGGACAGCAAAACCCGCAAGCGATCCGGCTTCCGCCCGCGGCTTTGTTCGGTGACCAAGGTTGCTCGCACCATCACGACGTAAATGGAAAGATCGATCTGCTCTCAAAGGTCACAAAGGCTTTCAGGGAAAGCATCGAGCTCATCACGAAAGCCGACACCTCTTTGCTGGCTTCCGCCGAGAAGCCGCCGCACGAGCGTGCCGTTCCGCTGAGCGACGCGCGCGCGTCTCTTCGAAAGGCAAGCGACCCCCTGCTTCTCCAGAAAAGGACAGCGATCCACTTCCCCCCGGGAACGGACGTCCTGTCGTGCCTTGAAACCGCATGCAACCGGCTCGATGCCCACATCAAGCAGGTCACCCAGCTGCTCAAGTCTGCTGACTGCGTCGATTTCGGGGCGCGGATGAGCGTCGTGCATGACGACGTCGTGCTTACGAAGGATCGCATGATCTACACGCAGAAGCCGATGCTCGACGCGATTGAGCTCTTGCGGGCCAGCATCTCCCTGCCCGAGTCTGCCTAGTAATAGTCCTGAAGCGCCCGGACCTGAAGGAAGGTCCTGTCCTTTACCATCTCAAGCGCCTGAGAAACCGCTCCGGCGGCCGCAATCGTTGTGTACGTCGGGATCCGCAGCTCATTCGCCACCATCCTAATCGACTTAGAGTCCATGACCGGCTTCGACCAGCCTTCGGGCGTGTTGAGAACCAGCACGAGCTCCCCGAGCCCAAGCTTGTCCACCACGTGAGGCGAACCGTCGCGCACCTTGTTGACCACCTCGACGGCATACCCCTTCTGCGCCAGGAATTCCGCGGTTCCCTTGGTCGCAACGAGCGAGAAGCCAAGCTTCGAGAGCCTCTCCGCAATCGCGCCGAGCTCCTTCTTGTCTTCCTCCTTGATGCTCAGAAACACCGCACCCTCAGAGGGCAGCTTAATGCTCGCGGCGAACTGGCTCTTCGCAAACGCGCCGCCGAAGTTGGCGTGCAGCCCCATCACCTCCCCCGTTGACTTCATCTCAGGGCCAAGAATCGTGTCGACGCCCGGGAACTTGCTGAACGGGAACACGGATGCCTTCACCGACACGTATCCCTTCGGCTCAACCTCCTTCACCCCGATCTCCTTGAGGCTCTTGCCCGCCATAAGGCGCGAGGCGACCTTTGCCCACGGCACTCCTGTCGCCTTGCTCACAAACGGAACCGTTCGGGACGCGCGTGGGTTCACCTCGAGGATGTAGATGTCGCTTCCGTTGACGACTGCAAACTGGATGTTCATTAGGCCCACGACCTTAAGCTCGGACGCAAGGAGCCGCGCCTGGCGCTTGAGCTCGTCGATCACCGCTGCGCTGAGCGTCTGCGGCGGCAGGCAACACGAGCTGTCGCCGGAGTGGATGCCTGCCGGCTCGATATGCTCCATAACGCCCGCGATAAGCACCTGCTTGCCGTCACTTACCGCATCAACGTCAACTTCTATAGCGCCGTCGAGGAATCGATCAAGCAACACCGGGCGGTCATGCGACACCTCAACCCCCTCCTGCATGTAGTTGATCACCTCTTCCTCAGAGTAGATCACGCGCATCGCCCGCCCGCCAAGGACGAACGACGGGCGCATCATGAGCGGGAATCCTATCTTTCGCGCGGCGGCAACGGCCTCTTCAGTTGATCGCGCTGTCGCGTACGGGGGCTGCTGAAGCTTAAGGCGGGCCACGAGCGAAGAGAACCGCTCGCGGTCCTCCGCCACATCAATCGACTCAACCGATGTGCC
Organism: Deltaproteobacteria bacterium; assembly: GCA_947467385.1. GTDB lineage: Bacteria > Bdellovibrionota_C > UBA2361 > UBA2361 > OMII01 > OMII01. The sequence goes on along the minus strand of CANIHJ010000002.1, from coordinate 21,288 downwards.
GATAACCGGCACCCCGAGCGCCGCCAGCTCGCCTGAAATACGCAGCGGGGTCTGCCCGCCGAACTGCACAATCACGCCGTACGGCTGCTCACGCTCAACGATGCTCATGACCGACTCAACCGTCAGTGGCTCGAAGTAGAGGCGATCGCTTGTGTCGTAGTCCGTTGAGACGGTCTCTGGATTGCAGTTGACCATGATCGTCTCGTACCCATCCTCCCTAAGGGCCATGGAGGCGTGCACGCAGCAGTAGTCAAACTCAATCCCCTGCCCGATGCGGTTTGGCCCGGCGCCGAGAATTATCACCTTTTTGCGGTCCGTGGGGGGCGCCTCGGACGGGCCGCCGTAGGACGAGTACAGGTAGGGCGTGTTTGCGACGAACTCCGCCGCGCAGGTGTCGACCTTCCTAAACGATGGCTTGATTCCGAACTGCTTGCGGCGCGTTCGAACCTCTATCTCGCGGCTGCCAGTCAGCGCTGCGATGCGCCGGTCAGAGAAACCGAAGCCCTTAAGCTCATGGAGCTCATCTGCGCTGAGAGCCGAGAGCTTGGTGCCCTTGAGCTTCTCTTCTGCCTGAATGATCTCCTCGATCTCCCCAAGAAACCACGGGTCGATCTTTGAGGCCTGGAAGAGCTCGCGCACCGACGCCCCAGCGCGGAAGGCCTCTCCAACGAGCCACAGCCGGTGCGGCGACGGGACGCCACACGCCTCCATCAGCTCTCCGCGACCCATGTCCTTGGCGAGCTTGGCGCGGTCAAATCCGTACGAGTCCATCTCCATCGAGCACATCGCTTTCTGGAGAGCCTCCTTGAATGTTCCGCCGAACGAGAGCACCTCCCCCACCGACTTCATCTGCGTCCCAAGGGACGGATCTGCCATGGGGAACTTCTCAAAGTTGAAGCGCGGGATCTTCACAACCACATAGTCAATCGACGGCTCAAAACAAGCCGGGGTCTCTTTCGTAATATCGTTGGGGATCTCGTCGAGGGTATAGCCCACTGCGAGCTTTGCGGCGATCTTTGCGATCGGGAACCCGGTGGCTTTTGACGCAAGCGCCGAGCTGCGCGACACGCGCGGGTTCATCTCGATGACGATAATGCGGCCGTCCTTGGGATTAAGCGCGAACTGCACGTTCGACCCGCCAGTGTCCACGCCGATGCGGCGCATGACCTTAATGGAGGCGTCCCGCAGGAGCTGGTACTCCTTGTCGGTCAGAGTCTGTATCGGCGCCACCGTTATTGAGTCTCCAGTGTGCACCCCCATTGGGTCCAAGTTCTCGATGCCGCACACGATTACAACGTTGTCCTTAAGGTCGCGCATGACCTCAAGCTCGATCTCCTTCCAGCCGAGAAGAGACTCCTCGATGAGCACTTCGTGGTTTGGGCTCGCAGCAAGGGCGATAGCGACCTTGCGGTGAAGCTCATCCGGCCCGTATACGATGCCGCCACCAGTTCCGCCGAGGGTGCGTGACGGGCGAAGCACGAGCGGGTACCCCAAAGCCTTGGAAGCCCGCTCCGCGTCGCTTATCGTCGTGGCGATCATCGAGCGTGCCGACTCAAGCCCTATCTCATCCATCGCCCTGCGGAAAAGCTCGCGATCCTCAGCCGTCTTAATCGCATCGACCTTGGCGCCAATCAGCTCGCAGCCGTAGCGCTCAAACACTCCGCGCTCCTCAAGCTCAAGCGCCGTGTTGAGAGCCGTCTGCCCGCCCATAGTCGGAAGGACAGCGTCGGGGCGCTCGATGCGAATGATCTCCTCGACAAAGTCGGCCGTTATCGGCTCGATGTACGTGCGATCGGCGAACTCTGGATCGGTCATGATTGTGGCGGGATTTGAGTTTACGAGGATAACCTTGTACCCCTCCGCCTTGAGGGCCTTGATGGCCTGCGTTCCCGAATAGTCAAACTCGCACGCCTGGCCGATCACGATCGGGCCAGATCCTATGAGCAGTATCGACTTAATGTCAGTTCTCTTTGGCATACCCTCTCTTCTCCTGCTTCTACGCTCCCTGCCCGGCACTGCCCGTTCCCGTCACGAGATCAAAGAACCTCTGGAAGAGGTAGCGGGAATCGTGCGGCCCCGGTGAGGCCTCCGGATGGTACTGCACCGAGAAGAGCTTGAGCTTTTTGCTCTCAAGCCCCTCGACCGTGCTGTCGTTCAGGTTGATGTGCGAGACAAAAACATCCTTTGACAGACCCTCTCTGTGCACCGCGAATCCGTGGTTCTGCACCGTGATCTCAACTTTCCCGGTGGTTTCGTCGCGCACCGGATGGTTGCCGCCGCGATGGCCGAACTTAAGCTTGTAGGTTTTTCCTCCCAGCGCCTGGCCAAGGATCTGGTGTCCAAGGCAGATGCCGAACATCGGAACCTTTCCTAGCAGCTCCTGTACCGGCTTCACGACATAGCCAAGCGTTGCAGGGTCACCCGGGCCATTGGAGAGGAAGAGCCCATCGGGCCGCAGCGCCAGGATCTCTTTTGAGCCTGTTCCTGCCGGCACGACCGTCACGCGGAAGCCAACATCTATCAGGAGCCTAAGGATATTCGTCTTGATGCCGCAGTCAACCGCGACAACGTGCGGGCGTGCCACGAGCTGCTCCTGCGACAGCTTGCGCGAGTGGCCCTGCGCCAGGGTCCACGTCAGGGAATCCCACGTGTACACCTGCTTGCACGCAACAGCCTTCACATAGTCCTTGCCTTCCATTGAGCCCAGGCTCTTGGCACGATTTACGAGCTCTTCGGGCTTCACGCCCTCTCCGCCCGCCATAACCGCCATCTGCGAGCCGTTGTCGCGCAGGTGCGAGACGATCTCGCGCGTGTCGATCCCCTCAAGCCCCATGATGCCGCTGCGCCCCAGGTACTGGGACAGCGAGACCGTTGCGCGGAAGTTCGACGGAACCTTGTGCGCCGCCCTCACCACAAGCCCCTCGGTGTAGATCCGCGAGGACTCGACATCCTCCTCGTTGCAGCCCACGTTTCCGATGTGCGGATACGTAAAGCACATTATCTGGCCCGCATAGCTGGGGTCCGTTAGGATTTCCTGGTAGCCGTACATCGAGGTGTTAAACACCGCCTCGCCCTCAACGGGGTTGGAGGCTTCGCGAAGGGCGCCGAAGCACCTGCCCTTGAAAACCTTGCCGTCGGCAAGCGCAAGGTAACCCTCCTCGCCCCTCGCCTCCCTCACCTGCGCATGGCTCCTGTCACTCGTCATAACGAATCCTGGTTCCGATTACCTCTCGTCCTCAACCCACTCGGACGCAAGCGTGCCGTCCCGCACCACTCGCCGCCCTGCAACGATCACGTTCGTTGCCTTCCCCATAAGCTCTCGCCCCACGAAGGGGCTGTTTTTTGACTTCGATCGCACATCCGCGGCCTCGAACACCCAGCGCTCGGCCGGATTGAGCACCGTGATATCCGCGTCGCTCCCAACCCGCAGCGTGCCCGACGAGAGCCCAAAGGATCTGGCTGGGCCGTGGCACAAAAGCTCGACCATGCGCCGCCGCGAAACCTTCCCGGCTGAACACAGCTCCACAAAGAGCGGCAGAGAGGTCTGAAGCCCAAGGATGCCGACCGTCGCGCGCGAAAACTCAACGAGCTTGCTGTCCCGATCATGTGGCGCATGGTCGCTGGCGATCGCGTCTACCGTGCCGTCCTCAATCCCCTTGTAGAGCCCCTCGATATCCTCATTCGGCTTAAGCGGGGGCATCATCTTAAAATGTGTGTCGTATCCACACACGCACGACTCGTCCAGCACGAGGTGGTGCGGGGCGACCTCACACGTAACGCTAATGCCGTCGTTCTTCGCCCTGCGGATGAGCTCGATGCCGCGGGCCGTCGACACGTGGCAGATGTGAACCTTGCCCTTCGTGAAGCGCGCAAGCTCGATGTCGCGCGCAATCATAACGTCCTCTGCGACGCCCGGAAATCCCTTCAGCCCCAGCTTCAGCGAGAGCGGCGACTCGTTCATGCTGCCACCACAGCTCAGGTTTCTGTCCTCCTCGTGGCACGAGAGCGGAAGCCCCAACATCAGGCACCACTCAAGCGCCCGGCGCATGAGCCCCGCGTCCACAACCGGATCGCCGTCGTCAGAGAATGCGACGCATCCGGCTTTTGCAAGCTCATTGTAGGGGGCGAGCTGCTTGCCCTTGCGCTCCATCGAGATCGCCCCTATCGGAAGCACCCGGGCTGCGCCCGCGGCCTTGGCCTTCTCAATGATAAATCTCGTGACCTCAGCCGAGTCGTTGGCCGGCTTGGTGTTGGGCATGCAGCAGATGCTCGTGAAGCCGCCGAGAACGGCCGCCTCAGCGCCGGTTTGGACCGTCTCCTTCCACTCCTCGCCCGGCTCGCGCAGGTGCACATGCAGGTCCACGCAACCTGGGATAACCCACTGGTCCTTCGCGTCGATGCGCTCAGCGTCAGCATGCCCCTTGAGGACTCCCGGCTTCTCAATCGCCGCAACCCTTCCGTGCTCAACGAGAAGATCAAACTCGCCATCACGATCTGTCGCCGCGTCGATAACGGTTCCACCATGAATGACGATCGGACGGGCGCTGCTCATCGCTCTAGCTCCTCATGCGGCTCTGCTGTTCGCGCCAGCAGATAGAGCACGGCCATACGCACCGCCACTCCGTTGTTTACCTGGCGGCGGATGAGGGAACGGGGCCCATCCGCAACGTCGCCTGAGATCTCAGTGCCCCGATTCATAGGGCCGGGATGCAAGACAACGCTACCCGGGCAGCAGCGCGCCAGAATCGGCTCGGACACGCAGTACTCCTTGCTATATTCGTCGAGGTTAGGAATGAAGTGCTCGTCTTGGCGCTCAAGCTGCATGCGCAGGGCGACGACAACATCGAGTCCGTCGAGCCCCTCTGAGAGATTATGCACGACCCGGACGCTCTTGCTGCCGAAGCTTGCGACGAAGTCCGGCGGCACAAGCGTCGAGGGCCCGATCAGGCGAACCTCATTACCGAGCGCGATGTGAGCCCAGACATTGCTGCGCGCGACGCGCGAGTGCCGAACATCGCCAACGAACCCCACCTTAAGCCCCTCTATGCCACGCCCCTTCTCGGCGAAGTGCTGCCGCAACGTGAGAAGATCGAGCAGCGCCTGGGTCGGATGCTCGTGCGCGCCGTCTCCGGCGTTCACGACTGACGCCCGAGAGAGATAGCGCGCTGCGAAGTGCGGCGCGCCGCTCTCTGAGTGCCGCATGACAAGGATGTCTGGATTCATCGACTCAAGGGTGCGCACCGTGTCGAGCAGTGTCTCGCCCTTCTTGACGGAGCTTGAGCTGGCGCTGACGTTAATGGTGTCCGCCGAGAGGCGCTTTCCTGCAATGTCGAAGCTGGCAAGGGTGCGAGTGGATGGCTCGAAGAAGATGTTGACGACCGTTTTTCCGCGAAGGGTTGGGACTTTTTTAATGTCCCGCTCCGATACCTCCACAAATGAATGTGCTGTGTCGAGGTACCGATTTATTTCACTCTTCGAAAGCCCTTCAATTCCCAACAAGTGGTCGACCATCGAGTGGAAAGTAAACAACGGGAGCCGAAACTTTACAAGGGTTTGGCATCCCAAAACTTGGGCTCACGAGAGCTTTTTTGGGCCCCCTGCCCGGGCTGGAGTGCCAACGGCGTTTAGGCACGATTCAGAACGGGCACGGGCCCCCGAAAGGAGCCTCTCCTAGCGGTCTTCCCGCTCAATAAGGTATGCCCCGTCGCGGTACCCCATCTCGCTCAAGCGCACGCGCACAAGCTGCGAACGCTGACTCGGAACCACCCTTCCGACATAATCGGCTTGGATAGGAAGCTCGCGGTACCCCCGGTCGACGAGCGCCGCCAGCTCAACGCGGCGCGGCCGTCCGAAGTCGATAATCGCGTCCAGCGCTGAGCGAATCGTGCGGCCCGTGAAGAGCACGTCATCCACAAGCACGATGCGCGAACCAGCTATCCTAAACGGCAGGTCCGTGCCGCGCAGCGTAGGCTGAGACTGCGTGCTCGAAAGATCGTCCCGGTACAGCGTGATGTCGATAACGCCGTACGCAACCTCGATCTTCTCAATGCGCTGAATCTCCTCCTGGAGCCGCTTACCGAGGTACTCGCCACCCGTGCGAATACCCACGATGGCGAGGTTCTTGAGGTCCCGATCCTTTTCGACGATCTCAAAGCTCATGCGGGAGATGGCACGGGCGATCGTGTCCTCGTCCATTACCAGCTGCCACTCACGGGGTACCGGCTTGTACTGTTTGTTCATACGGCTTCCTTCTCGCAAATTACCTTATCTTGCCCTTGGCGGACGCATCAAAATCGAGGCTTCGAAGGGTAATCTCCTTCCCAAATAGGGAGACCCGCAAGCCCTCAGTATAATGAAGAGAGACCATTATTGTATCACCGTCGCGGGCGACCTGCAGATCCCTCTCTCCACAGCTAATGCCGTGGCGGCGTATGACCGACATAAGAGACCTTCGTATCTCTTCGTCGGTCTCGATGGCCGCCGAAGCTATCGCCCGGCGCATGTGGTTCTGGAGATCAAAATAGTAGTAGTAGAGGGGCACTAGCCGGCATACCAGGAAGCCAGCGACCAGCGAAACGACCACCGCCACGACCGTCACCAGCAGGCTCTTGCCCTGCACCCATCCGTCTGCGCCCTTTTTTGTCCCCTTTTCGGCCATACCCGTTTTCTAGCAATCAAACCCCAGTTTAAGCCAGAGCCTTTCTAATCAGGCTTTCCATCCAACCGGCATAGGGTAGCATGCAGGACATGCCCGCCCCCAAAAAATTGACCGCCTACCGCGCAAGTGCCCTCATGCTCATCCTGCTGGGAGTTGGAAACTTCGCCGTCGGGCTCAGCCGCTACAACTATTACGATACCGAGTTTACGACACTCTCGGCAGCCATTAAGGACCCTACCTACAAGGACACCCTGCACCTCAAACGCCTGCGCTCGCGGGCGGATTTCTACCAGCTCGTTAAGCTCGGGGGGATGGGCTTCCTTGCGGTTGCGGGGGGTATTCTCATGTTTGAATGGCGATCCCGGCGCAAAAGCGAGTAGCCCCACCCTCAGCTTCGCAACAAATGCAACAAAACGATCGGCCGGAAGGGCACAATAGCCGTGACTCAAGACGCGGGGCCCGGTCTGGTTGAGAACTGGCCGCAGAGTGGCTATAAAACTGCTTGTATGGTCAGCTCCGCCCCAATCTTTGTTATCGGATCCTACCGATCAGCCACCAGCGCGACCACCTGGGCCATCGGCCAGCACCCCAACATATTTCCCCTTGAGGAGACGAATTTCATCTCGCGCATGTCGGTCGACCTGGCGATTCAACACAAGATGGGCTCAGCGCGTGGCTCGCGTACGTTTCTGAGTAGCGCCCGAATCTCGCGCCGCGACTACTATCGGCATTTTGGCTGTGCTCTGGACAAACTTATTCTCGATTCTCGGCAGGCTCTCGTTGCGCAGGCCAAAGAGGAATCGACTCGGTCCGGTTCCACGAGCCAGAACGTTAAGCTGGAGGTCTCTGCTGAAGCGCCCAAGAACCGCTGGATAGACGGAACCCCTGAAAACAGCCACGTCGTCCTCGCGCTGCGCCTCATGTACCCTAACGCCAAGTTCATCTTCATTTTGCGAGATCCACGAGAGGTAGCCCGCTCGCTTGCGCACTTCGAGTCTATCGGCGGCGGAACATATTCGGAGCAGGAATCGTACAACCTGTGGATTCATCTGGTGCGATCGTGCGCTCTCGCCGAGCGTGCGTTCGGCAGCTCGGTAGTGCTTCGGGTGCGGTATGAGGACATTAAGGAAAATCCGGCAGATGTCGTGCGGCGCTGCCTAGAGTTTGTAGGCGAGCCGTTTTGTGAGGCGTGCCTCAATCCGTTCCGAGAGCGAATCAACGCGAGCGCCATCCCGGCCAACGCAGGGCTGCAGGGGGGAGTCGGCACCCCGAAATACCTAACAGAGGCGGTTGCGCTCTACGAGAGCATTGCCTCGGGCGATTTCGAACGCACTCACACCCCCTTCAAGGCCTACCGCACGCTCGCCGAGGCGTTCGTCTGCTATCGAAAAACATTTGAGTTCGCCGAAATCCGGGCGCTTTCGCGGAAGAATCGCTACCTCAGCACTAAGCTGCGACAAGCCAACGCACGCATTGAAGCCCGCCTGGGCTCGCTCGTGCGCCGCGTCCGGCGAGTATTTCGCCGTTCAGGCGCTGGACATCGCTAGGACAGAACGGAAGTGCCCAGAACAGGGGCATGGTCCTCACGGCGACAGTATGCCCAGGCTAGGATTCCTCCAGCACCTCCCTAACGCGCAGAATATCATCCTCAACCCCATACTTCTTAAGGATTGCGTTGACCTTGGCAGAGGGGAAGAGATCCTCGATCTTGTCGATGTCCTCACGAATGACCTGCTGCGGCAACTTGCCCAGGAATATCTCGCTTGCGAGCACCAGCGACACGAATGACCACACCGCTAGAAACACCGCTGCCCGGAAGAACCGAATGAGCGCCAGGGACATGCTGAGCATCGACGCGCACAGAAGCACCATACCCGCAGTTCCCTTCCACCCCGGCACGTACGTGCTGAGAACCACCGGATTGCCAAGGAGAAGCCCCACGACCGCAAGGGCGGCGGCCAAGAGGATCACATAGGCGCACTTGATCAGCCCAAAATTCTGCAGCGCCGACGACGCCAGTGGGCGCACAACGACCCAGCCTACTGCGAGGCTCATGAGGACGAGCCATCCCGCGCCGATAAGGTAGTGCGGATTTCTGTGTGTGAGCTCCTGCGAGAAAGGAAGGTCGACAAACGGCAGCGCGAGCGGCATGCATGCCGCCAAAATCGTTCCGAGGAGAGAGAGCTTGAGGAACTTGCTCACCAGCATCGAGCCGGTGATCATGGCTATTGGAAGCGCGATTGTGAGCCAGGACTGCGAAAGTGCATCCATCATGTGGAATTAGTCTCCCTGTAAGAGGACCAACCGTGTCCTGTACCGCTCCTGCACTTCAACCACGTAAGAAGTAGGATGCGGCTGCAGGCCAAAGGAGGCGGGCTCAGCAAGAAAAACTTCTGCGGAGCAACAGCCACAAAACTGCCTGAAAACACTAGCGATCAAACGCAGTTGCGGCGGCTGAAATGAGCCAAGATTCCGGCACCCGCGCCGAGCCCCAAAAATGCACCTGATGCGGCGCTGCCGCTAAGGCTGCGATAGTTTGGAGACATCAAGCTGAGCGCGCTCGACATCGGGAGAAAGGAGCCGCGGAGCAGCGTACTGCACCCGCTGATCGAGGATGTAGCCGACCGTTAAGCCCGTCATGAGGGCCACAGAGATGACAATAACGAGCGCGCGAACCGAAAAAGGAACTATGTGGGACTCTTTAACGGAATTGTGTGCTGCGCTGCGATTCATGCCAAAATTCTACAGGGCAGCCAGAAGTTCCGGCAATACCCTAACAAACTTGGAGCGGGGCATAACTTCGCCCAGTCCCATATGATTGGCTTTTTCCGCAGTATCTACATGCACATGCGAGAAAAAACTAACCACCATCCAGTCCTGAGACATAAGCTCCTTGGCCGCCGTAGCAAGGGTTTCAAGCGCGATCGGGGCCTTTTCTAGGTCAACAATCAAAAGGCCCGAGAGCCCGATAGTGAGGCGCGCCTGATCGAGCACCGCCTGCGATCGTGCCACGATGATCTCCTTGCTGCAGCTAGCTGCGGCCTCCTTAATCTTCGAGATGAAGAAGAGATCCGAGGAAACAAGCACGGCTCGGGCGCCCATAAGTTATCCTGCGTTACTCAAGCCCAAAACTCTGTGCCTTCGCGATCAAGTTTGACCGCGAGATGCCGAGCTGGCGCGCCGCCTCGCTCTTGTTGCCGCCGGTGCGCTTGAGCGCATCGACGATCATCTGGCGCTCAATCGACTCAAGCGCTTCCTTGAGGGCGCCCGTTCGCTCTACGGCCGGCCCCTCCCCCGCCTCTGAGACACTTAAGATCGACGGCGACAGGCAGCTGCGGGCGATGACCGGCTCGCTGCCGCTCATCACCTGTGCGCGCTGCAGCTCATTCTCAAGCTGGCGAATGTTTCCGGGCCAGGCGTAGCTCTCAAGCGCAAAAACGGCATCCTTCGCGATCGTCTTGCGCGGCTTGCCGCTCTTGTCGGCGAACTTTGAGAGGAAAAACTCCACAAGGATCGGGATGTCCCCCGTGCGCTCTCGAAGCGGCGGCAGCGAAAGGTTCACGACGTTGAGGCGATAGTAAAGATCCTCTCGGAAGGTGCCCTTCTTTACCATCTCCTCGAGGTTTCTGTTCGTTGCCGCGATGATGCGAACGTCTACCTTCTTAAGCTTCGTGCCGCCGACCGGCATAAACGTGCCGTCCTGCAGAACCCGCAGAAGCTTTACCTGCAGCGCTGGGCTCATTTCGCCAAGCTCATCAAGAAAGAACGTGCCTCGGTCAGCGACCTCAAATAGCCCCTGCTTGTCACGTATAGCGCCCGTGAAGGCGCCCTTGACGTGCCCGAACAGCTCCGACTCAAGCAAGTTCTCGTTGAACGCCGAGCAGTTCTGCACCACGAACGCCTTGTCGCGCCGCGGGCCGTTGGCATGCAGCGCCATCGCAACCATCTCCTTGCCCGTGCCGGACTCGCCGGTGATGAGCACCGGAACGTCCGAGTCCACGACCTTGGCCATGATTTGGTAAAGCTCCGTCATGGCCGGGCTCTTTCCTATAATCGTCCCAAAGGCGAACTGCTCTTTGAGCCGCACCTGCAGCTGCCTATTTGCGACCTTAGCGCTGTGCAGCTCCGAATAGAGCTTTCTCGTGCGCACAGCAGCGTGCACGCGCGCCACGAGCTCCTGCGCGTCAAAGGGCTTTGTGACGTAATCGTCGGCACCCTGGTCGAGGCCGTAGATGATGTCCTTAAGCTCGTCCCTGCCCGTTAGGAGCACGATCGGGGTGTAGCGCAGCTCGTCGTCCGCCTTGAGGCGCTTTGCGACCTCGTAGCCGTCGGGACCAGGCATTACCACATCAAGCAGGATGATGTCCGGGCGCTCGCTGAACGCCTTCTCAAGGGTCTCCGTCCCGGATGACGCCGTGATAACCTCATATCCTCTGGCGGATAGGAGCTGCTGCAGGAGAAAGAGCCCCTCCTCGCTGTCGTCAACCGCCAAAACCTTCAGGGGGCGTTGTTCGTCACTCATCGCTAAAATCCTCGCTCGAAGCGGGCCCGTTAGCCCTTCATTGAATCGAGGAACTCCTTGTTGTTCTTGGTCTTCTCGATGCGACCCATGATGAACTCCATCGCCTCAACCGTGTTGAGCGGATTGATCACCTTGCGCAGCAGCCACATCTTCTGAAGCACGTCCGGATCGAGTAGCAGGTCTTCCTTGCGCGTGCCGGATGCCTTGAGGTCGAGCGCCGGGTAGATGCGTCGCTCGCTCAGCTTACGATCGAGCACGATCTCGCAGTTGCCGGTGCCCTTGAACTCCTCAAAGATTACCTCATCCATGCGGCTTCCGGTCTCAACGAGCGCCGTGCCGATAATGGTAAGGCTTCCGCCCTCCTCCACGTTGCGCGCAGCAGCAAAGAACCTTCGCGGCTTGTGCAGCGCGTTCGCGTCAACTCCTCCCGAGAGGATCTTGCCGCTGGCTGGAATCACAGTGTTGTAGGCGCGCGCGAGGCGCGTGATTGAATCAAGCAAAATAACCACGTCGCGCTTATGCTCAACGAGGCGCTTAGCTTTCTCAATAACCATCTCAGCAACCTGCACGTGGCGCTGGGCGGGCTCATCGAAGGTCGAGCTCACGACCTCTCCCTTCACCGAGCGGGCCATGTCCGTAACTTCCTCAGGACGCTCGTCGATCAGGAGCACGATCAGCACGACCTCCTTGTGGTTCTCGACGATGGCATTGGCGATATTCTGGAGCAGGACCGTCTTTCCGGTGCGCGGTGGTGCGACGATCAGCGCGCGCTGGCCTTTTCCGACCGGGCAAAAGAGGTCCATGATGCGCGTTGAGAGCCCACCCTTCTGGCTGTCGAGATGGAAGCGCTCGCTCGGATGCAGCGCTGTCAGGTTGTCAAAGTGGGTCTTGGTCTTGAGGACCTCCGGGGAGTCGTAGTTCACCGAGGTGACCTTCACGAGCGCGAAGTAGCGCTCACCCTCCTTCTCGCGCGGCGGGCGGATTTGGCCCTCGATGATGTCGCCGGTCTTAAGGCCGAAGCGCCGAATCTGCGCAGGCGAGACGTACACGTCGTCAGTTCCCGGCAGGTAGTTATAATCAGGCGAGCGCAGGAACCCGAAGCCGTCAGGAAGGAGCTCAAGCACGCCGCCGGCGTAGATGCTTCCGTTTGACTCAGACTGCGCGCGAAGGATTGCCGGGATGAGGTCCTGGCGGCGCTTAGTGTTCGCGCCCTCGATGTCCATGTCTGCAGCGATCTTTACGAGCTCTTCAGAGGTGAGGCGCTTTAGTTCATTAAGGTTCATGTGTGTAACTCTGGTAGTTAGACGATTAAAATTATCTTATTGCGTTAGTGGGTGGCCGAACGGCCTGATATCTGAGTGGCTTGATATCTGGGTAAATGGTGTGGTGCTTCGGATTGACTCCTTCAATCCTTTGCGAAAAAAATTACCTAGTCGTCAGTTAGGGACCCTTGCTCTTTCAAACAAGCCTCACCCCTCGTTTTGCTTAGGCCTGCAGCCCTACAAACTCCAATATCGGGCAAGCGATATCGGGCAAGCAATAAAGACGAAAGGGGAAAGGAGCCACAGGAGCGCATGAAATCTGCCAGCTGCCTGCACTTTGAGAAACCGAAGGATAACCAATTTAACCGACTAGGACAGCTAAAAGCCGCCCGGAGAGATGCCCAAGAGGCATCTTCCACGAAATTCATAACCAGGGTTGCCTCTTCTGTCAAGCCCCCTGGCGGCGCTCCTCTATCGTCTTCGCCGCCACCGCCCGCAGGTATGACGGCTCCAAGGCTGCGATATCAGAGAGCAAGAATGGCGGCTCGACCGCAGAGCAGAGCAGCAATCCCTTTGCCAGGGACGGGCTGGCCTGAATCAGGAACCCAGCCAGGACGAGGTCTCGCATCGGCGAGAACCACGCAGCGTCTGGCCCCTTAAGGCTATCCCAGGGAGCCGCTGCGAGGTCGGCGACCGGCACGATGCGCGGCTCTACGAGGGCCTTTACCCCGCGGACGCCCGCCCGCTCAAAAGCGCCAATAAACACCTCATCCCGACGGGCATCAGAGAGCACTACCACCCGTCCTATCCTCGGTGCCCCGTCGAGAACAGCCGCAGCCATCCCCTCAAATGAGCCGACTCCAACGAGCGGGACGCGCAGCGAGCTTGCAAGCCCCTTGGCGAAGCTCAGCCCGATTCGCAGCCCCGTGAAGGACCCCGGTCCAAGCCCCACCCTCAACGATGCAAGCCCGCTGGCTGGCAAGCCCGCCGCACAGAGCGCATCATCAACAAGACCCGGAAGCCGCTCGAAGTGGTCCCCCTCGCCGCTGGAGCTGCGCTCCACAATGGCGCCATCAGGCTGCAGCACTGCAACGCTGCAGAAGGAGCCGGACGTGTCGATAGCGAGAGCTGGGCCGGCCATACAAACAGGCTACAGAAGGTGGCGCACGAGATCGTTTCCGATCGCGAACACCATAATCAGAAGGAGCAGCCCCATCCCAACTGACGTAACCGCCTGCTGGAAGCGCATACTGAGCGGCTTGCCCTTGATGCGCTCGATCGTAAAGAGCGTCAGGTGCCCACCATCAAGAACTGGAATCGGAAGGAGGTTAAATACCCCAAGGCTCACGTTAAGGAAGATCATCATGCTAATCACGGCCAGGATCCCCTCGTCAGCGCTCTGCGCAGTCTGCTTAATAATTTCTATCGGGCCACCGATAGTCTTAGTGGGCGAGATAAGCCCCGTCACAAGCGCCTTGAGCACCCTGAGCGTCTGAAGCGAAAGCCCTATCACCTGCTGGGCTCCCTGCGATGCCGCCCCAAGGATCGAGACAGGCTCATACGTGACCTTTGTCACTGCCGGCGTGACGCCGATGCGGTAGGTCTTTTGTGCCTCCCGCCCCTCGAGCACGTCCATCTCGGCCACACCCGACGCCGGCTGTATCTTCAGAGTTACCCGCTCAAACTCCACGGCCGCTGAAGGGTCCCTGCCCTCCGTCACCTTGGGCCTGTCGACCACAACGGCGAGCTCCTTCCCTTCAGAGCCCCGCACGATCTCAACGAACGACTTAAAATTAGGAACCTCTTGGCCATTGACGCTAATGACCTTGTCGCCCGCCTTCACCCCGGCAGCCTGTGCGGGGAGCCCTTCGTGCACCACGCCTACCGTAACGGGCCCGTCCTCAACGTGCGGAATGCCGACAGCAAAGTACAAGCCAGCAGCCAGGATCCATGCAAAGGCAAAGTTAAAGAGCGGCCCCGCGAGCACCACCGCACAACGCGGCAGGTACGGCTTCTTAAGGAACCACTTGGACTCGTCGCGCAGCACCAGCTCCTGCTGCGGCGAAAGCTGCTGCGTGCCCTCAATCGGCGAAGCTCCCCCTGCATCAGAGGGGTCGAGCGCCTTGCCCTGCTGCACGAGCGCGGGGTCATCGCCGGCCATGCGCACGAACCCGCCGAGCGGGATGGCGCGCAGCGAGTACGTCGTCTCGCCAAAGGTCCTCGCCCACAGCGTCGGGCCGAACCCGATCGAGAATTCAAGAACGCCTACGCCGCACCACTTGGCAACAAGGAAGTGCCCCAGCTCATGCACCGTAACGAGGATACCCAGGATAATAATCGCGGCTACGACGCCCATCTCTACCTGCCCTTAAAGGTGCTTACACGTTGTCTCGCCCACTCCGTCACCTCGGTGCAGAGATCGACAAGGTCTCCTAAAGACTCATAACCACGATCCCCGAATCTTGCCAGCGATTCCTCGATTAAGGCGTGAATTGAGGGGAAGGTAATACGATGACTCAAGAATTGGGCAACCGCAACCTCATTCGCCGCATTAAGGACCGCACAGGCCCCACGGGCGCCCCGTAAGCACTCATGCGCCCTACGGATTCCTGGGAATCGCCTCTCGTCAACGGGCTCAAAACTCAGCTCCCTAACCGCTGTTAGGTCAAGCGGCTTCATGATCCCTGGGAGACGGCTCTCTGGATAGCGCAGCGCATACGCGATCGGCCCCTTCATGTCCGGGAGCGACATCTGCGCCAAGACCGTCTCGTCCTTTAGCCGGACCATAGAGTGTATGATGCTCTGTGGGTGGATGACGACCTCAATATCATCGCTTGCAACATCAAACAGCCAGCGCGCCTCGATAACCTCAAGCGCCTTATTCATCATCGTGGCCGAATCGATCGTAATCTTGGCACCCATCGTCCACTGCGGGTGCTTGAGCGCCCGTTCAGGCGTAATCTCACCGAATTCCTCAAGTGGCGTTGCGCGGAAGGGTCCGCCTGACGCCGTCAGGATGAGCGACTTCACCTCGTTTGGCTTTGTGCCCTGCAGCACCTGAAAGATCGCCGAGTGCTCACTGTCGACCGGAATGAGTCGGGCACCGCGCTCCTTCGCCCGTTCGAGCACAAGCGCCCCCGCAACGACAAGGCTCTCCTTGTTGGCGAGAGCTACATCCTTTCCGGCATCGAGCGCCGCCAGCACCCCCGGAAGGCCCGCCATACCCACAACCGCCGCAAGCACCGTGGTCGCCTTGCTCTCGTTAATCGCTGAGTTGATCTGGTTCTCTCCGTAGATGAGCCGCACCTCCTCCCACGATCCAGCCGTCCGGCTCACGCCAAGCTCGGCGCACAGCTCCTCGTAAGCAGCCCTGCCGGCGACCGCCGCCACGTCGGGGCGGAACTCGCGCACCTGTGCGGCGAGCTCGTGCGCCCGTCGGCCCGCAACGAGGAGCGCAACACGAAAGTGCTCTGCATTGGCCCGAACCACCTCAAGCGCTGAGGTGCCGATCGAACCGGTCGAGCCAAGAATCGCGATGCTCTTCATCGGGCTTCCTACATGAGCCCCAAGAGAAGGAGTGCCGCTGCCACAACGGGCGATGCCCCAATCATCCCATCGAAGCGGTCGAGCACCCCGCCGTGACCCGGAAAGAGTGCGCCCGTGTCCTTCACTCCGCGCAGGCGCTTCAGGTACGACTTGGAGAGATCTGCCGCCTGCGCCGCAACGGTCGCCCAGAACGACACCACAACGACCGCAACGGTTGACATCTCCCCTGCAAGCAGGAGCTTATAAAAGACAACGCCACCAAGCACGCCAGCCATAAGCCCTGCGCACATCCCCTCAATGGTCTTGTTCGGCGAGAGCGCCGGGGCCATCTTGTGCTTGCCAAAGAATCGCCCCGCGAAGTACGCAGAGGCGTCATTGAGAGCAACGACCGCAACAATCCACCACAAAAGCTGAACGCCGCTCGGCAGTGAGCTTATGATAATGAGCTGCGGCGCACAGATGCTGAGAAGCAGAAACGACGTGCCGTACCGCTCTGCAAAGCGCGAGGCGACCTCGATCTGCGCATGCCCCTCCGCCACCTGCATGACCGTGAGGCTGATGCCGCTTAAGACGACCAGCACATAGAGTAGCGAAAGGTCGAGCCCGTACCCGAGGACGTGCGCCGCACCCGCAACCGTTGCGCCGACCGCCGGCAAAGAAAGAATCACATACGCCAACACCGCCGCAACCGGCCTATAGCGCAGCGTGTCGACATCCCGTCCAAAGAGCCGCACCACCTCAAATACCGCCGTGAATACCACGGCAGAGGCCCATCCCACGGCCAAGAGCCGCCCATACGGCGCGTAGACCGCCACAAGCGACAGCGCAAGCGCCCCAGCCAGCACGATCAGCGCAGTCAGAAGTCGGTCCTTTACCCCGCCGTTTCTCTCAAACGAGAAGAGCCTAACAAAGAAGCTACGCACGCTCGACTTGCTCTTGAGTGAGCCCGAATCTGCGATTTCGCCCTGCAAAGACATTGAGGCACCTATGAAACTCATCACGCGTAAAGTCAGGCCACAGCACCGGCGAGACGACGATCTCGGCGTACGCCAGCTGCCACAGCAAGAAGTTTGATATTCGCGTCTCGTCACTCGTCCGGATCAGGAGGTCCGGATCCGGCACGTCCGGCAGGTATAGGTAACGGCCGAACGAATCCTCGGTAATCTCCTCTGGATCGATCTCTCCTGCCTGCGCCGCACGCGCCATCTTGCGCGCAGCTTGCACCAGCTCATCCCGCCCGCCGTATGACACGGCGAGGATCAGGTCCATGCCGCTCTTGCTTGCGGTGCGCTCCTCGTTGCGCTTGAGCATGTCGCGCACCGCCGGCGGCAAGCGCGAGGTATCTCCCATCGCTCGCAGGCGGATGTCGTTCTTGAGCAAGAGGTCGAGCTCGCTTTCAAGGTGCTGCACAAAGAGGCTCATGAGCCCGCCCACCTCCTCCTGGGGCCGGCGCCAGTTCTCCGTTGAGAACGCAAAAAGCGTCAGGTAACGCACGCCGAGACGGCGGCACTCTTCGACCAAGGTGCGGACACTCTTGGCGCCGTTGCGGTGACCCTCGATGCGCGGCATAAATCGCCGCTTCGCCCACCGCCCGTTACCGTCCATAATGATGGCCACATGGCGCGGGATCGCTTGCGCGCCGCCTCGGGCCCCCTTCGGGCCCCCCGCAGCCGTAACTTCTGACGCAACCGCTGACTCGCTTCCTTCACTTCCCATAGTGCCTGGCAGCGGAGGTCACACCTCCATCAGCTCCTTCTCTTTTGCTGCGGCTGCCGAATCAACATCGACGATGTACTTGTCGAGGATCTTTTGGATCTCTTCCTGCGCCTTGCGGCCATCGTCCTCGGACATCTCTTTGGCCTTGGTCTTCTTCTTGACGTTCTCGATCTCGTCGCGACGCAAGTTGCGCAGGGATACGCGCGTCTCTTCCGTCATCTTGCTCACCTTCTTGATGAGCTCCTTGCGGCGCTCCTCATTGAGGCTCGGAATGACAACGCGGATGAGAGCCCCATCGCGCGACGGGTTAAGCCCAAGATCGGACTGCTGAATGGCCTTCTCGATGCTCGCGACGGCGCCCTGGTCGTACACCTGGATCGTGAGCATGCGCGGCTCCGGCGCGGCAACGAGCCCAAGTTGCTGCAGCGCTACATTTGAGCCGTAGTACTCTACCTGCAAACCCTCAAGGATCGACGGCGTTGCGCGCCCCGACCGGAGGCGGTGCAGCTCCTTTTTGAAATGGTCGATCGCCTTTACGCAATTTCCCTTGTAAGCCTCATATTGTGCGCTCATAGTCCCTCTCCTCTCCAGATTACGAAGAACAGTCCTTACCCTCTAACGAGCGTCCCAACAGCCTCGCCCTCGACGATACGCCTCAAGTTCCCCTCAACCCCCACATTAAACACGATAATTGGGAGCTTGTTGTCCATGCAGAGAGAGATAGCAGCGGTATCCATGACCCGCAATCCCCGCTGCAGAACCTCCATAAAGGTGATCTCCTTGAACGGCTGCGCATCCTTGTTCTTCTTGGGGTCTGAGTCGTACACGTAGTCGACCTTCGTTCCCTTGAGGAGCACGTCAGCCCCCATCTCCATCGCGCGAAGGCTTGCCGCCGTGTCGGTCGTGAAGAACGGGTTCCCGGTTCCGCAGGCAAAGATCACGACGCGCCCCTTCTCAAGGTGGCGCGTTGCGCGGCGCTTGATGTACGGCTCGGAGATCTCTTTCATCTCGATGGCCGAGAGCACTCGGGTATAGACCCCTTCGGCTTCAAGCCGATCTTGGAGCGCCAGAGCATTAATCGCCGTGGCGAGCATCCCCATATAGTCGCCCGTCACCCGGTCGAGCCCCTGCGAGCCGGCCTGGACGCCGCGGAAAATATTCCCGCCGCCGATGACGATAGCGATCTCGATGCCGCGCTTGCTGACCTCTCGAATCTGGGCCACGAGCGCATTAAGGATGTGCGGATCGATACCCCCCTGGTTTTCGCCAGCGAGGATCTCGCCGCTCAGCTTCAGAAGTATCCGCTTGTACCTAATCTCTGCCATCCTGGTGCCCCGCTCGCTACGAACCGAAAGTGCCTGCCGAAACATATACTCCGGCGCACCAACCGATACTGCTGGGGGCACGCCGGACTGTGACTAGTTGCGGTCTCCAACCATTGCCGCAACGTCTGCAGCGATGTTGCCAACCGACTTCTCAACGCCCTCGCCAACCTCAAGGCGCGAGACGCGGCGGACCGTGACCTTCTCGCCACAACGCATGCCGAGCTGGTCGATCATGTCCTTGATCGTCTTCGACTCGGTCTCGTCCTTGATGAAGATCTGGCGCATGAGGACAACGCCCTCAAGGAACTTGTCGACCTTGCCCGGGAGGATTCGGTCTGCCTTCTTCTTCTGCTCCTCGGTGAGCTGCTCCATGAGGATCTCCTTCTCCTTGCTCAGGACATCCTCAGGCACATCCTCAACCGACACGTACGCCGGCTTCATCGCGGCCACGTGCATGGCGAGGTCGCGGGCAAGCGCGCGGAACTCTTCGCCGCGGGCGACGAAATCCGTCTCGCAGTTGAGCTCAACAACCGACACAATCTGGTCGCCCGGGTGGACGTACACGCCAAGGGTTCCCTCTGCGGCCGTCTTGCCCGAGCGCTTCTCGATATCCTTAAGGCCCTTCTTGCGAAGAACCTCAATCGCCTTCTCCATGGCGCCCTCAGCCTCGTTCAGAGCCGCCTTGCAGTCCATCATGCCCGCGCCGGTCATCTCACGGAGCTTCTTAATCATCTCGCTGGTGATCTGTGACATTGTAATTACTCCTAGGTCAAAAGATTTGATTTCTGTGCGAAGGCGCGCCCGAAAGATCGGGCGCGCCTCTCGGCAAAAGCTACGCGATGGCCGCGCCGCTCTCGCTCACAGCAGCACCGTGGCTGCCGTTTGCGGCCCCAGGCCGCTTATCACCGCCGCCCTGTCCAGCGCCCGGAACACGAGCCTGGTAGATCGCACGGCCCTCAAGCACAGCATCAGCAACAGCCGACACTAAAAGCTTGACGGTGCGGGTGGCGTCGTCGTTCGACGGAATCGGAAAGGCAACCGAGTTTGGATCGGCGTTCGTGTCAACGAGCGCAACGACCGGAATGTGAAGGCGATTGGCCTCAGCGATCGCGATCTCCTCCTTGACCACGTCAACGATGAAGATAACGTCCGGTACCTTCTTCATGTTACGAATTCCGCCGAGGTTGGCCTCAAGCTTCTCAACCTGGCGGCTGATGTCGAGGCGCTCCTTCTTGGTCAGGCGCACCTTTGAGCCCTCTGCAGCAGCCTCAGCGAGAAGGTTCTCAAGCTTGCGCATGCGCTCAATCGAGTTCTTCATCGTCTGGAAGTTGCTCAAGCAGCCGCCCAACCAGCGCGATGCGATGTAAAACGCGCCGCATCGAATCGCCTCTTCCTTGACGATATCCTTAGCCTGCGGCTTCGTGCCCACGAACAGGATGTTTCCGCCGAGCGCAACGCGATCGAGCATGTACTTGCGGGCGATCTCCCACTTCTTCATGGTGAGGTCGAGGTTGATGATGTGAACGCCGTTGCGCGCGCCGAAGATGTACGGAAGCATCTTAGGGTTCCAGCGCTGCGTCTGGTGCCCGTAGTGAGCGCCTGCATCCATTAGGTTGCGGATTGTTATGGGGGTTCCCGGCTCAATAGCCTGGGCAGAAGACGGCTTAGCGTCTGCGGTCTTTGACATGGTGCCTCTATGGTTGTCTTAGTTAGTCCTCCCCGCCCGATAGCCCCTCCCCCTAACAAAAGGAGAAGGACACTAAGACCGATGCGGGTGCGATAGTTTCCGCAGGGTTATAGCACTCTTGGCGTGAAGGATCAAAAGTTGGGAGGCATATTCGGGACTATATATATCGAGCGTTGGGACGGCCCAGCGCATGCTCGCCTAATAGCGCTGCATATAGCTGACGTTACTAGATTTTTAGTTCCATGGTGGCTCAATCAGGTGGCACGTGATGGCGACTCTCTGGGCACCCGGTACTAAAATGCCCGCTTGTCGACACTGGAAATCAGAGGTTATAGCTAACTACTAGACTGTATTAGTTGATTAAGTGCTGATGGGACCTTTCTCTATTCGCGGCTCTCTCATTCATCGCCTTCTGTTATGCCTCGGGCTTGTCCTCATTGTAGGGTGCAAGTCCAGTCCCAAGAAGCAGAACGTGATCATCATCACGCTCGACACCCTTCGAGCCGACCACCTCCCCTGCTACGGCTACTCGAAGAACACCGCACCCAACCTGTGCGCGATCGCAGAGCAGT
>CANIHJ010000001.1 GCA_947467385.1 Deltaproteobacteria bacterium | reverse complement strand
GAGAGGAAAAGCTCAAGCTTGCGCGCCCACCGGCCCACAATGCGCTCACACTGGCCCCACAGGAGGCCGTGGTGGACCACCAGCAGCTGGCACCCAGACTCCACGGCCTTCTCGGCCACGGAGTATCCCGCATCTACGGCGAAACCGATCCGAGATATCTCCTGAACTCGGCTTTCGATCTGAAGGCCGTTTAGCGAGGAGTCCTTGAAGGTAGCGCTGTCCAGTTCACAATCCATAAAGCTGCAGATTTCATCGAGGGTCGGGTGGGGCATAAGGCTCTCCATGATTAGTTCCGGGGCTTAATGACGCCCCACATGCCGTATCGCACAAGCCCTCTATCAGACGTCTATATTGGTGTAAACGCCCATCTTTTTGTGGATTCCGTAAGCTTCCTGTAGCGTTGCCTCGGGCACTCGATATCTGCTACCGTTACACGGGTTTAAGAGGGGGTGCGTCGGCATCATACCCTCGTTGTGGAAGTATTGCGTATGGGTTGGTTTACACGAAGCAAAGCTCCGAAGCAGTCTGGTGAGGTCGTAGAGCCTCTGCAGCTTCCTGATGACATTTGGACCAAGTGTCCGAAGTGCGAGGCGATTCTCTATACCAAGGACCTTCGGCGCGCATTCGGCGTGTGCCCCAAGTGCACGCATCACTTTCGCCTGACAGCCCGTCAGCGCATTCCGATCCTCGCCGATCGCCACTCGTTCCTCGAGATCGACGCCAATCTACGCTCGACGGATCCGCTCAACTTCAAGGACAAGAAGCGCTACAAGGATCGGCTCAAGGACACCGAGAAGAAGACCGGCTCCGTTGAGGCGGTAGTGACGGGTAGGGCCCGAATCCTCAACATCCCGGTTATGCTGGGCGTGTTCGACGCATCCTTCATGGGTGGCAGCATGGGATCAGTCGTGGGCGAGAAGCTCGCGCGGCTCGTGGAGCTTGGGCGTGATGAGCGGCGGCCGGTCATCATTATCTCGGCGTCGGGGGGAGCTCGCATGCAGGAGGGGTTCTACTCGCTCATGCAGATGGCGAAGGTGAGCGCGGCGCTAGCCCAGCTCGGACAAGCCCACATCCCCTATATCTCTATCCTTACTGACCCTACCACGGGCGGAGTTGCGGCTTCTCTGGCGATGCTGGGGGACATCATTATTGCTGAGCCGGATGCCCTTATCGGCTTCGCCGGACCCCGCGTTATCGAGGGCACCATTAAGCAGAAGCTCCCGCCGGGGTTCCAGCGCTCCGAGTTCTTGATTGAGCACGGCATGGTAGACCGGATCGTCTCCCGGACGGCTATGCGGGATGAGCTGGGGGTTCTCCTACGCAACTTCGGCTTCGGCATTTAAGAGGGGCTTCCCGCCTAAGAAGTTGTTTTCGCCCACTTATTGTCTCTTTCGCCCGCAGTCCTGCCTGGGTAAAGTCCAGCATGATCGGCGCTGCTCCTCAGATTCAGCGCTGCACGAGGCAAATGCGTAGTTCCCTTGGCGTGATGATAAGCTCGGGTCTCATGACTCACCTAAGAAACTGCGGGAGGATGGTCGCGCTCCAGTTGTGCGCGCTGATTGCCGCTAGCGTCTGCATAGTCGCCTGGCCGGCGGATGCTCGCGCCCAGTCGTCATCGACTGGTCGAGGTGCGCCGCTCTTTTCAGGCGACTCTCCCGAGGCCCAAAGGGAGGCCCAGACAAACCTAAAGAAGGCGCTCCAGCCAGCCACGAAGCCGGCCGAAGGGCTGGACTTCCAGGCCCCATCGATTGAGTTCGATCGCGACACCAACCAGGTGACCGGCAAGGGCGGAATCCTCATTGCTGAAGGGGGCGTTCAGGTTCAGGCCGACGAAGGCACGTTCAACATGAAGACCAAAGAGGGGGACGTGAGCGGCGACGTTCTTATGACGACCGCGCAGGGAGTGCTCTCAGCCTCATCGGGGCACGTCAATATTCCGGCGGAGACCGGAACGTTCCGGGGCCTCGACTTCGATATTGAGGAGGGGGGCTTCAACATTTACTCGGAAGAGGGTCGCAAGACGTCAGAGTTTGAGTTTGAGCTTGATGACTCTGCATTGACCTCGTGCCGCTGTCCCGATGGCGCAAAGCCATGGGAGCTTAAGAGCAGCTCGTGCAGCATCACCCAGGAGGGATACGCGCACGTGTATGACACGACCATGTGGTTTGAGGGGATGCCGATCTTCTACTCGCCCTATCTTGCTGTTCCGGTCAAGCGCGAGCGCGCATCGGGCCTTCTGCCGCCGCAGTTTGGCTACAGCAACCAGAACGGGTTCCTCTATCGCGAGCCGATATTCCTTGATTGGGATGACTCTTCAGGCGCGAAGCTGAGCCCGTTCGTGGCAACGAAGTCCCGCGTAGGAGCGGAGCTCGACGTCGAAAAGCGCTTCTCGAAAAAAAGCGGCCTCGATGCAGGGTTTATCTACTCGAACGAGTCGCTTCGCGGCGACAGCTATCGAGGCCTCGACGTCGAGGGACTTGAGGACCCGCACATCGACAAGAACCGCACGGGAGGATTCTACAACCAGCGCTGGAAATCGGACCCGATCAACGGCACCCCCGTGGAGGTGATCATGGACGGCAAGTACGTCAGCGACGACTTTATGCTGCGTGAAATACCGATTCCGCAGATAGGCACGCAGCAATCGCAGTTCCTCGTTTCAACCGGACTCGTTCGTGGGCAGGCGTGGTCGTTCTTGAGCTCTGAGGCGCGCGTTGAGTACAACCAGATGCTTCTTCCGCAGGAGGAGGGTACTGCCGCATCGCCGCAGGAGCTGCAGTTCCAGCGGCTGCCCGAAGTTGCCCTCTCGGCAGGAGAGACCTTTCGCCCATTCGGGGCAAACCCGTATGGCCTTAAAGTTGTCTCAGAAATGGCCGTGCTTGGGACTCAGTTCTCACGAGAAGAGGGATATGACGGCTCGCGTGTCGACATAAATCCTAAGATAACACTCCCCTTCCATGTTGAGAATTACTTCCGGGCGGCAGGCTCGGTGCAGGTGCACCAGACGGAGTACGCGATGAACGACCGCATGCTTGCCCCGGGCTCGACGCCGCTGCCGGACGGCTCAACGGAGATTGAGGGCAGCATTAGCCGCACCGTGCCGATTTTGAACTACCAAATGAGCACCGGCGCAGAGAAGGTATACTCGCTTGACCGGGATAGTTGGTTCTCGAAGCTTGTGGGGCTTGGGGCGAGGAACCAGGGCACGGAGCTTGCGCGCGTGAAGCACACGATTGAGCCGAACGTCGGCTACACGTATATCCCTGGCATCGACCAGAACAACAACCCCCTCTACGATCAGCTCGACAGGTTTCGCGAGCGCAGCCTGGTGTCGTACGGCTTTACGACCCGACTTCTCGGAAAGGTCCAGGAGCCCCTAGAGCGGGTAAGGGAGGTTGAGGAGCTATCCCCCTCAGCTGAGACACTGCCGATGTATGATCTCTCGGACTCGCTCCTCGATTTCGGCCGCGGGATGATCGTATCCCCGTTAGCGATGATGGATGCCCGAGAGGGCTCGGTGCGTGAGCTTGCGCAGTTCTCGCTGCGCCAAACGTACGACAATCTCGTCGCCAGCCAGGATGATGACCCAACGCTCGATCCATTTTCCGACATCAACGCGGCCCTTACCCTGTCGCCTTCATACTACTTCTCGACGGGTTTTGAGACGAACTACGACCAGAACTCCGGAGGCTTCGCGAGCCTGTCATACTCGCTCGGGCTGCGCGACGACCGTGATGACGTGCTTCGAGTCCGATACAACTACATAGAGGACACTGCAGGCGCGAGCGCCGATTCCAGCACGAGCGACGTGACGAGTGTGCAGAATACAAACCAATTCGAGATAAACGCCGAGGCTAAGATCTTCGAGCAGCTGCGTGCGGGTGGCTACATGCTATTCGACGCCGAGCAGAACACAATGATGAACAGCCGCGCCCTGCTCCGTTTCGTGAACTCGTGTAAGTGCTGGTCGGCCGATCTGGGCTACACGCAATCGTATAACCCGCAGAACGAGCAGGTGCTCTTCTCCTTTACTTTTGGCGGCTTAGGGGGTATTTCACAAGGCGGCGGTCTCTCCCAATACTAGGCACGAGAGGAGCTGCCTTGTGCTTGCATAATGCGCGACTCGGTGCTCAAGGGCAGGCGTTTTCGCGCGGAGGTGTGTTCGTGAAGATTCTTCTCTTCGGAGGCAGTGGCCAGCTCGGCTTTGACATCAAGAAGCGGGCGCGTGACCTCGACTTCGAAGTAGTGTCCCCGGTCACGGCAGAAGTTGATATCACCGAGCGTGAGGCTGTTAAGCGTTTCGTCGCCACGCTCAAGCCGGCGGTTGTCATCAACAGCGCTGCCTATACTGCGGTCGACAAGGCTGAGCACGAGGCCGACACGGCGATGCTCGTAAACCGTGATGCGGCTGGATTCGTGGCTGAGGCGTGTGCCGCAGCCAAAGCGCGATTGATTCACATCTCTACCGACTACGTCTTCGACGGAAGCCTGGGCAGGCCGCTCAAGGAGACAGACCCGACAAACCCCTTGAGCGTGTACGGCCGTTCGAAGCTTGAGGGTGAGCAGCGGGTACTCGAGGCGCTCGGCGACCGGGCATTGGTGCTACGTACCCAGGCGCTCTATGGCCAGCGGGGAGTGAATTTCGTTCAGTCGATGCTCAAGTTATTTCCCGAGCGGCCCGAGCTCCGCATCGTTGACGACCAGTGGGTGTCCCCGACGTGGGCCGGGTGGCTAGCCGAGGCGATCCTCGATTTCGTCCGCATGCCAGTCGGAGGCATCGTTCACGCGTCGTGCCACGGAACGGTGTCGTGGTTCGATTTCGCCTCGGAGATACAGGAGCTCTCGGGCAGATCTTTCGGGGACAAGCCCCTTGCGAGGCTTGAGCGCACAACGGCAAAAGAGCTCAATCGGCCGGCCAAACGGCCGACGTACTCGGCCTTCGATACGACGTTAATAAGCTCGCTCTTGGGCAGGGCTCCTCTCCCGTGGCAGGAGGGCCTCAAACGACACCTCGCCGAGATCGGGGTCATTACGGATTAAGGGGGACGGCACTGGTGGCAGCGCAGACGGACGTGATGGTGATGGTTCTTGCGGGAGGCCAAGGCAGCCGATTTTGGCCCCTAAGCCGGGCTGCTCTTCCGAAGCAGTTTCTCTCGCTGGGAGACAGCGGTGAGAGCCTTATTCAGGCGACGGTGCGGCGGGTCGTTCCTCTTGTTGGCCAGGCAAACATTCGGATCGTCGCGAACGCCCAGCTTGAGGCACTTATACACAAGCATGTTCCAGGCGCGAAGGTTATCTGTGAGCCGATGGCCAAGAACACGGCGGCTTGCATCGGGCTTGCTGCTGCATCGGCGTTGGCGGAGCACCCAGGCAGCGATCCGGTGCTGATCGTGCTCCCGGCGGATCACGCCATCAAGGACGATCAGCGGCTGCGCAGCGCGCTCGACGAGGCAGCGCAGCGTGCGCGCGAGAGCGATATGCTCGTGACGATAGGAATCCCGCCAACGCATCCGCACACCGGGTACGGGTACATCAAGAAGGGCAAGCCCCTTAATGGCAGGAGTTACTCGGTGGAGCGCTTCTTCGAGAAACCAAGCCTGGAGCGGGCCCAAAAATACCTGGAGCAGGGGGGCTATTGCTGGAATTCAGGCATGTTCGCATGGCGAGCGAGCGTCATACTTGAGTCTTTCAAGAGCTTCCTCCCACCGATGGCGCAAGGGCTTGCTGAGATACAGGCCATTCTCAAGCAGGGCGCCGACGGGACGCCCGGAAATGCCCGAATTGCTGAGATTTTTTCGAATTTCGAGGCCATCTCGATTGATTTCGGGGTGTTAGAGCATGCTAAAAACTGCGTGGTGGTGGACGCCGAGGAGTTCGGCTGGAGCGATGTTGGCTCGTGGGATCAATGGGCCGAGAGCTTCCAGCGTGATGCCGAGGGCAACCTCGTCAAGGGAGACGCGGTCGTGATCGACAGCAGAGGCTGTGTTATAAGGTCCGCTAACCGTTTGGTTGCGGCGGTTGGCCTCAATGACGTGATAGTCATTGACGCCGGAGACGCCGTCCTCGTGGTGTCTCATGAGCATGTTCAAGATGTCCGAAAGGTCGTCGAAGAGCTGAAGCGAAGGGGCCGGGCAGACCTCATCTGAGGTGAAGCCGCGGGCAGCGTTTCTCAAATAATAGGAAGGAAAGTAAACTGCGTATGTCACAGAAAGTTGCTCTCATTACCGGCATCACGGGTCAGGATGGTTCTTATTTGGCGGAGTTCCTGCTCCAGAAGGGCTACAAGGTGTACGGCATGGTGCGCCGCGCTTCCGTCGACAAGTACGAGCGAATTGCGCACATAATGGACAAGGTGCAGCTGCTTCAGGGAGACCTCCTCGACCAGTACTCGCTTATATCAGTGCTGAAGCAGTCCGAGGCGACTGAGGTGTACAACCTCGCGGCGCAGAGCTTCGTTCCGACGAGCTGGGCGCAGCCCGTCCTGACTTCCGAGTTTACCGCGATTGGTGTCACCCGGATGCTTGAGTCGATTCGGCTCGTGAACCCGAAGATACGCTTTTATCAGGCATCAAGTTCCGAGATGTACGGCCAGGTTCGCGAGACTCCGCAGACCGAGCTCACCCCGTTTTACCCGCGCTCTCCATACGGAGTTGCGAAGGTGTACGGCCACTACATCACGGTCAACTATCGCGAAAGCTACGACCTCTTTGCTGTGTCAGGGATATTGTTCAATCACGAGTCCCCGAGGCGCGGGCTTGAGTTTGTCACCCGCAAGGTCACGGACGCGGTCGCCCGCATAAAGCTTGGGCTGTCGAACGAGCTTCGGCTTGGAAATCTCGACGCCCGCCGTGACTGGGGATTCGCCGGAGACTATGTTCAGGCGATGTGGCTCATGCTGCAGCAGGATACGCCGGACGATTACGTCATCGCCACGGGCGAGACTCACACGGTGCAGGAGCTGGTTGAGGTTGCGTTTGAGCGAGCGGGGATTGACTGGAAGAAGCACGTCAAGATTGACAAGGCGTTCATGCGCCCAGCTGAGGTGGATCTCCTTATCGGAGACCCGTCTAAGGCCAAGCGCCAGCTCGGCTGGGAGCCCAAGTTGACCTTCCAGCAGATGATTCACATGATGGTGGACGCCGACATCGAGCGTCTTTCGAGCAACAGCTAACCGCACGGCCCCCATGCGAGCGCTGGTAATCGGAGCAGCCGGCTTTGTCGGCAACTACCTCGTCAGGCACCTTCTTGAGCAGGGGGATGAGGTTTTTGCCGGCACGCTCAAGGAGCCGGTTGCGCTCCTTTCGGACACGACGCTCAGCGTCGACATCACCGACTCGGCTTCGGTGGCAGAGCTCATGCACCGTGCGCGGCCAGATGTTGTGTACCACCTGGCCGGCATATCGTTTGTGCCAGAGGCCGAGAGCGATTTCGATAAGACACTCCGGGTCAACGTGGCAGGGACAGCGAACGTGCTGCGGCAGGCCCACCTCTTCTCAAAAAGCACTTCGGTGCTCTTCGTAAGCTCGGCGGAAGTGTATGGGCATATTTCTCCGACAGACCTGCCGATTAGGGAAACAACGCCGACGCGCCCAGCCAACAACTACAGCTTGAGCAAGCGCATGGCCGAGCTCGTTGCTGAACGCTATGTGAGTCAGGGGGCGCTTCGGTGCACGGTGGTGCGCCCGTTCAACCACATCGGCCCGGGGCAGGACTCGCGCTTCGTCGCAAGCAACTTCGCTATGCAGCTCGCGCGCATCGCGCACGGCAAGGCACCACCAACGCTTAAGGTCGGAAACCTTGAGGCCCGCCGCGATTTCTCTGACGTTCGCGACATCGTGCGCGCCTACCGGTTTCTCGCGCAGCAGGGCAGTGGCGTCTTCAATCTTGGTTCTGGAGTGCCGCGCTCGATCCAATCCCTTCTCGATACCCTGATTAAGGTCTCGGGCCTGGCCGTGAAAGTTGAGCAGGATCCAGCCCGAATGCGTGGGCCAGAGGTGCCTGAACTCTACGCCAGCTATGAGAAGGCGCACGCGGCAGCAGGCTGGAAGCCGGTTATTACGATTGAGCAGTCTCTGGCCGACATCTACGGCTATTGGCACGAGCGTGTTCGCGCTGAAGTCGCCGCATAAAAAAGCCTTTTCAGGGCACAAAAGAGTCTCTCCCTAGTGATCTAAGGGGGTTGCGACCACAAAGGGGCTTAGCCCCAAAGCGCCGCTATCCGGGCCGCAGGCATCCTATTCCGAGTGATCCCCGTGCCGAGCGGGGGGAGGTTAGTTCGGTTTTACAAGGGATGCATGGAAGAGCAGCGGCGCAAAATCCTTATTGTCGACGACGAGCCCTCGATTCGGAACTCCCTTAAGCTGATTTTGCAGTCCCAGTTCGAGGTCTCAACGGCCCGGGACGGGGAGGAGGCTATCGGGCTAGCAGAGCGAGATCGTCCCGACATCGTCCTGCTCGACATGACGCTCCCAAAAATGGACGGCCTGGAGGTCATGAAGCGCCTCAAGGAGCGCGCCGCGGGCGTTCCGGTCATCATGCTGACGGCTGCCTCTTCGGTGCGGACCGCGGTTCATGCGATCAAGAGCGGCGCGGATGATTTCGTTGACAAGCCTTTTGATATTCCTGAGCTGCAGCGGGTCATCGATTCCCTCCTCGACAAGCAGGGTGGTGCGGGGCCTGAGACAGGCCCGAAGTCGCGAGCGGGAGACTTCGGCTGTCTCGTCGGTAAGTCTCCGCCGATGCGGGAGGTGTTCCAGATGATCGAGCAGATCGCAGGGCGAGAGACGACGGTGCTTATTACCGGCGAGTCAGGCACCGGAAAGGAGCTTGTCGCAATGGAGCTCCACAACCGGAGCTCCCGGCGGCATGGGCCATTCGTCGCCCTCAACTGCGCAGCGTTTCCGGAGAGCCTGATTGAGTCAGAGCTCTTTGGCCATGAGAAAGGGGCATTCACGCACGCAGTGGAGCGAAGGCTTGGGCAGTTTGAGGTTGCTGATGGTGGCACGCTCTTCCTCGATGAGATCGGGGAGCTCTCGCTCGCCGTGCAGGTCAAGCTCCTCCGATTTTTGCAGGAGCAGGAATTCTACCGGGTTGGTCGGTCGAAGCCGACCAGGGTTAATGTGAGGGTCATCACGGCCACCAACAGGAACTTGGAGGAGATGGTGAAGGCCAAGGCTTTTCGCCAGGACCTCTTCTACCGCATCAATGTGATCAATATCGGGCTGCCGCCCCTTCGTGACCGTGGGGATGACATCCTTGAGCTGGCCAATTTCTTTGTCCGTTCGCTGAAGAGTCGCTACGTCGGCCGGGAGCTCAGCTTTTCGGGGGGCGTTCAGCAGCGCCTAAAGGAATACGGATGGCCCGGAAATGTTCGAGAGCTGGAGAATGTGGTGGAGAGCCTGCTCGCGCTGTCCCCATCTGACGTTGTTGAGCTTGAGAACCTGCCCAGCCGGATGCGCGAGCGGGAATCTTCAGCGCCAGCGGGATCCCAGGGCGTGAACACGGGTCTCGCGTACGAGGAGGCAGAGCGACTGTTTGAGACCGAAATCATCCTGCGCGCGCTCACCAAGGCTAACTTTGTCCAGACGCGCGCCGCCCAGCTGCTTGGCATAAGCCGCCGCATGCTCAAGTACAAGATGGACAAGCTCAACATCGGCGACAAAGGCGAGGTACTTGGTCCTGGCTCGAAGCACGAGAACTAGGGCATTTGGCACCTCGCGGCGGAGTGCACATGGCTATTTCTTGAAGAGGGCATCGAGCGCATCGAGCGCTTTTTGCTTGTCGTCCCGCTGCCCCGCTGCCGACATCCTCGGTCGAAAATAGTCGCAGATGTTTGAGGTGTCCTTCTTCTTTACCCACTCAGCCGCGGTCTCCCTGCATTCGTGGTGCGAGGCCTCGTCGTAAAACTCGCAATTGCGGCACACGTGGAGGTCCGAATGGCAGTGCGGGCACGTCTCCCGAAAACCAATCGGGCCGACCGCGGGGGACGGCACTTCGACCGGCTTTCTGCAGTGGAAGCATTCAAGTGGCATGCCGACGGTGTATCGCACCCCACGGGCGTTAAGGACACAGAAAAATGGCGACCGGACCGCGCGCGGTCGTGTTTGTAGAACGATGGTATGCGACCACCGTTCCGCATCTGCCTAGTTTTTCGGGCTATTCACGGCGTCGACGTGCATCCTATGGAGGTCGGAATCGGGAACCGGATTTGGCTGTATTGAGCTTTCAGGCAGTTAGCCCCATTATGGGGCGATGTCACAAACGCTAGTAGGTATGACCCAGCAATCAGGAGAAGAGAGGAGCGAAGAGGGCGTTGCAGTGAGGCCGGTCAGGACCGCTCTGACCGAGATGCGCTGGTGTTTTCGGGTTCTCCTCTCCTCGATAGACCGCTTTTACTGGGATAACGGCTTCTCTCGCGCCGCGTCTCTGGCTTACTCCTCGCTGCTGTCGCTGGTTCCCCTCACGGCGCTGTGCTTCGGCATCCTCGGCGTTTTCGTCCAGACTCCGGACAGCATGGCGCAGGTTCAGCAGTTCATCTTCCGCCAGTTTGTTCCGGGGAACGGCTTTCAGGATCTCCTGCCTTTCATCCAGCAGTTTAGCGAAAACATGCGGGCGCTGAACCTGTTTGTTCTTGCCACCCTAGTTGTGACGTCGCTGCTTCTGCTCAACTCGATAGAGGCTGCCCTCAATCAGGTGTGGCAGGTATACGAGGTTCGACCGATCACGGACCGCCTAGCAATTTTCTGTGCCATCATAGTCCTGATGCCCTTTTTTGCCATCTCCGGGTACTACACGAGCGCTAAGGTCGAGCCGCTGTTTGCTGACTCCTATATCGTCTCCACGCTCTACCAGGACACGCTTCCCTTCGTGATCGACTTCATCGCATTCGGGGCGCTTTACTATCTGGTTCCTAAGGCGCCGGTGCGCTTCCTTTCGGCCCTCTTCGGCGCCCTGACGGCGTCAATCCTCTTTGGCTTCGCCAAGCACTGGTTTGCTTTTTACATCGTGCGCTTCGGAAACTACGAGCGGGTGTATGAGGCGCTTGCCCTCATCCCGATATTTCTATTTTGGCTCTACATCTGCTGGACGTTGGTGCTCTTTGGAGCGGAGATCTCGTACCAGGCGCAGCACCTGCCGCGAGTGGGGGCACTGTGGAAGCGATCGCTCACGAGCGTTGGCGACGGGGCGATGGTGATAGCAGTACAGACCCTTGTCCTCATATCGCGGGCGTTCAAGCGCGGCGATAAGGTGCCCAATGAGCTTGAGATCGCGGAGCAGCTCGGCTGCAGTTCGGTCGTGCTCAAAACTACCCTGGTTGCCCTTGAGCAGGCGGGCATAATCATGCGTGGAGAGGGCAGGGATATGCCTATACTGCTGATGAAGTCGCCTGATTCGGTATCGGTGGCGGACATTAGGGAGGCGGTCTTCAAAAAGCGTAGCTGCATGTTTATGGGCGTCGAGATGTCGAAGATGTATGAATGCTTCGGGCCCTCCGGAGACCCATCGTCAGTAACGCTCTCCCAGTTAATTAGCAAAAAGTAGGCGTGTCGAGATGATACACACCAAGCAGCTTCCGATGGGC
Source organism: Deltaproteobacteria bacterium (assembly GCA_947467385.1). GTDB lineage: Bacteria > Bdellovibrionota_C > UBA2361 > UBA2361 > OMII01 > OMII01. Next base: position 38,100 of record CANIHJ010000001.1, on the reverse strand, counting down.
CTCTCGGTTATTGTCGAGGAGATGGAGCATGTCGAGTCGGTCGCGTACGACCTCCTGATGCCAGGCGGCCTTATCTGCGACCCGCAGGATATGGTGGGCTCAAGCCTCATCTTCGCTGAGCTCATCGGGCGCGGAGCTGGGACGCTCGATTCGAGGGGGCTGTCAGAAGCGTTCGACGACGCGGGAATCCGCCACGGCGAGTGGGCCGGAACCGACCGTATCGGCTGCAGCGGCTCGCTACTCGCCACCAAGCTTCCGCGCGCCCTTGAGCTCGTCTCCATGATGGTGCTTCAGCCGCGCCTTCCGGAGGAAGAGATCGAAAACATCAGGAGCGTCCTCCTGCAGGACCTAGCAGCCCTCAACGACAACCCGGCGCGGCGCGCCATGGTCGAGCTTAACAGGCGCTTCTACCCCGCCCCCTTCAACCGCTCCTCACTTGGCGAGGCTCAAGGACTGCTTGCCACCGGTCGCGCACGCATGGAGCAGCTTCATGCGCAGGTCGCCAAGCCGTCGCAAGCTATCCTGTCGATTGCTGGTCGGGTAAAAGCCGCAGACGTTTTTGCCGAGGTGGAGCGGCTCTTTGGCGGCTGGGGCGGCGTGTCGGCCGAGCTCCCCAGCTTCGGCGCCATCTCCCCGCACGAGTATTCTCACATCGAGGTCGACTCGGCCCAGGTGCAGATTGTGATGGCGGCGCCGTCCGTCAAGTTTGCCGAGCCAGACTACTATGCGGGCAAGCTCGCGGTGAGCCTTCTTGGATCATCCATGTTCGGCAGGCTCTTCATGGAGCTGCGGGAGAAGCGCGGCCTGTGCTACTCCGTCTATGCTCGGCATGGTTCGAACACGTCGTATGGCACGGTCACTGCGTACGTCGGCACCACACCAGAGCGGGCCCAAGAGAGCCTCGATCTTCTCCTCGGCGAATTCGCCCGGCTTCAGGGGAGCGTCAGCGAAGCCGAGCTCGCCCGCGCAAAGACTAACCTCAAGGCGGCGCTTGTCATGGGAGAGGAGTCTCCTGGCTCGCGCGCCGCTTCGAACGCAACCGATTGGTGGCTGCTGCGCAGGGTCAGGAGCCTGCAGGAGGTGAACGAGGCTATTGGTGCCGTCACGCTCGAAGATGTCAACGGCTTCATCGAGCGGCATCCCTTTTCGCCGTGCACGATACTGACGCTTGGCCGCGCGCCGCTTGACGTGTCGGCCTCAATTATCCGAGGGGGGCGATAGGGCATGCCAGGACTTTTTCACCAAACAACGCTCGCTAACGGGCTCACGATCCTCGGGGAGACCAATTCGGCAAACGCGAGCGCGTCGATTGGCTTCTTCGTCAAGACTGGGGCGCGTGACGAGACGCCGACTGAATCTGGAGTGTCTCACTTCCTGGAGCACATGCTGTTCAAGGGGACGCCGACTCGCTCTGCGATAGACATTAATCTCCAGCTCGGAAATCTCGGGGCGCAGGCTAATGCCTTCACGTCGGAAGAAAATACGGTGTACTACGCGGCTGTCATCCCTGAGAATTTCAGGGAGATGCAGGAGCTGCTAAGCGACATGATGAGGCCGCTTCTCGATCCGCAAGAGTTTGACATGGAGAAAAAGGTCATCCTTGAGGAGATAGCCCTGTATCAGGACCGCCCGCACTTCTATCTCTTCGAGAACGCCTCGATGGACTTCTTTGGCGCGCATCCAGCCGGCAACTCCGTGCTGGGCTCGCATGCCTCGGTATCGGGGCTGACGCGCGACGGGATGAAGGCCTATTTTGACTGCAGGTATTCGCCATCCAATATCGTCCTGGCAGCCACTGGCAATTTCTCGTGGGAGCGTTTCGTTGAGGACGCGCAGCGGTTCTGCGGCGGCTGGATGGACTTTCCCGTCACACGCGATACTCCTCGCTATGCTGGCAAGTCTCAAGGGCGGACCTTCTCGCGCAAGAACCTGAGCCATGCCCATGCAGTGCTCTTTACGCTTGGGCCGAGTGCCCAAGATGAGGAGCGGTATCCGTTATCGGTCCTTTCTACTATTTTGGGTGACTCTTCCGGTTCTCGCCTTTACTGGGCGCTCATCGACAAGGGGCTGGCCGATTCCGCGAGCGTCGACAGCGATGAGCGCGACGGCACCGGATGCTGGAGCGCGTACGTCAGTGCCGCTCCGGATCGGCTCGATAAGGCTGTCTCGATCGCGCGTGAAGTATTGGCAGAGCCGCTCGACTTCTCCGGAGCTGATCTAGAGCGGGCAAAGTCAAAGATCGTTGCCCGCATAGTGCTTGATGGGGAGCTGCCGATGGGCCGGCTCATGTCACTTGGTATGGAATGGTCATATCGCAGGAGATCCACCCCGCTCCAGGAGGTGGTTGAGCGGGTGCTCTCAATAACGCATCGAGACATCGAGCAAGCGTTGACGCGCTTCCCGCTCAGCGGCTGGGCAGAGTATAGGCTGGTTCCGGAGTAGGGCGCAGCACCGCAGGGCCCAAATAAAACGGCCTGAGCGGTTTCCCGCTTCAGGCCGTCTAAGCGCGAGATGCGCGACGGTTTAAGAGCTAATCGTCGTCGTCATCCTTATCTTCATCCTTGCCTTCGTCCTCATCCTCGTCGTCGTCCTCATCTTCATCTTCATCTTCATCGAGGTCTTCATCATCGAGGTCGTCGTCGTCGTCGTAATCTTCGTCTTCGTCTTCGTCTTCATCGGCCACTGCGCCGTGAGAAAAGACCTCGGGGTCGATCTCCTCAAGCGCACTGCTGAGGGCCGAGACGATTGAGGCAAGGTCCTCTGGGGCGCAATCCTCGTTCTCTATAACAGCCTCAACGGCCGCCTTTATCTCGGTTACAAGGGCCTCTTCAAGGCTGGACGACTCGTCCTCCTCGTCCTTGCTCTCGTCTTTGCTCTCCTCCTTGCCCTCCTCGGCTACCTCCGGATCGTAATCATCCTCCAGCCGCTCCTGCAGCTCAGCAAACCCCTCAACAAGTTGGGTCAGGGCATCAATAATCTTCTCGGTCGCCTTCGTGCTCATAATCTTCGTATCCGGTTTAAGCACCTCCACAAAACGGCTGTGGAGGACTTTATTGTTTCAAATGCAGGTGGAAGCCTAAATCCTTTCGTGGGGTTAGATCAAGAGGCAAGTGCCGCTCTCAAGTTCGCCACAAAAGCTGCTCAAGCCATGATCTGCCGCACGGTGGCGGGGTTATTGAGATGCACCATCGGTGACCGAAGAATGCCATTCGGAGCCGCTTTTTTTTGCGCTTTTTATAAGCGAACGAGAGCCTGCGGCTCATTTACGCTGTGATGCCCCTTGGCATCTGCCTTGCATTGTGTAATGGAGTGAAGGCGTCTAGCCCTCGATACTCTTGTTTATGAGAAATGCGTTCGTCCTTTTCGTTTTTTCTGTTGTTGGCGCCAGCCTGGCCGTTAGCCTGAATGCGTGCTCAGCCAAGCGCTCAGGAGTAGCATCGAGCAGCAGGAGTGGGGCGAAGTCGACCGGGATCTCCTCCCCAATCGTGTCGCCGCTAGAGGTCAGAATCGATAACCCGACCAGGCTCACATCAATCAGCTCCCTCGGGATTCTCCCGCCGGTTCTCTCTACCTCCGTCTCCGACCAATCGATTACGACGGTGGGTCTTCAGGAGCTTATTCAGCGCCGAGCTGATGAAATACTGGGCATGAAGGTGCTTAAGGTTGAGGGCTCGGGTCATGGAAATGTCGGCAAAGGGCGGACAGACAGCGTTCTTAAGACCGAGCTCCTAACATTTCGCGAGCGCCAAGGCTCAAGTGTCGGAGGAGAGCCCGCTACGGTGGCCTTCACCATGTCGATTGAGAGGGTCTCAGATGGCCAAGAGGTGTGGCAGGCGAAGTACTTTTTCCGCCAGGAGGCCCTTTCGGAAAATTGGCTTAAGCTCGGCCAGCGCTTCGGGTCGGACGGAACCGGCGCGGGCTGGATTACTGGCCATGAGGTCCTGGATCGGGGCCTATCAGCTGCCCTCAGGGATCTCGCAAACCGCCGCGATCAGCAGTTTGCGGGCGCTCAATAGCCCAACTAAATAGCTGTATTTCCTTGAATTGGGGCGGATTCCGCAACCCGGCCGGGGCGAAGATTACCACTAACGCGAACAAACCCTAAGTGTTAGCATCCTAAGTAATTATTTCAAATAAAGTTTGGGCGCGGTCGTCTCGCCCAAGCCTATTGCCCCGTGAGCAACTCGGTTCTCAGGGGATTCGGATATTTGAAAGCGTTTTTTTTGTAGGTATGCAGTTGCCATGGCAGCAGTTCAGAAACGAAGGACAACCTCGAGGGCAAAGAACCAAAAGTCAGCTAAGCTTTCCGCGACTAGCGGAAGTGGCGCGCCCCGAGCATGGGTCAGGGACTCGGTTTCCCTTGCGCTCCTCGCCGGCGGGGTTCTGCTGCTCCTAAGCCTTACGTCGCATGCCTACATGCTGCTTTCCGGCATGGAGCTGAACCCGCATGGGAATGTGATGGGACCCTCGGGGCATGTTGTCGCAACGCTCTTAGTCGGAACTCTCGGGTACGCTTCCATCCTTCCAGTCATGGGGCTGGTGTGGCTCGCATTCTTTCGTTGGGGTGCAGGTGAAGAGCGTCCTCGCCGTTACGCAATCGGCATAGTCTGTCTCGCCTCGGTGTTGATGGTCGCCTGCACGACCGGCCTGCTTGCGATGGTCGCCAGCGATGCTGCGGGCGGCACGGTGGGCGCATCGGCGCTCAGGTTCATATCCCGCAACCTCGGATCGGGCGGCACGCTGATTCTGCTTACCATATTTTTGGCGGTGAGCGTTGCCATCCTGCTCCAGAGGTCAGTCGGAGATGTCGCTCACGGGATTCGGGTCGGCGGCCAATGGCTGCTTACGTGGCTGTGCTGGAAGGGGCCAAAAGTTATTGCGTTGCTGTTCATGCGCGGAGGTACCCACGTCGCTGAGGTCTCGCGCCAGCTTGGCACTATGCTCGGCAGCCTCTTCGCCTATCGCGGGGCTCCGCAGGTCGCTTGGCAGGAGGCGGCGAAGCCCCGGCAGCGCAGGGTTGTGCAGCCGACAGAGCCCGAGGTGCCGGCTGCTGCGGTCGCCCGCGTGGCCGAGCCCATTCCGGTTTCGTTGGCAGATCGAGTAGAGCCGATCATCGTGAAGCCCCGGCCGCCGGAGACGGTTGAGCTTCGGACCCTCCGGCCCCAGGCGGAGAAAAAGAAGGCAGCGGAAAAGGACGCGCTCCCGCAGGCAGCTCCTGAGTTCAGCAGCTATGTGGCGCCGGAGCTTAAGCTCCTTGCCCGAGAGGAGGGTGGAGCAGTCGGTGAAGACGATGATGAGCTGCGGCAGAAGGCCGAGCAGATCGAAACCAAGCTGCGTGACTTTAACATTGCCGGCCGCGTCACCCAGGTTCATCCGGGACCGGTCATTACGCTCTTTGAGTTTGAGCCGGCACCGGGCGTAAAGGTCGGGCGTATCGCGGCGCTTCAGGACGACCTTGCCATGAGCCTCAAGGCGAGCAGCATAAGAATTATAGCGCCGATACCGAAGCGCGGCACGGTCGGAATCGAGGTGCCCAACAAGAATCGCGCAATCGTGCGCCTTAGGGACTGCCTTGAAAGCCCGCTCCTCGGAACCGCCGACTCGATCTTAAGCGTTCCTTTGGGCAAGGACACATATGGAGAGTCCGTTGTCGTGGATATCGCCACGATGCCGCACTTGCTCATGGCGGGAGCAACGGGAACCGGAAAGTCGGTATGCATAAACGCGATCCTGCTGAGCCTTCTCTACCGCGCCCACCCGTCTGAGCTAGGGCTCATCCTTATCGATCCCAAGGTGCTTGAGCTGAGCGTGTATGACGGCATCCCGCACCTGCGCGTGCCTGTGGTGACCGACCCGCGACAGGCGAAGGCGGTACTCTCGTGGGCAGTCAAGGAGATGGATCGGCGCTACCGTTTCATGCAGCGTTTCGGAGTGCGCAACATCGACGGCTACAACCGGCTCGTCGCGGGCGAGAGTGCCCAGGCTGAAGACTCATCGGCAGGAGTGTCGCCGGCATCCGAGCAGCTAGAACTTATCTCGCCAGATCCAGCGCCCGTATCCGAGGCGCCGCACGAGGGTGCAGAGGATAGTGTTGAGGCCGTTGAGTCGATCTCTCCAGAGCAGCTTAAGCCGCTACCTAAGCTTGTAATCGTCATTGACGAGCTGGCGGACCTCATGCTTACCGTTGGCCGAGAGGTTGAGGAGCTGATTACTCGCCTGGCGCAGAAAGCGCGCGCCGCGGGGATTCACCTAATCGTAGCAACGCAGCGGCCCTCGGTAGACGTAATCACCGGCCTGATCAAGGCAAACTTTCCGGCGCGGCTCTCGTTCCGGGTCTCAAGCCGCATCGACTCGCGCACCATCCTGGATGCGATGGGGGCTGAGAAGCTTCTCGGGCGTGGCGACATGCTCTTTATGCTCCCTGGTGCCATGCCGCTTAAGCGCATCCATGGAGCGTACGTGGAGGATGAGGAAGTTCAGCGAGTTGTTGCGTCCCTGAAGGTTCAGTGCCAGCCGCAATACGACGATGCTATCATCGCTGCATGCGACAAGGCCCTGGCAGAGGAGAATGGCTCTGACGGTAACGGCTCCGGCGGGGAGGGTGGAACAGAAGAGGACGCCGATCCTTTCTACGATCGGGCGGTGGAGCTGGTGCTTGAGAAGGGCCAGGCCTCGACCTCGATGATCCAGCGGACATTCCGTATCGGATACAACCGGGCGGCGAGGATCATCGAGATGATGGAGCGCGAGGGGTTGGTCGGCAAGATGGACGGGGTTAAGCCGCGGGAGATACTGGTGCCCCCAGTCGACCGCACGGCACCCTAGCCAGAACCCTAACACCCAGCCATGGAACGTTATTTTTGCCCATAGGTTGAATACCCGTCGCGGCGCCTCTACAATATAAGTATCGGAGTTAGGTGATGAGCAACGACGAAAGAGACAAGAACAGCCCAGAGTCGGGTCCCCCCTCCGAGGGCAGCAAGAGCGGTCCTGGGCTTCTCGAAAAGATTAAGTCGACTCTTGCCAACACCCCTGCCGACCGTTGGGAGCAGGGAGGCGAAGAGCTCGACACCTCTAAGAGGTACCAGCGCTCGCGCGAAACGTGGGAACAGCTCTTCTGCACGGACACAAAAACGGGCGTTCTGGTTCTGAGATGCTCAACGGCGGTGGTAAGCAACTTCTTCGCCGGCGGATTTAGCTTCACGGAATCGGGTATCCCGCGCTATTCGGTAGAGCTCCGACCACGTGGATGGACGCCGAAGATGATCCTCGACCCAAGCTATCGTGGCGCACAGGCAACCGCCCGCAGCGTCCAGGTGCTCGCTGAGGGTGATATCGCGCGGCAGCTCTACCACGAGGTTCAGGTGGCGGTTCGCCAGCACCAGGAGTCCCTGCGCAGGGACTTCAACGATTCTGTTGAGCGGCTCAACGCAAATATCCGCGAGCAGGTGCAGACCACGGCGGCTGAAGACTGGCAGGCTGTTGAGGGCGAGGCCGGGTACACCGGATACCGCGCAGACGTGAACGGAATGACGGTTACGGTAGGGAGCACGGTTCGTGACCGGTCTTCGTCGCACTCCATGAGCTTCAGCAAGTACGGCCTGCGCTGGGACTGCCGGGACTCAAACCTGTGCAAGGACATCTTTTCTATGGTGGATGAGTCGGTCCGCCAGGCCTCGCTTGAGCAGCTCGGCAAGGTGCTTGAGGATATGCTCTAGAATCGCGGGTCCGACCGCTGCGACTGCCTACGAGCCAAGCTGCAGGTCGACGAGCTTGGTGTACTCCTTCTCAAGGTCGGCATACTGGGTCCTCAAGGCGTCAAGCCTCTCGTACACCGCTTGGTAGTCAACGATGACATCGCGCAGCTGGGCGCTTGCGTTCGTGAGGGCATTTGTGAGCTCCTGGAAGAGAGCGCGCTGGTCCGCATTGAGGGGGTTCTCCGCTATCATGGCATCGAGGGAGCGAAGCGTTTGGGCGAGCTTGTGCTCAAGCGCCACCGACTGCGACGAGAAGTCCTGATAGTTGGACATCACCTCGACAAGCTGCCTCTCGTCTTCCTGCCGCACTGTCTTGATCTCCTGCTGGGAGAGCTCGCGACTGATGACGTCCTGTTGGGCCTTGGTAAGCCGCGCCTCGGCGTCATGCAGCTTCTGCTGCTGCTCCTTGAGCGCGGAGATGAACCTCTCTGTCTGGACCACTAAGGTCTGGATCTGGCCCTTCGAGGCCTGCTGGTTAATGTCACTCAAGAGGGTAATCATTTGGCCTTCAAGCGCCTCGGCCTCTGAGCGCAGCTCGGCTATCGCCTCATCAGAGGCGCCTTTTGAGATCTTCTTGCTGAGCATGAGCGCGCCTGCCGCCGCGGCGACCGCGAGAATGACCGAAAAGATGATGAGAGCTGTCTGCATAACGTGCCAACTGCCTAAAACCCGCCCTATGAGGGTAGCACGGTACTCGATGGGCTGTAGAGTCAAAAAGTAGCCGCCCGCTTCTCAAACCGGTTTCGAAAGCACAAGCGGCGGCTTCCAAACTGCATATTGAAGGCGGCAGAAGAGCCGTTGCAGGGGACCAAGGAGGAAACGACGGTCAGGGCCTTTGCGTCGCTCTGAATGGCGTTACTGGTCATGATCGGCAGCCAGGCTCCGAGGCGCTCCGAGCCGCGCGCCGAGAGGGCGATGGCGGCGGTCGACTCCACTTTGTCCGGAAACTGCGGAACTTTGAAAACCGCCTTGCCCCTTCCGGAGAGTTTCCCAAGCTCAGAATTCACTGTGAGGGAGTCAACGCTGACGGTATCAGCCGTTGAGGAGCCCTCAAGGACCAGGTCTAAGGTGTCTTGGGGACCTAGCTTCAGCAGCGAGGTATACTGGTTGCTCGGAACCGAAAAATTTTTGACCGCTAGCGAGAAGGTTCCACTCGGGATTTCGCCTGGCTTTGCGGAGGCCATGGTGATGGAGCCGGATACGGAGCCGGTCCTCAGGCCGAGCGCCCGCACCTCAGGGAAGAGCGCGAGCTCGGCAAGGTCGATGCCTGCAATCGCAAGGGTCGTTGTTGGGACGGAAAACAGCGAGGACACGGATCCAGAGAGGCTGCCTCCGAATATCTCACCCGACACGGAAAGCGCTTCCTGGTTAACCAGGGCCGAAATAAGCGACGGCCGTATCCACACATTGCGCAATTCGAGCCGTACCGGCACGGCTTTTATGGGGCCCGTTCCCCGGGCCGGCACGGCGATCAGGGATTCCAGCGAATCGATGTGAATGCCGCGCCACGTGCCATGAACTCCGCTCCACACCAGGCGCAGGGAAGGGGACTGCGCCTGGCGCAGCGCGTACTGCGCCCCGTAGCCAAGCAGGGTTGGCCACAAGGCGACGAAGAGTGCCAGCAGGGTTAGGACAACGATTGCGAGCGCTGAGCGGAGGCGAAGGCGAGCCATAGCGTCACTTCGAATTGGCCTCGAAAGCGCTCACCTCAAACTGCACGTAGAGGCTCTCGCCAGAGCCGCGGCGCTCTAGGCTAATGGATGAGAGTAGCATCGGCTGGGAGCCGGTCGTGAGGGCCTTGAGGAAGCTTGAGAGGTTCTCCATGCTCGTAGTCTGGAAGTGCGCGTTGAAGCTCCTGGTCGAGTACTTCTCTCCGCGGCTGGACCCTTCCCGTGGGTTCGCCCCGTACTCTCCCGGCTTAGCCTGTGCGACATCCCGGATGAGCTTCTCAAGGTATGCCAGGGGGTCTTCTGACACGTTTATTTGGCTGTAGAACTTCTCAAGCTCGCTGCGGCGCGCCTGAAGCTTCTGGTACCGGTCGAGCACTGCGGGCACCAGCTCATAGGTTTTGTCGAGGGCCTCAAGCTGGCTTGACTGGCGAGCGAAGGCAGCCTGAATCGGCTCCACGAATGCGGGATAGAGGACCAGGCCCGCGACCAGGAGTGCGGCGCCGGCCATCATCACCTTCTCCCGAGGAGTACGCTGCTCAATAGCCTGCCAAATCTTTGCCTTCAGTTCCATACGCTATAGGGCCAGGATAGCCTCGATCGTAAAGTTAAACTTTGAGCCGCTCGGGGTAGTGCGGGGCTGGTCGACGCGGCTGAAGGTTTCCTTGCCGGACTTGAGCGATTTCGCAACCGCCTCACAGGCGCTAATCGACGGCGCGTTGCCAGAGATCGTCGCTTTGGTGCCGTTAACCTTAATTGCCGTCACGACTACTCCCGCATCGTCCGGAACGAGCTCAAGGATGGCGAGAAGGGCGTCAAGGACCGAGACCTTCGCAGGAGAGCCAAGCACGCCGAGCTCATCGGAGAGCTTCTTTTGGGCGCCCAGGAGCGAGGCCCGGACGTCGCCGTCAGAATTCTGGAATTGGGGGATGATCGCCTGGATCTGCTCGATGAGGGCGCTCTCTGTCCGGGCGATAGTGAACTTCCGGATACCGTATATGCCCGCGACGCCGACGATTGCGGCGAGCAGGGCGGCTATCATGTACGTTTTGGCGCTGGAAAGGGCACGGATAAACTCCCCGAAGCGGGGCGTAAAAGAGAACTCTCCGGTGCGATAGTTCGTAAGCGGAACCGGCGCGTCTTCATCCTTCGCGAAGACCGAGCTAAGCGCTGCGATGCCGATCGGCTGGTCGTTGCCCTTAACCAGGTCCTCTATCCTAAGCCCTTCAAGTGGCCTGCCGAAGAGCTGCTGCAAGTTCGAGCCCTTCACGTCGCGCCCGAGGAGATACACGTTCTCAATGCGGGTGCCGTAGCGGCGCTCAGTCGAGGCGATCATGAGCTTGAGGGCCGTGAAGATATGCTTGAGCCCTTCTTCCTTGCGGTCTGATTCGTCCGCCGGAAGGATGTTAGAGGCAAGGAGCACGCGCTCGACGCGAACCTCGCCGTTCACGAGTAGCGCCATCGAGTACTCCTCTCCGCGGTTAAACACGACGGCCGAGTTCGCCTTAAAGTAGTTCTTGCCGAGGTGGTACACTGCGGCGATGGCGCTTGAGGGAACAGTCAGGACGTTGGGCTCAAGCCCAGAGGCCTTGCAGATGGCGAGCAGGTTGCGCACGAAGCTGCGTGGGATGACCCCCACATGAATATCGAAGGGGTTTTTTGTGTCCTCATCATTCGCCGCCGTTATCTTGCTTTCTCCTTCGAGAAGACCGACGGTGCAGTACTGAATGAGAAACTCGTCTGTCTCGAAGGGCAGCACGTCCTGAATCTGGTTGTCGACGATTGCGCTTAAGCTCTTCTGGTCGCCGAAGGGCAGTGAAATATTAAGGGCGACGTGCTGGTGCGGAGGAATAATTACGGACGAGGCAGTCCATTCGGTTTGCAGCGAGCCAATCGCCTGACGCAGGGACTCAACCGCCGCAAGAACCCGCTCTCGCGTGGCGGTCTGTGAAGGCTGGTTCTCGGTTTGCTCTGTTTCGCCCTCCTGCTCGGCTGCCCGCGGGATCTCGTCGTCGTTTCTCGACTTAAGGAGGGGGCCAATGTCCTCGCGGCTCAAGAGGATCCGATCCTGCAGCAGCGGAATAGATGCCGTTGTGCGTTCCAACACCTCCACGTGCTCGCCGTCAACGCGAGACACCGTTATTTCGCACGGCTGGGCGCTGAGATCGACTCCGAGGATACACTGCATACCCTTTGGATCATTACTGGATAGGGGGTAGGTGGGCAAGGGTACATCGGCAAGCCAGCCCGGCGCCGGGACTCTAAGAAGGCGAGCCGTGCCGGGTCGTGACCCGACCATTCGGTGCGCTGATCGCCCGCACCGTGCTCGAGCGGGTCAGTTCCCGAAAAGCGAGCGCCACAGGCTGCGCCCAGAGGCACCTCCCCCCGGGTTATATCGGGCCGGCAGTGACGAATCTCCGTCGCCCTCGTCTCGGTGAAGAGGGCAGGCCTGCCGAGGCTCGGAACCACGGACAAAAACCTCAGTTATGCGAGCCTCTTCGGGACAGTCCTCGGTGGCACGGCCCCCGGAACGTGCATCGATCTCCACGAAGGAGATGCCGGAGGGCGCAACGAACGAGGCTGCCGGCAGGTAGGATGAGCTGCAGTTCATAAAATCGCCCCAGATCGGCGCGGCAGCCGCCCCGCCTGTGAGGCCGAGCGGCGAGTTGTCGTCGAATCCCACCCACACGCCGGTGACCAGGTTGGGAGTAAACCCGACAAACCAGGCGTCCCGCGCGTCGTTCGAAGTTCCGGTCTTCCCGGCAGCATCGCGCGTGAAGCCGGCCGAGCGGGCACCCTTGCCAGTGCCGCGGGCGAGCACGCCTTGGAGGATATTGGTAAGCACATACGTTGCATTGTCATCAGCAACCCGCTCCTCAAGAAGCTCGGAGGTGGCGAGCTTGTCGCCTGAATCGTCAAGCACCGACACGTACAGCCTGGGCTGTATGTAGATACCGGAATTCGCAAGCGCGCCGTATGCGGCCGTAAGCCGAAGCAGGTTCGTGTCGAGGGCTCCAAGAGCGAGCGAGGGGACCTGTTGGACTGATTCAGCGAGCCGAAAAGAGGTAAGGGTGCGCCGCAGCGCCGACAGCCCAACACGGTCCGCGATGTACAGCGCCGGCATGTTGAGCGAGTTCTCAAGCGCATAGCGGAGCGTCACATCGCCGCGAAATTCGTGATCATAGTTCTCGGGGTTCCAGGCTGCCTGGTGCTTGAGCTTCACTTCGCGTGGCTGGTCTTCAAGGATGCTTACGGCGGTTGCCACCTTATATGAGTTGAGCGACCCATCGAGTGCTGTGAGGTAGAGGAACGGCTTGATAGTTGACCCTATTTGGCGCATTCCCTGATTGACCCGGTTAAATTGGCTTACGCCGAAGTCTTTGCCCCCAACCCACGCCTTGACGAGGCCTGAATACGGCTCAATGGATACCAGCGCCAGCTCTACTGACTGGCTCTTCCCCTTAAGCTTGGGGTCTTGAGCGATCTTTTTGCTGCCTCGCTCGATGGCAGCCTCGGCGCATCGCTGCATGCCGAGGTCAAGCCCCGTGTAGATTGCGAGCCCCCCGCTAGGAGCGGTGTTGATGTCGATCACCTGCTCAAGGTCTGCCTCAAGCGCCGAGGCGTAGTACGGCGCGATGCGGCGGTGCTCCTGCTGCTCGGTGATATGGAGCGGCTGCATGCGCGCCCGCTCATACTGCTGGTCCGAGAGTACGTCGAGCTCGTGCATCTTGCTTAGCACAACGTCGCGGCGCTCCTTCGCGCGCTCTGGATACTTGCGCGGATTGAACCGCGAAGGGGCCTTGATGATGCCGGCCAGCAGGGCTGCTTCCTCCGGCGCGATGTCGGAGATCTTTTTGCCGAAGAAGGCGTTGGCCGCCTCAGGCATGCCGTGGATCGCGACGGCACCTTCCTGGCCCAGGTACACCTCGTTAAGGTAGAGCTCAAGAAGCTGGTCTTTTGAGAGGTGGTACTCCAGGCTGAGCGCGGTTGGGATCTCCATCAACTTGCGCGAGAGGGTTCGTTTCGGCGAGAGAAAGAGGTTCTTGGCGAGCTGCTGCGTAAGCGTGCTTCCGCCCTGCACGAGCCGGCCGGCCCAGAGGTTTGTCAAGAAGGCGCGTGCGATGCTGATCAGATCGAGGCCGAAGTGAGTATAGAAGCGCTCATCCTCGATAGCCATGACGGCCTGTTGCATCACCTTCGGGATTTGCGCCAGCGGGGTGAAGGTGCTTGCCCGGACCTCGGGAGCGTTGAAGTAAGAGATGACCTGCGGCTCAAGCAGCACCCGCTCCCTGCTCGGGGTGTTTAGGGGAAGGGTGAGCTTGCGCGACTTGACCTGCGCTCCGGCCGGGTTCCTGTAGGCGCGGGTGTATATCGTTAGGCCGGCGCCCGAGATAGAGAACTCGCCCGGCCGAGCGGGAGCTCCCGAGACCTCGCTGTAGCGCCGATCAAGGAGGAGGTCGCGCAGCCTAGCCGGAGCGCCTGGTCCGGCATCATCGATGCGCGACACGAGCCCCGAGAGATCGAGCGGGGCCGAGTAGACGACCGGAAGGTTTGAGCCGTGCAGGGAGCTAAGCCGGGCCCGAACTCGCAGGTCTACCCCGTAGCACAGCGCCGCGCCCGCCAGTAGCACAATGAGCCCGGAGAGCACTATGAGACGACGAACGGGATGGCGCCGCTTCGCATGTCCCTTGGGAGCACGGCCTTTGCGCGGTTTCGGACCTTTTCGGGATCTGGATTTTGTTGACTTCTTGGCGGACATAGCTAAGAACCGGGAAACCTCGCCCCGCGCGCTGAATTGTAGCAAGACACGGGATCGTTGGGGTGATAAGGATAGCGGGAAGAACGCACACAGAAACTAATGCGGTAAGCCGCTGGGCGACGGGCAGGTATGATTAGCAGATTAGTCGGTGAAGTTGCTGAGATAGACGCCGATACGGTGACCATAGATATTTCAGGGGTAGGGTATGAGGTCATCTGTACCTCTCAGGCCCTCTCTCGCTTGGCTGTCGGGGATAAGGCTACCCTGAGTGTTTACACTGACGTCCGTGAAGACGCCATTCGCTTGTTTGGGTTCGATTCGCACGCTGAAAAGCAGATGTTCCTTCTCCTCAATCGGGTTTCCGGCATGGGGCCGCGGTCGTCGGTCGACGTGCTGTCGAACGTCGCTATTCGAGATCTTTTGCGGGCCATCGGTTCGGGGGATGTTCGGGCCCTCATGGCGATTAAGGGCGTCGGCAAGAAGAAGGCCGAGCGCATAGTCGTCGAGCTCAAGGATCTCGTCGCAAATATGGCCGGGGAGAGGTCGTCATCCCTGCACACCATGGTTGCGGTTGATTCGGCCCCGAACCGCGCGGGGGCAACGCTTGCGGGCGATGCAGTGTCGGCTCTCGCGGTGCTAGGCTTTGGCCGAAAGGATGCCGAAAGCGCCGTTTCCCAGGCGCTGGCGAGCATGCCGAGTCTTGAGGATGTCGGGGACATCGTTCGTGAGGCGCTTCGACACGTCTAGCTAAAAACCTGAAACGACAGGCTTATTTTGCGCCGAGTGGGTGAAACGAGACTGTTCGTTCGAGTGATGTCCGTGTAGTATAGCGGGGTTAGGCGGGAAGCTCAGTGGGCGCGCAGGAGCGCGGCGCGCTTGGCGGCGGAAAGCCCCAAAGAACTTAAAGCAGTATGGCAGGCAGGGACAAGTCAACAACCGAATCGCAGTCGCTCTCGGATGAAGTTGAGATGTGGGGCTCGCTCGTGGATGCCGCCCCGGACGCCCCGACAGGGACGGCTGCAGGCGCGGCGGCGAGGATCGACGAGGAGGAGCTTCTCGTTAGTTCCCTTCGGCCGAGCCGCTTTGATGAGTACGTCGGCCAGGACCACGTCCGCAGCAACCTCCAGATCGCCTGCAATGCCAGCAAAAGGCGCGGCGACCCGCTCGACCACGTGCTGCTCCACGGCCCGCCCGGATTGGGCAAGACCTCCCTTGCGCGCATCATAGCGGGAGAGATCGGGGTTGGTTTTAAAAGCACCTCCGGGCCCGCTATCGAGCGGCCAGGAGACCTTGCCGCGATCCTCACGTCGCTTGGAGAGCGCGATGTGCTCTTTATCGATGAAATTCACCGACTCTCGCACGTCGTTGAGGAGGTGCTCTACCCGGCGATGGAGGATTTCGAGCTCGACATCGTTATTGGGCAGGGACCGGCCGCTCGCTCCATCAAGATACCGCTCAAGCCCTTCACCCTGATCGGGGCAACCACCCGGTCTGGGCTTTTGACCTCTCCGCTTCGTGATCGCTTCGGAATAGTTCATCGACTCGACTTCTACACCGTGCCCGAGTTGACCCGAATTGTGTCTCGCTCGGCGAGCATACTTGAGATCGGGTGTTCGCCCGAAGGAGCCTCGGAGATAGCTTCTCGTGCCCGCGGCACTCCGCGCATCGCCAATCGCCTTTTGAAGCGGGTGCGAGACTTCGCCCAGGAGTGCGCCAAGAGCGACATATCGGGCGAAGTCGCGGCGGAGGCCCTTAAGCTTCTTGAGATCGACGAGAAGGGCCTGGACCGAACGGATCGGGCGTTCCTTGCGGTCATTATCGAAAAGTTTTCGGGTGGTCCTGTCGGCATTGAGACTATTGCCGCCGCTCTGGGTGAGGACGCCGAGACGCTTGAGGATGTTTTTGAGCCCTACCTGCTGCAGGAGGGGTTCATCGCCAGGACGAAGCGGGGACGTGAGGCGACCGATCGCGCCTTCGAGCATCTCGGAAAGCAGATCCCCCAAGGGCGTTCCGCCCAGGCATCCCTGTTTGCGAAGGAGTAGCCGGTGAGATTCGCGGCGCTGATAATTCTTGGTGCGCTTTCGCTGGGGGGTAATTTCCTTTTTGTGAACTGGAGCACGCCCCTGAAGGACGCAGTGACTATCCGGGTTCCTGGACTTGAGGAGCCAGTTGCAGAGTGCTTGGGCGCCGGCAAACAGGCGCGCGTGCGCTTTGAGGTGAGGCTGTGCCGCCGCCGCTCTGTGTGGCTTGACCATTGCCAGTCGCCACGCTCGGAGATGCACCACGTTGAGTATGACGGCATTACCGAAAGCTACCGCGTCGTGTCGGATCGCTTCGGGGACACGGAAGACCCCACGGCTGTTGGCGTGCCGAGCCGGGACCAGGCGGTGCGGGAGGTCCTCGTGTCGCACCGGCTTTCGGTCCCTTTTCTTGAGCGTGAGGAGGTGGGGCTCTCCCGCCAGTCAGAAGCCTACATATCGGTCCGGACAATTTTTCGCTGTATCGGCAGCTCAAGCCGCACCTTCGCCCACCTCTCGCGCTTCCTCACATTCGGTCTTTTGAACGTAGTTGAGTCCGTGTCGGACTGGCACGACTTCTCGCTTGAGCCGGAGGCAGGCGGGCAGGGGGTTGTCGACCAGGAAGAGATCCGATGAAATCCGTCGTCTCGCTGGTCCGAAAGCTGCGCTGGGTTCTTGCCGGGTGTGGCGTGCTGTTTGCGCTTCTGGCCGTCTCTGCCATTATGGACTGGCGCTCTGAGGACGACTCGTTCCTGAGCAATGTGCTTGTCTTCTTCCTCGTTAACCTCAATATCCTGGCGCTCCTGGTCCTCGTCGTGCTCGTAGGTCGCAACGTCGTGAAGCTCATTTTCGAGCGCAGGCGCGGCATACTTGGCGCGCGCCTGCGCTCGCGGCTCATGGGGGCTTTCGTCTTAATTGCGTTTGTTCCGATGGTGCTCTCGTTCCTCGTAGCAAGCGGGCTCATCAGCGAGGCTATGGAGGGTTGGTTCAGCAACCAGATCGACTCTACCGTTAATGGCGCCATGACGATCGCCCGCCAATACATGTCCCACGCCAAGTTCTCGGTGCAGGCGTCGGCTGGACGGATACGCGGGGATCTCGCCCCCCGAAGCGTGCTCGACAGCGACTCGCTTACGTCCCTCCAGCAGCACCTTGAGAGCCTCCGCCAGGCAAATGACCTGTACGCGATAAAGATCGTTTCCAAAGATGGCGCTGTGCTGCTCGAAGCTGCCCACCCCACGGCCGCAGTTGAGTCCTTTGCGGAGCCTCCGCTTGACCTTGAGGCAATACGGAGTGCCCTTAAGGACGGCGAGCAGGTGCGCATCGAGGAGCGTGGAGCAAGCCAATTTATCCGCTGCTACAACCCGGTTCGCTCGCGCATCGTCGTCACATCATACCGCATGGATCCGGAGCTAGTGCATGCCGAGGGTATAGTGCAGGACTCCTTCACCGAGTACGAGCAGCTAAAATCGTTCAAGCATCCCCTGAAGTCCAACTTCTTCATTACCCTGGCGCTGTTTAACCTTCTGACGCTCTTTGGCGCCATCTGGATCGCGTTTTTCATCTCAAAGCAGATCACGGGCCCAATCCAGCGGCTCGCCGAGGGGACCCGTTCTGTGGCGCGCGGAAACTATGACTTCCAGCTTGAGCCCATGCGCGATGACGAGATCGGCTTCCTCGTCACATCGTTCAACCAGATGCTCCAGGATCTTCGGCGCTCGCGCGACGAGGCTGAGCGCCGGGGCGTTCTCATCGAGACGATTCTGGCAAACCTCGCAGTTGGAGTCGTTGCGCTCGACAACGAGAAGCGCGTGACCACGGTAAACAGCGCCGCGGGCGCGCTGCTGCAGATTGATCACGTTCACTTCAGGTCTGGGTCCCACCTTTCGGAGCTGCTGCGGCCGCAAGATCTGGCAAAGATCGGGCCGCTACTCGACGCGCTTGCAAACGGAGAGAGCCAATCCTCGACTTTGGTTGCGGAGTCTGAGATACGGATCGAGAGCGGGGGAAGGGAGCTTCTCGTTGTCTCGACGGCAGGCAGGATCGTGGCGGGAGAGGGGAGCTTCCTCGGGTACGTTCTCCTGCTTGATGACGTTACAGAGCTCTCTCGCTCCCAGCATCTTGCGGCATGGAGGGATGTGGCGCGAAGGATAGCGCATGAGATCAAGAATCCCCTGACACCGCTGCAGCTCTCGGCGCAGCGGCTTGAGCGGTTGCTCAAGGGGAGCGAGCTGGCGGGCTCGGTGGAGGAGTCAACGCGCTCGATCGTCGAGCATGTGGAGATAATCAAGCGGCTGGCAAATGAGTTCTCGGAGTATGGCCGGATGCCAACCGCGCAGTTCACCCCGACAGATCTTGCAGGGCTCGTCGCCAGCACGGTGCAGAGCTTTACGCGCGAGCACCAGGAGGTGTCCTTCTCGTTTGCGGTGGAGGGAACAATTCCGGAGATGCTGCTTGACCCGGAGCAGATCCGGGGCGTGGTCCGAAACCTGCTTAACAACGCGGCCGCAGCGGTCTCCGCCCAACCATTAAACCCGGCGCGGCACGTGGACGTTAAGCTCTCGTTTGACCGCAAGGTTTCGCGAGCGGTGCTTGAGATCGCTGACAATGGGCCGGGAGTCCCCGCCGCTGACAAGAACCGCATCTTCGAGCCGTACTTCACCACGAAGAAGGGCGGGACGGGCCTGGGACTTGCGATCGTGAGTACAATCATCTCAGACCACCAGGGCGAGATTCGGGTCTTTGATAACCGCCCGTCGGGAACCCGGATGGTAGTGACCCTTCCGCAGTACCCCCAGCCCACCACGCGCCGAAAGATATCATCCGCGTCGGTCGAGGCTTAGGAGCCTTGGCGAAGTCGGCTACGCAAAATACCTGTTGTACCTAAGGCCTCTGGTGTCAGGTGCTTAGCTGGCTTTTTTTGCTGCGCCCTAGCTGCCCGGGTATTGCGCGGCTTTTTTGGTTGGGCGCTGCACCGCGGTCCTCTATAATGGATAGAGCGGACAAGATTGAGCTTCTAACTGTTCCGGCCGTCTCGTGGACCGCTTCAGAGTCTTGTCCAACTTGAGTAGTTTCCGTTTTCGTTCCTGCTCAGTGCCCACGCAGTAAGCCTTCTATGCGGATCTCGGGGGCGGCAGGAGGCATTTACACACGCTCTTTTGTTCACGCGTGAGCATGAGTCGTCGTCGGCTTCCCTGCCACGCAGGGGCCTCGACCCTTCAACGGTAGCGAGAGAAATGATACCCACCCAAACCTTAAGCCGCTTCATACACTCCAAGAGACGGCTCTATCCCGATAGTACTGGAGAGCTCTCTGACCTGCTCGTGTCCATCTCCGTGGGCATGAAGTATATCAGCCAAATGGTGGCGACAGCAGGATTCAAGGGGCTTCACGGCTACACCGGCAAGACGAACTCTCACGGCGAGGAGACCCGCATGCTCGACGAGGAGGCAGACGAGGTTCTCGTCGAGCTCTTGAGTTCCTCGCGCCATTTCGGTCTTCTCGTCTCGGAAGAGCGGGACAGCGTAATAGAAACTGAGGCCGCGAACGGGGAGGGCAAGTACGTCTTGGCGTTCGATCCCCTGGATGGCTCGTCAAACATCGGATCAAACATCCCGACGGGGACCATCTTTTGCATTCTTCGAAAAAAGGATCTTTCGAAGCCGGCCTCTCACGATGACTTTCTGCAGCCGGGCTCCCGCATTGTTGCTGCTGGGTATTCTGTGTATGGGGCGAAGACCTCATTTGTGTACTCGACCGGCACGGGCGTCCACGGATTCACTCTCGACCCAAGCCTTGGCGAGTTCGTGCTGACCGACGAGAACATCAGGATACCAAGAAACGGCTCTATATACAGCGTCAATGAGGGCAACACCTGCTACTGGAGCGAACGGGTTAGGGCCTTCGTTGACAAGCTCAAGGAGCCAACTGCCGCAGGCGAGGCTCCCTACTCGGGGCGCTACGTCGGCTCGCTCGTGGCTGATTTCGACCGCACGCTGCGCAAGGGGGGCATCTTCCTCTATCCGACCGATTCACGGCGCCCCTCCGGGCGGCTGCGGCTGCTGTATGAATGCATGCCCCTTGCGTTCATAGCGGAACAGGCTGGGGGCCTGGCGATCAACGGCCCGCACGACGTGCTCTCGCTTATCCCCGGTGATATTCATGAGCGCTCAGCATTCATCGCCGGCAGCGAGCAGGAGGTTAGGGTCTATCGCAAGCTCGTGCACGGAATCGAGTAGCAAATCCATGAGTTGAGGAGTGCCTCCCTCAAGGCTACAATGACGGAGTCCCTGCAAAGGTCCGGTACTCCGAATGCAACGAGCCTCCAAAAAATTCCCGTGGCGCCTGCTGCTTGTGGCGCTTGGCGCGTACGCTCTCATCCAGGTGGCCTTTCTCGGTCTTGGGTCGATTCACTCGGGGATGGAGGCACGGGAGGCAGCCGTGATCGACACCATTATGAGGGAGGGACATTGGCTCATTCCGGATATGCCTGGCCAGATGGTGCCGCGGCCGGGCTTGTACCATTGGGCAGGCGCCGCGTTCGGCATAGTGCTAGGCGGCTTCTCTGAGCTGGCAGTGCGCCTGCCCTCGCTTCTTACGGCACTCGGTGTGCTCGTATGCTGTGCCTTGGCCGGATACAACCTGGCGCGCATCAGCCGAACTACAGAGAGCGACCTGCACTGCGAGCGTGTCGCGCTCTTCTCGGCGGGGATTCTCTCGCTGACCTACGGCTTTCAGCAGCTGACGGTCCAGGCGCGAGGGGACATGTCGCTATCCTTTTGCGTGTGGGGTGCGATTGCGGCGCTGCTCCTTCCGGCACGGGGCGATCTGGGGCATGTACAGGCTATTCCGGCACGGAATCGCAGCCTCTTTTGGCTCTTCTGTGCGCTCGCAACTCTCACTGCAGGCCTGCAGGGGCTTGCCGTTCCGATTAGTCTTGCAGCCATTGGTGGCGTGTGGGTTGCCGGATTCGCCCGGACCGCGAGGGAGATAGTGAGGCCGAGCGCCGGCTGGCTTGCGCTTGGTGTGACGCTTTTTGTGCGTTATGTGCAGCTTCGTGCAGGAGATGGCATGGCGCCGTTAGGTGGGGAGGGAGATCTTGGCCGGCCGTGGTGGTTCTATGCTGTATCTCTCTTTCGAAGCACCTTCCCATGGGGGCTCTTGGTGGTTGCCCTGGCGGCAGGAATGTTTCCGCGCCATCCAACGGTCTCGTACTCTGGAGGCCGGGCTCGCGTTGCATTCCTTCCCCTGGTGGTGCTTGCTTTTGGCGTATGCGCCCTGTCGCTCATTCGGACTGGCTGGCACGCAAGCCTGCTGCCAATCTTCCCGCTGGTTTCGATACAGCTCGCGCTTGTGCTTTCGATGCGCATCGAGCGCGGCGGTGCGGCGGTTCGCGAAAGGCTGTGGGCGATCGCCAGGAAAGCGGAGATCCTCCTTGCGTTTATCGGGGTATGCATCCTCGTGGTGACCGGCCTTGCGCTGCAGGGAGACTGGAGCCTTCATCCGCTTGAGGAGGTCGTAAAGTTTGCCTTCGGACCTTTTGCCGTGAGGCTCGGAACCGTGCTTTTGGTGGCTCTCGTCGCCGTGGTTGCGATACAGAAGCGCAGCGCTGCAGTGCTGTACTGCAGCGTCTGGATGCTTATGGCGGCCGTGATGACGATACTCGTCTCGGCGGGATCTGTCCTTAAGTCATCGCTCACCGGATTCAGCTCGATGTCCGAGCAGATCCTTCTGCTCGTGAAGCCTGGGCAGGAGATAGCGCTCATCGCCGACCCTTCTGACGACTACTTCGCTCCGATGATGCTCTATCTGCACCGTCGTGTGAGGGTCCTGGTGCCGGACGCAAGCGAGCCCCTGTGCGACCCTTCCATGCTATACGTGGCGCGGCGCGAGTGGCTTGATCGCCATGAAACGCTTGTGCCAGGAGAGCTTCGGGAGGTGGCCGTGCTTCAGGAGACGGCGCATGCCCTGCGCCGCGACGGAATTGGGGAAGTAATTGTATTTGCGTGCGCCCCAACTGCGTACCCAAATGATCGGGGTGAGCGGCGGTGGCACGACGCGTGAGCTCCGGCGGCGCGGCCCACAGCTAGGCGTCGTCTGGGCTGTGTGGATGCATATCGGGACGGTTCTTGCGAATATGGCCGTGCACCACCCGCAGCGACAGTGTGAGGATGATGGCTATGAGGGTTGCTGAGATCGCGAGATCCTCGCGATGAAAACCCACTGCCATGCCGATGCTCGCGGTTACCCACATGAGGGCGGCAGTCGTGAAGCCAGACACGCCGTGCTTTGAGCGAAAGATCGTTCCGGCGCCGATAAAGCCGATGCCGGGCACGATCTGCGCCGCGATTCGGCCGGGGTCGCCCGAGTGAAAAGACTGCACCGCCTCCCAGGAGAGGATCGTGAAGATGCAGCTTCCGAGGCAGATGAGGGCAAATGTTCTGATACTCGGATCCTTGCCGGCGAGCTCCCGCTCCACACCGATAAGGCCTCCGAGAAGGGCTGCCACAAGGAGCTGCGTGTTGAAGCCGTTGAAGATGACTGAGGCGAGATCTGACTGCATCGATGAAGAATACCACTGCTGGTCAGCGCCAGTAAGGTGTCATATTGTGTTGCAAGACCAGTCGGTTAGGAAGTGCAGCCCGAGGCGCATGCCTGCGCGGAGCTGTAGAACAGTAGGCGTTTCGCAGGGCCCTCAATGAACGAATGTAAGCTTCTCTTCGGCACCACAAACAAGGGGAAGCTGGCAGAGGTGCGCAAAGTACTAGCTCCCTCAGGGATTGCGATTGAGGGATTGGAGAGCCTTGGCTCTGCGGCACCGCACGTCGTCGAGGGGCTCCCCTCGTACGAGGGCAACGCCGCGCTCAAGTCGCGCGCCTATGCCGCATGGAGCGGGCGGCCGTGCATCGCTGATGACACAGGAATTGAGATCGATGAGCTGCGGGGCCTGCCCGGAGTGTATTCGGCGCGCTTCGGGTTGCGCCGGGCGGCCGAGATACTCGGATGCGGGCGGCCTAGCCCTGCGCGGTTTGTGTGCTGCATCGCGTACTC
This sequence comes from Deltaproteobacteria bacterium, assembly GCA_947467385.1. Lineage (GTDB taxonomy): Bacteria > Bdellovibrionota_C > UBA2361 > UBA2361 > OMII01 > OMII01. Next base: position 14,849 of record CANIHJ010000001.1, on the reverse strand, counting down.
CGAGCCGAACGGTAGAACGGTTTGTGTGCACGGAGAGCTGAAAGGGGTGATCGAGGTGCCCTCGATGGCGGTCGTGTCCCAAATTGAGGGAACGCCTCTACCATATTCCCCGGTTTTTACCCCTGCTGGGGAGCCTAAATCCCTTTCAGACATGCATGCCTCTGGTAGTTTCCTCTCGCATCGTGGTCGTGCAGTGCTCTCGCTCATGAAGGTCCTTGGCTGGGCGTGACATCGAGCCGGTTAGGTTTCTGTTAGCCTCGACAGAGCAAATCAAATGGTTCCCTAACGGGAGCGAGTCTGCTTGGTGCGCTAGAGTCCGCTATGATCGGCGTTAGCGTGCGCCGAAAAGTGGAGAGCGAGGCGATGAGTGCAGTTGTTACCCAAATGAGAGCTTTGGCGGTTCGCAGCGATGTGGATGCGAAGGTGGCGGAGGCGGTCTCCTTGCGGGATGCCAAGCGCATCGAAGAGATCGTCCGCGAGGTAAGCGGGGCTCCTGAGGCGGTCGAGAAGCGCACTGAGGCGATCGTCTCGATAGTTGGCCACCATTTTGCTCTCAACAGTGTTGTTATCGGTGCGGTCTATGTGCTGGAGTCGCTTGACCCTGGCGTCGCGGGAAAGCTAGCGCGGAAAATCTTGTCGGATCCACCAAGTGATGAGCGTGAGATGGTGCGCGCCGCTGCGATTCGTGCCCTGGTCGAAAGCGGGACACTTGCTCAAGAAGATCTGCCCCACGTCGCCCGGAGCCTTAACAGCAACCTTTCGTATGTGCGCTTCGCTTGCCAGCGAGCCCTTCGCGGCCTCAATGGCGCCAATCGAAAAGCGCTCGAGCAGCTCGTTGCGTCGTCACAGGATCCGGGCATGGAGCCGCTTAAGCTTTTTGTGAGAGCGCTGGAGCCAGAGGCTCGTCCGCAGGCTGAAATCCCAAAGCCCCCCACGGTGCCGGCAAAGCCATCTGCTGAGGAGTTGGCCGCACGGCGCGCCCTCAAGGGCGCTGCCGCGGCGCGGCGCATCGCCGATGAAAGAATAAAAAGGATCCAGGAGGTTAGCGAGCGCAAGGCGAAAGAGGCCCGCAGCGAGCCTACTGGTTCGCGTGCCGTTACGCCCGCGACCCCGACCGGTGAAGCTGTTTCAGGGCCGACTGCTCGGGTTGAAGTGCAGGATGGCAGGCCAGCCGGTTTAGCTGACAATGAGGCCTTATCACGCCTGTCAGCGCTGCGAGATCCCGCGCTAGCCTCCCTGGCGTTGGATGGCCTGAGGACGATGATGACGCTGGCAGTCAAGCCTGACGAATTCGCGGCCGCGGCGGCGGAGGTTGCGCACCGATTTGGCATCGATAGGGCTCGAGCGCATGCGGACCGCACGCTGTGGTTCCTGTCACACCCGGACTTTTGCAGGCACGAGGGGTTGCTTGAGCTGTCTCGGGCTCTTTTCTCCTAGGAGCCGCGCTACGATGCCGCCGATTCGGGCAACGGCAGCGCCCGCAAGAGCAGCTCGAAGTCCTTGGCGTTCAGGTCAGCTGCGTCGACGTTAGGCTTGTTGGCCGCAATCAGCTCGCGCCGGCGCGACTCGGGCAAGCCGCCCACCTCTCTACGGGTTTGCGAGCGCACGCTGCTCGATGGGTGAAAGGCGAAGTGTGCGATGAGCTGGGCCTCTTCGCTTGAATGCTGTTCAAGTCCGATGAGGCGCACGATGGCGCACATCTTGACCACCTCGGTATCGACGGAGTCGGGCTGCTGGAGGACGCAATGGACGCCCTTGCGGACAGCGTCATCACCGAACGCGCGCAGGTTTATCAGGCACATCGCTACCACGTTGTTGACCGACTTGTTAGCCAGCAAGATCTCGTAAAAGGCCTGCTCCTTGCGTGTCTCATCGACGGGAGATAGCGAGATGGAGCGAATAAGGAACTCGATTTGTCGGGGGTCCGACGAGGCGAGAGCCTTGTCGACTAATGGTTGAAAGTTTTCCTTGTTGGCCGTGATGTGTTTGTGGGGGGGCATGGGTCCTTCACGGGCAGCTTAGTTAGAGGAGCCGCCCACTCCCGGCATTCTTGATCGCAAACAGGAATTGCTCAACTGCGCCCGATCATCGCGGAGATGGCGTGATTCCGATCAGGAGCCCCGCAGCCGATCAAGGATAATGGCGCAGGCAGCCCTCACAGAGAGGTGATTGTACTCGGTCGGGCCGCAGATGGGCTTCAGGATGAAGTTAGCGCGGGCCATGAGCTCAGGGCCCATGCCCCATCCGGTTCCGAAGAGAAGCAAGTACGAGCCCCCCTGTTCTGCCATGAGGGCGCTCATGCTGGCATACGAGAGCCTGTCATCACCGTCGTGGGCTGAGGTGGCGATGAGGCGGGGCAGGGTGCCGGTGCGCTTCTCGATCTTTAAGACTGCCTCATCGAGATCGCTCACGATGTCGAGCACTCCCAAGGCATCCTGCCGGTTGGGGTTATATGTGGAACCGAAGTCTCCGTCCCAGTGCTTCTTGACGGTGCGGACGAGCGCCCGCATCGTCTGCGACGGGTGTGCGACGTAGAGTGCCTCGGCCCCGTATGTGCGGCAGCTGCGGGAGATGTCGTGAACATCGATCAGCGTGACTGAGGTGGCAACACGCTTGCCGGTCTTGTCGACCATGCCATCGTGCAGGAGCGCCACGTTGAGGCTGTACGGCTGCACGGTCACTGTGCGTCCCCCCCGCGGGCCTTGAGGGCTTCCGTGCGGCGTTTCGCTTCGCTCAGCCGCCACTCCTCGATGAGCTTGTGGTTGCCCGACAGGAGGATGTCGGGAACCTTATTCCCGCGGAACTCCTCCGGCCGGGTGAATTGCGGGGCCTCGATGAGGCTGCCGTCGCCGAGGCAGGGAGAGAACGACTCGTGCTGCGTCGACTCGCTGTTTTGGAGGACGTCCGGGCGGAGCCGCAGGCAGGCCTCCATAACAAGCATGGCCGGAACCTCGCCGCCCATGACGACGAAGTCGCCGATGGAGATCTCCTCGTCCACTGCGAGGTCAATGACGCGCTGGTCGATCCCCTCATAGCGACCACACACGAAGATGACCGAGTCGAGCTTTGCAAGCTCCGCCGCCTTGCGCTGCGTCAAGCGCGGACCGGATGGGGAGAGCAGGATAACTCGCGCATTCGGGAGTCGGGACTTGGCCGACTCGATCGCTTTTGTGAGCGGCTCGGGCATCATGACGAGGCCGGCGCCGCCACCGTACGGGTAGTCATCCACTTTATTATGGGGCGGCGAGGAGAAGTCGCGAATGTTTGTCACCGAGACGGAGAGGAGGCCCCGATCGAGCGCCTTTCCCACAAGGCTCGCCTTGAGGAAGCTCCCGAAGATCTCGGGGAATATGGTCAGAAGCTCAACGTTCCACACGGTATTCGACAGCTCACGAACATAAAAAAAGCGGCCGTTCCACACAGGAAACCGGCCGCATATCGAGGCGCCCTGCGCTGAAGCGGTTACTTCGCGCGAGCCTTTGCCCTCTGCTTTCGCTTCGTGCGCGCTTCCTGGGCCTTCTTTGTCTGGTGCTCCTCACGAGCCTCAACGACCCCGGGGATATTTTTCTTGATCAGCGAGCGGACCACCTCTGTCGGCTTTGCGCCGAGGCCGAGCCACTTCTTGATGCGGTCCTCCTTGAGGGTGACCCGAGCTGGGTTTGAGAGCGGATTGTAGGTTCCGAGGACCTCAAGGAAACGGCCATCTCTCTTATTCTGCCTGTCGGTGGCTACCACGCGGTATGCCGGTGACTTATGCTTACCGAGTCGCGCAAGACGAAGTACAACTGCCACAGTAACTCCTGTAAATGGTTACGAGAAAAACAAGGTGACAGTGTATACCAGAACGGGCGTCGGGGTAAAGATGCGGGAGCAACGCGCTCATTTGAGCCGTTGGATGCTCCGAAGCAGCGCGGTAACATGCTGATATGCCTTTTGATTTGAAAAATCTGTGGATTGGCAACAACGGCTGCTGCAACAAGGCCGTGTTGGGCTAAGGCTCTCGTGACTACCGCTCGCTTGGGCGCTACGCCTGTCCGACGCGGTGGTCTGCTCGGATCTCCGGCTCGTGCCAACAGCCGGAAGCGCAGTAGTCACGCGGTTAGCGTCGTCGGCCTAAGAGCCCGCCGAGGCCACCCATGCCCCCGCCTCCCATGAGCCCTCCGAGCATGCCGGGCCCCATCTTCATGAGCTGCTTCATCATCTTTCGCATCTCAACGAACTGCTTGAGCAGCTTGTTGACGTCCTCGACCTTGGTGCCGGAGCCCTTGGCGATCCGTCGGCGCCGGCTGCCGTCGATGATCTCGTGGTTGCGGCGCTCCTGGTGGGTCATCGAGAGAATTATCGCCTCGAGCTTGGTGAACTCCCGCTCCTGCTTCTCGGGATCGACCTGCTTCGCCAACTTGTTAAGGCCGGGGATCATGGAGGCGAGCGAGGAGATACTCCCCATCTTCTTAATCATCCGCATCTGGCCCAGGAAGTCCTCGAAGGTGAACTGGTCCTTCTTGAACTTCTTCTCAAGGTCGGCTGAGTCCTCAAGCGTGACCTGTTGGGCGGCTTTTTCGATGAGGGTTAGCACGTCTCCCATCCCCAGGATGCGCGACGACATACGCTCGGGGTGAAATGGCTCAAGAGCCTCGGACTTCTCCCCGATGCCGATAAACTTGATGGGCTTGCCTGTAACGGCGCGCATCGAAAGTGCGGCACCGCCGCGGGCGTCGCCATCGAGCTTCGTGAGTATGAGGCCAGTGAGGGGCAGCGCCTGGCCGAAGCCCTCGGCGACATTGACCGCTTCCTGTCCCGTCATCGCGTCGGCCACGAGCAAGGTCTCTGTCGGGGCTACGGCCGCCGAGATCTGCTTAAGCTCTTCCATGAGCGCCGCGTCGATCTGGAGGCGGCCCGCCGTGTCGATGATGACTACGTCGCACATGTTCTTTGACGCAAAATCTCGGGCTCGAATCGCGATGTCGAGCGGCCGGTCTGTTGAGGCTGAGTTGAACACGGGAACGCCGAGCTTGGCGCCAAGGGTCTTGAGCTGCTCGATGGCGGCGGGGCGATACACGTCGGCCGGAACAAGAAGCGGGCTGCGCTTGTGGGATTCCTTAAGGAGTCGCGCGAGCTTTGCTGACGTCGTGGTCTTTCCAGAGCCTTGGAGCCCGACCAGCATAATGACGACCGGCGGAGCGCTCTGCAGGTTGAGCTCGGCTGCCTCGCCCCCCATGGTGGCTGTGAGCTCCTCGTGAACGATCTTGATAATCTGCTGGTCGGGCGAGAGGCTCTTGAGGACGGATTCCCCCACGGCCTTCTCGGTGACACGAGCGCAGAAGTCCTTTGCGACCTTGAAGTTCACGTCACCTTCAAGGAGGGCGGTGCGCACCTCTTTTATGGTCGCCTCGACGTCGGCGGCTGAGAGCGCGCCGCGCCCCCGGATCTTGTTCAGTGCCGAGTCAATCTTGTCGTGCAGAAAGTCAAACATAAGGGCCGCATGCTCCGTTCTTGAGAAACCTGCGTAGTCTAGCGCGAAACCGGCCAAACGGGGAGGGCTGCGCTCCGAGGGGCGCGCAGCGGTTGTTTTAGGGGCGTGTTCCCCCCACTGCGAAGGAGTCCCCGACCTGTGCCACAGGGCGCTTGCCCCGCTTTTTGGCCGGCCGTGCGGCGTCGCAGGCTGCCTCGTAGCGGGCCATCGCCTGAGGCATGAGGGCCTCAAGGGCGGCGATGCGGTCTAGTGTTGCCGGGTGGCTTGAGAAGAACTGCAGAGAGCTTGAGCCGTTCTCATGCTCCTCATGCAGCCTGGTCCAGAAGCCGATCGCCTCATTCGGGTTGAAGCCGGCGTCGGCCATGAGGAAGAGGCCGATGTGATCCGCCTCAAGCTCCTGGCGTTGCACTTCAGGGTTCACAATCAGCGCCTTTATGCCCTCGGAAACGAGAATGCCTGCAAGCTGCGCCAGTCCGCCGTACATCCCCTGCGTTGACACCACGCTGCTCGCTACGTTGCCCGATATGTCGGCGAAGATGTGGCTCGCCTCCTCGTCAGGGGTCGTTTGGGTGTGGTCGGCGAGAACGTGGCCTATCTCGTGAGAGAGCACGGTCGCTAGCTCAGGGTCGGTGTATGCGGTGTTGAGCATACCTGTCCACACAAAGACGAAGTTGCCCCGCGTCGCAGCCGCGTTGACGACATCATCTCCCCGAAGAACGTACACGTTCCACGGGCTGGAGCCAGCACCTGCCGTGTGCGCAAGGCGCTCGATGAGATCTCGCACCCGAAACACCTCCTGATCGTTCTGCTCGATCGGATAGCGCTGGCTTAGGGCAGCGAGCACTTGCAGCCCGTACGCCTCATCCTCTGGCGTGACGTAGTCGGCGGCCGGAATCTGGCCGGGCGTTACCGGAGTGCGAGATGAGCAGCCTACGAGCGCAACGATGGTCGAGCAGATCGCGACGAGAGCTGCGGCGCGAAGCGGGCGCATCAGAAACCGGGTATGAACTTGAGGTAGGCGAGGGCTCCGCGCGGCTTGCGCTTGCACGTCACCCGAGTGCCGTCATGAACTGGCTGAAAAGAAACGCATTCCCAGCCCTCGTCGCCAAGCTCGGTGAGCTTGGCCTCAAACGCCTCGGCCGAGGTGTCGGCCGGGATATCCTGCACCTTGTATTCCCAGCGAAACGCCTTCTCTACTTCGTCTTTCGTGCGGGCCTGGATCTCCTCGGCATGGGGAGCCACAACCTGCTGAACGTGGCTGGAAGCCTGGTCGAGCTGCTCGTTCAGGTTCTCCATCACGGCTCCCAGCGAGTCCTGAATCGAATCCTGGGTCGGAATTTTGGTTGGGCCTTCGGGCGCCTCGGGCTGGCCACTATCGGAATCCTTGCAGGCACTTAAGGTGGTTAGTAGGGTTGCTATGCAAGCCGCTGTCGTTATTGCATGTTTTAGCCAAAAGCCAGTATAGTGCCGCACGGTCATAGGCTCTCTCTGCACATAGTAAGGAGTCAGTAGTGGTTAGCTCCAACGATAGCGTTTCTGCCCGGCAGTTGCCAGCAAACTTCGTCCTTCAGTACTCGCCCAAGCAGATCTCCACCAGGGTGGCGAGCCTGGGCGAGGAGATCGGGCGCTGGTGCACCCGTGTTTGGCAGGAGTCTCATACGGATGTGCTCGTTATCCCGGTTCTTCGCGGGGGATTGTTTTTCTTTTCAGACCTCGCGCGCCAGTTCCCATGCTCGGTCGAGATAGCTCCGGTTCGCACCGAGGCGTACGAGAGCAACACCTCGGGCGTCCAGAAGTCGCATGTGTCGATCTTCTCCGAGGGGCTGGCGGTCAAGGGCCGCGTCGTTCTTATCGTCGATGACGTGTGCGATTCCGGCCGGACTCTTGAGGCGCTGGAAAAAGAGCTGCTGCAAAAAGGGGCGCGGGAGGTGCGGTCGGTGGTCCTCGTTCGGCGGCTGCTCAATAAACCAACCTTTGTGCCTTGCTGGGTGGGCTTTGAGTATAAGGGCCTTGAGTGGTTCGTCGGATACGGCATGGATGACGGCCAGCGCTGGAGAAACCTGCCGGGCATCTACGTCATCAAGCGGGGTGAGTAGCCATGAGCGCTGTGCCGGCTCGCGCCCAACACCCCGAAGCGGGAAGGTCCCCAGCGGTCGACTACGTCATCGACATCGTTAACCTGTCGAAGAGCTTTCGGCGCAGCACCCGCAGCCAGGGCAAGTACTCGACCATCAAGAGCGCGGCGCTCAATTTCCTCCGTCCGCAGGCAAAGCCGCCCGTTAGGCCGCATAAGGAGGGCATCACGCACGCGATTCAGGGCCTCACGATGAGGATCCCGCGCGGAGCGTCTGTGGGGCTCATCGGGCGCAACGGCTCGGGCAAGTCCACCTTCCTTAAGCTGGTGACCGGAATTTACAAGCCCACCTCTGGCTCTGTGTCGGTGCTTGGTCGCGTCGCTGCGCTGATTGAGCTGGGGGCCGGGTTCCATCCGGACTTCACCGGCCGGGAGAACCTGATGCTCGCCGGGGTGATGCACGGCTTGAGCCGCAGTGAGGTTGAGGCGCGATTTGACGATATCGTCTCGTTCGCGGAGCTTGAGGACGTTATCGACGATCCGGTCCGGACATACTCTTCGGGGATGTTCATGCGGCTCGGTTTTAGCATAGCAGTCCACACAGAGCCGGACGTGCTGCTGGTTGATGAGGTGCTTGCGGTTGGGGATGCCGGGTTTGTTGCCAAGTGCAAGGAGCGGATATCGGAGCTGCGCAAGGCCGGAAAGACTCTCGTACTGGTGACGCACGACCTTGAGTCGGTCGAGCGCTGGTGCGATGAGGCGATCTGGCTGCATGAGGGAGTGGTCAAGGAACGGGGCTATCCACGCCGGGTAATCGACGCATACCGCCACTTCATCGAAAAGGGCGAGGAGCTGCAGATCCTGGAAGAAGAGCGGGCCGAGGCGGATGCGCCAGCGGGCCAGGGCGCGCCCGGCGCTGAGCTTGATCAGGGCCGGTGGGGCAGCAGGGAGGTTGAGATAACCGGAGTGCAACTACTCGATGAGCATGGCCGCGAGGCGAGGGTGTTTCATCCAAACGATCCGATGCGCATACAGTTTTCGTACAAGGCCAACTCGTCCCAGGCAGATGTTGTGTGCGGGATCGGGATTCACCGCAGTGACGGGCTTTCCGTATTTGGAACCAACACAGACATCGACCGAATTGAGCTTCCGGCGCTCAAGCCGAGCGGCGTAATCGAGTGCGCGATCGGCCGCGTTGGCCTTCTCGATGGGGCTTTCTCACTCGATGTCGCCCTCCATCGCCGCGATGGCTATGCCTTCGACTACCACAAGGGAGCGATCCACTTCTCGGTCCGATCAGACTCGCGCGAGGTTGGCGTCGTTTCGCCGCTCAGGGAGTGGCGTGTTCATGGGGAGGCGTGCCGATGCTCTCCCTAGGCCAAGAGACATGGAAGTTTCGCGCGCTGATTGAGGCGCTTGTGCGCCGCCACGTTGCGACGCGCTACCGGGGATCCATGTTCGGGTTCCTCTGGTCGTTCCTTAATCCGCTGTGCCTGATGGCGATCTACACCCTCGTGTTTCACTACTACATGCGCTTTGACGGCGGCCCGAACTACCACCTCATGGTATTTGCGGGGCTCCTTCCGTGGATCTGGACGAGCAGCGCCTTAAGCGAGGGCACGTCGTCAATTGTCGGCAGCGGACACCTCATCACCAAGTCGATGTTTCCCGCCCACATCCTGCCGTGCGTGAGCGTGCTCTCATCGCTCATTCACTTCGTCTTGGCATTGCCAATGCTGGCGGTGTTCATGCTTCTGGCTGGGGTTCCTGTGCCGGTAACGTGGCTGCTGCTCCCGCTGCTCGTGGCGCTTCATGCCCTCTTGATCAACGGCCTTGTTCTAGCCTTGAGCTCGCTCAACGTTTTCTTCAGGGACATTCAGCACCTCGTGGGCAACCTCCTCACGTTCCTGTTTTTTCTCTGCCCAGTCGTCTACCCGGCGTCAGCAGTTCCTGAGCGCTTTAGGTTCCTGCTCAATTCCAATCCCTTTGCGGTTCTCACCGAGTGTTACCAGCAGGTGCTTGTGCAGGGCGTGGTCCCCCCGCTCCAGTCTTTCGTGACGTTGGGCGCGGCCGCAGGCATCTCGATCGCCGTTGGGCTGATTGTCTATGACCGTGTGTGTGAGAGGTTTGCTGAGGCGCTATGACCGGGGCTCGATCGATTCACCAGCTTGTACACACCCTGAGCTACGGCGATGCCATTTCGACCGAGGTCTTGGCGCTGCAGCGGACGCTTCAGGGCCTCGGCTACGACAGCGAGATATTTTCGATCGGAGAGCATCCGCGCCTGCGCGGCCGATCCCGGCCGTATCCTGAGGTTCTGCAGTGTGGCGAGGCAGACCTGATTCTCCACTATTCCCTGGGCTCCCCGCTCAATGAGATCTATGCATCGTGGAAGAGGGGGCGAAAGACCCTAGTGTACCACAACATCACTCCGGCCCGCTGGTTCGAGGGCATTAACTCGCGCGTTGCGCGAGATATTGAGCGTGGGCTCGAGGAGCTGCCCGCTCTGTGCAGGGCTTCGGATGACCTCTGGGCTGACTCGCCCTTCAATGCCGAGGAGCTGCGGGAACTCGGATTCAGGGCCGAAGTGCTCGACCTGCCGGTCGATCCTGCTCGGTGGGAGCTGCCACGAAATGATGATATCTTCAGCGCGGTTCGCGCGTCGGCAAAGGTGAATATCCTCCATGTCGGCCGCCTGGCTCCGAACAAGTGCGTCGAGGACATCCTCAAAAGCTTTCACTACCTCCACAAGCACATAGAGAAGGACAGCCGCCTGTGGCTTGTGGGCATCGATACGGACACTGAGCTCTACTCTTTCGCGCTGAGCGAAATGGCGGCCAAGCTCGACATCGGGCACGTGCTTGAGCTCGCTGGATGCCTCTCGGATGAGGGTGTTCGGGCCATGTACGAGGCGAGCAGCGCCTACATCTGCATGAGCGAGCATGAGGGGTTCTGCCTGCCGCTTGTTGAGGCTATGCATTTTGGGCTTCCGCTCCTCGCGTACGGCGCGGGTGCCGTCCCCGACACGGTTGGCGATGGGGGAGTTGTTGTCTACGAGAAGCGACACCGCGAGATTGCAGAGATTCTGTTCGAGCTGGCATCGCCCACGGATCTTCGAAACCGCTGTGTTGCAAGCGGCAGGAATCGGGTTCAGGCTTTTGGGTTCTCGCGCTTTCGGGACCGGGTCGCGCAGCTGCTTGAGGGCCGGCCGCCAATCCAGAGGGCTTCCGCAGTATGATACGGGTGGGCCTCGACATCAGTGCGCTTGACCCAGCGTTTAAGTGCCACGCGCAGCGCGGCATCGGGCGCTACGTGTCGGAGCTCACGAGGACGATCGGGGAGCCTGGCGGGGGGGACCTCTCCGTTGGGTATTTCGATCACACGGAGCTGCTGCATGCGGGGTTGGCCGCCCGACTCGTCAATATGCTGCCTGCCGGCAGGACAACGGTGCGCCAGCAGATGCTCTATCCCCTCAAGCTCAATGCGGGAAGCCTCAAGCAGTACTCGTTCGTCCATTTCCCGGCGCATATGGATGCGCCCGCATGGAGCCCAAAGCCCTTTGTATTGACGGTGCTCGATCTTATCCCGCTCATTTTGAAGGATCTCTATCGCGCAAATCGGCCGGGTTGGCGTTTTGCGTTTGCGCGCTGGCTCGAGATTCGATCTATTCAGCAAGCTGCGTTCCTGCTCGCCATCTCAGAGACCACGGCGAATGACATTCATCGGGTTCTCGGAGTCCCGCGTGACCGAATCATGGTCACGCCGCTCGGGGTAGATGAGAGCTTCTTCTCTATAGCGGAGGCCCGAAAGCGAATTACGGCTGACGAGTCTATGTCTTTGCGTGTGCGGCTTGGCATTCCGGTGGGCCGTCCGATCCTGCTCTATGTCGGAGGGCACGACGAGCGCAAGAACATCCGCACGCTTGTTGAGATCGCTGCCGAGGTGGTGCGTGAGGTGGAGCGCCAGGGGGGCGATGTGCCCGTGCTCGTCCTTGCCGGGCGCATAAGCTCGCCTAAAGAGGAAGAGAGGCTTAACGTGGCGCTGTGGGACTTCTCTATGGCTTCCGACACGGTCAGTCTCGGCTACGTGTCCGACGAAGATCTGCGGGCTCTGTACGCAGAGAGCGCCGTGTTCCTCTTTCCAAGCCTGTATGAAGGGTTTGGCCTTCCTGTTCTTGAGGCGATGGCGGCTGGACTGCCCGTTGCGTGCTCCAATGTATCGTCGATGCCGGAGGTGCTCGGTGACACAGGGCTGACCTTCAAGCCGACTGATGTCCGAGGCGGATGCAAGGCCGTGCTTGAGCTCCTTCGGACCCCAGAGCTCGCGGCGAATTTGGCGGATGCTGCGCTCAAGCGCGCGCGCACCTTCACCTGGGAGCGGACCGGGCGGCTTACCCTCGATGCGTATCGAGCAGCGGGCGAGCGTATCGGTGCTATGCCGACCACTGAAGCGAGATTGCTCCCCAAGGCGGCTTCAGCCGGAGGAAGCTAGGCCCTATGAGCATCGCGTCACAGCAGAAACGGCCGTCGCCGCACGGGACAGTAGCGCCCAAAGAGGCGTCGGTATCGCGGGCCTCGGCCGCTTCTTTGTGCCACCCGGCTCAGCGCGGCGGAGACAGGATTATCATCGTGCTTCTCATGGCCCTGGCCGCATTCATTCGGCTCGACTTTATGGGCGCCTCCCAGTGGTCGATCGATTCGGATGAGGCGATCGTCGGGCTGATGGGCAAACATATCCTTGAGGGCAGGGGGATCCCGACCTTCTATTATGGCCAGCACTACATGGGCTCGTTGGAGGCGATTCTCGCCAGCGGCTCCTTCGCTCTATTCGGTGTCTCGCCCTTTGCGCTCTCGCTCGTGCCACTCGCGTGTGCGGTGCTGCTTGTGCCGCTCATGTATGCACTCGGGAAGGCGATTAGCGGGCGCACTGCGGGCCTTGTTGCTGCGCTCCTCATCGCGTTTCCTCCGGCGGGGCTCATTATCTGGAGCACGAAGGCGCGCGGAGGCTTTATTGAGATCCTCTTTTTAGGCGCTGCCGCGCTGCTCATCACGACGAAGTGGTTTCAGGACGACCTTAAGAAGCTGCGCTACCCGACCATGCTGGGGGCCGTGCTTGGGCTCGGCTGGTGGGTCAATAACCAGATCATCTACTTCATATTTCCGATAGCAGCGTTCTCGTTGGCGGCGCTCCTCGAAGGGGTCGCGCGCGGATCGCTGCGGCCGTCAAGGCTGACGGCGATTGTGCTCATCGGCAGCGCGGCCTTTTTTGCTGCGGGTGCGCCGTACTGGACCTACAACATCCGTCTTGGCTTTCCCTCCTTTGGCATGTTTGGAATTGCGGACGGCGAGGCTATTGCGGCGCAGCGCCGGGGGCTCTTCGCTGTAGCGTTGCCGATTCTGCTGGGAGCGACCCGGTTCTGGAGCTCTCGCGAGATATTCCCGCATGCAGCGGCCCTCGTATACGCGGCCTACGGGGCGATGCTCGGAGGCTTGCTATGGTTTCGCCGGAGGCAGCTGGCAGCGCTGGTGCGTGGGCAGGTAGACCGCTCGGCGCCGATCGAGCTTGTGCTGCTTGTCATCCCCTTCAGCTGTCTCATCTTTACGGTCAGCACGTACGGCCGGCTGTATGAGGCGCCGAGATACCTCCTGCCGCTGTACGTGAGCCTCTTCGTGGCTGTCGGGGCCTTTGTCGCTGCACTTGCGCGATTCTCGCGTGCCGCTGCCGCCCTGCTCGTGGCTGTTGTGCTCGGCATCAACGCCGCATCGGCCTACCTGGGCGGCAGGGCGATCGCTGGGGAGCCGATCGTGTTCGACGGCGAGCGTGTTGCCCGAGACCACACGGAGCTCATCGCGGCGCTCGATGAGCTGGGGCTTACCTACGTTCGTACGAACTACTGGATAGGGTATCGGCTCGCCTTCGAGACGGGGGAGCGGATAACGTTCTCCCTCTTTCAGGAGCCGCACCACCTGCGCATCCCGGAATACGAGCGTGGCCTGACCCCGAAGGAGCGCGAACGGATACCGCTCGTGCTCGTTCCGTCCGAGGCAAAGCTTGTGCGGCAGGCCCTCACGGCGGCGCGGGTGCCGTTCTCTGAGCGCAAGGCCGGCTCGTACGTGATCATCCATACTATTCAGTCTCCATCGCGCCCCGTTCAGGTGTTGCCCTCGGCAGAGATTGCAGGGGCGCGGGGCTCAAGTAACCAGCCAGCGTTACTCGCTCTTGATGGCGATCGCTCAACGCGCTGGGGCACCGGCCGTCCGCAGGAGCCGGGCATGAGCTTTGAGGTCGACTTCAGGCGTCCGGTGGTTGTGAGCGGTCTGGAGTACGACATCGGGCTGTGGCCGCACGATTCGCCGCGCCGTCTGCGGGTTGAGCTCATACTTCCGACGGGGGAGAGAAAGACTGTTCTCAAGCCTGAGGACTGGCCGGCGCTCAACTATCTCTTCCGCATGAATGGGGGATTTCAGTTTGAGTTTGAGCCGACTGAAGCCAACGGAGTAGTGCTTACGCAGACGGGAATGGACCGCAGGATGGACTGGTCGATCGGAGAGCTCGTCTTCTTGTCACCTGCGGTCCCCAAGCAGTGATCTACAGGGTATCGGGCGAGCCTCAAGGAACCGGGATTCATGGCGCACGGAGCAAACAAAAAGCTGGTTGAGGCGCTGCGCGTGCTGCTAGGTTTGGGCCTTATCGCCCTCCTGGTGCATGTCGCCGACTGGACAAGCGTGGCTGCTTCGCTCAGGGACGTATCGCTCCGGGACGTTGTGATACTTTTCGCGCTTGCGGCGCTTCTGATCTTTGTGAGCGTCGTGAAGTGGCGAGCATTCCTCAAGCGGCTTGGGATTTCAGCGACGATATCCCACCTCTATCGGCTGTATCTCGTCGGGTACTTTATCAACCTTGTGATGCCCTCCTACGTGGGTGGGGATGTTGTTCGCAGCCTCTATGTCGGCAAGGGCGTGGATAGGGCGCACGCCGTGTCAGCTACCCTCCTCGAGCGCTACACAGGCTTGATGGCGATGGTCGCGATGTCGCTCGTCGCGCTGCTATTCTCGCCGGCACTTCCGCTGGAGATCGTCCTGCTCGTTATCGCCGTGGCGCTGGCAGCTTGCTGCGGCAGCGTTGCGCTGTTTTCGCACCGCGTCTCATGGCTGGCGCAGCGTGTGGGCCTCCCACAGCGCTGGGTAGAGCTCACCCGCAGGATTGAGGAGGGGCTTGTGTGGGGGATCGGGGATCGGCGGCTGCTGTGGAGGGCTGCCCTGTTGTCGCTTTTGTTTCATGTGCTGACGATCGTCAACACTG